>NZ_SRIC01000245.1 GCF_004684775.1 Streptomyces sp. MZ04
GGGCTCGGGCTCGGGCTCGGGCTCGGGCTCGGGCTCGGGCTCGGGCTCGGGCTCGGGGGAAGTTACGGCTTGGCGCCCCGCGCCTTCAGCAAGTCGGTCATCAGCTCGACCTCCGACTCCTGGGAGGCCACCATCCCCTTGGCCAGCCGGAGTTCGACGCCGACCTCGCACCGCTCGACGCACCCCTCGGCCATGTGAATGCCACCCTTGTGATGGTCGATCATGAGCTGCAGGAAGCGCACCTCCGCCGCCCGCCCGCTCAGCTTGCCGAGGCGTGACAGCTCCGTGTTCGTCGCCATGCCCGGCATCAGCGCGCCGTCCTCGCCGGGCGGCATGTCGCCCATGCCCATCCACTCCATCGGCGCGCCGTCCGACACCTTCGGCAGCTCCCACAGATCCAGCCAGCCGAGCAGCATGCCCCGCTGATTCGCCTGCGTCTGGGCGATGTCGTACGCGAGGCGCCGGATCTCCTCGTTCTTGGTGCGGTCCCGCACGATGTACGACATCTCGACGGCCTGCTGGTGGTGGATCGCCATGTCGCGGGCGAAGCCCGCGTCGGCCGACGCGGACGCGGGGACGTCCGTCCCGTCCGAGCCGTCCGTCGCGGCGACCGCCGCCGTGATGCCGCCGGCCGCGACGACCACCGCGGCGGCGGCCCCGACCAGCCGGCAGGTGCGTCGCCTCACTGGGGCTTGCCCCCCGTGCAGGCGGCCCCCGGCTCGGGGGTCTGCTTGCCCTGGACGTACGAGGAGAAGAAGGACTTGACCTTCGGGTCGGCCGCGCCCGTCACCGTGCGCTGGTGGCCCCAGGCGGAGAGCATGATCGGGTCCTTCTGGTCCTTGACCGGGCTCATCAGCGAGTAGGGCGTCTGCTTGACCTTCGCCTCGAGCTTCTTCAGGTCGGCGGGCTTCGCCTTGTCGTTGTACGTCACCCAGACCGCGCCGTGTTCCAGGGAGTGCACGGCGTTGCGCTCCGGGAGTTCGTCCTTGTAGACGTCGCCGTTGCAGTTCATCCACACCTGGTCGTGGTCGCCGCCCACCGGCGGCTTCATCGCGTAACTGACGTCCTTGGTGACGTGCGTGCGGCCCAACTGCTTCGCGTTCCAGACCTTTTCGCCGTCCGCGGTCACCTTGAACTTCGGCGCCGACTTCCCGTCGGCGACCGTGTCGGAATCGTCGGAGGCGTTCTGGAAGAGGACGACACCGCCCACGGCGAGCGCCGCGACGACCACTGCGCTGAGGGTGATCGTGACGACGCGGCCCCGGCGGTCGCGTGCGCGCTCGGCCCGGCGCATCTCCTCTATCCGGGCCTTGCGGGAGGCGGAGCTCGTGTTCTTGGCGGAACCCATGATGTGTCCTTCTGCGGAAAGGGACGGGTGGGACGGATGAGAACGAGTCCGCTGATCGTAAGGGGAGGGAAGGGCCCTGCCACAGGGTGTCCGGCGAAACCGAGGGCCTGCCGGGTCAGGTCCAGGCCATGGCCGTCCAAGCCCTGGCCGGAAAATTTGAAGCGCAGATGCGCATTAACTACGCTCGAGGCATGCGGCTCATGCGATCCACCGACCTGGCGCTGCGCACCCTCATGCGCCTGGCCGTGGCGGGCGGGGCGGCCCCCACGACGCGCGAGGTGGCCGCGGACATGGCGGTGCCGTACACGCACGCCGCGAAGGTCGTCGCCGAACTCCAGAAGATGGGCCTGCTCGATGCCCGCCGGGGCAGGGGCGGCGGGCTCTCGCTGACCGAGTCGGGCCGCACGGCGTCGGTCGGCGCGCTGGTGCGGTCCTTCGAGGGTGCGGGCGACGTGGTGGAGTGCGAGGGCGCGACGCCGTGCCCGCTCAGCCCGGCGTGCCGTCTGCGGGGCGCGCTGCGCGCCGCGCAGGAGGCGTTCTTCGCCTCGCTTGACCCGCTGACGGTGGCGGACATCGTGGCGGCACCGACGGGCCCGCTGCTCCTGGACATCGCCACCCGCGCCGACGGCTGAGACGCGCCTCTCGGCAATCCGCCTCTCGGCAATCCGCCTCTCGGCAATCCGCCTCTCGGCAATCCGCCCCTCGGTAATCCGCCTCTCGGTAATCCGCCCCTCCGCAATCCGCCCCCTCGACAATCCCCCCTCGACAATCCCCCTCGGCTATCCGCGCGCCAGCCAGAGGTCGGGCCCGAACACCTCGTAGCGGATGTCGGCGGGGGCGACCCCTCGCTCGATGAGCTGGGAACGTACCGCCCGCATGAAGGGCAGCGGCCCGCACAGGTACGCGCGCGTGCCGGCCGGAATCGCGGGCAGGGCCGCCAGATCGACGCGTCCCGTGAGGGCGGCGGGATGCCCCTGGTCCGGTCGCTCGTAGAAGAAGTGCGCGGCGCCGTCCGGGAGTTTGCCCGCGTACGCCGTGTGATCGGCGCGCAGCGCGTGCTCGGCGGGGGAGCGGTCGGCGTGCACGACGGTGACGGGGCCGCGGTGCCCGCCCGCGGCCAGCTGCTCCAGCATGGCGATCATCGGGGTGACGCCGATGCCGGCGGAGGCGAGCAGCAGCGGGGCCTCGGTGTCCGCCGGGTCCAGGAAGAGGAGGAATGGTGGAGGGGGATGGGCGATCCGGGTCGGCCCGCTGTTACGGACCCGCCGATCAGCAGGCACTATGGGCACAGCACGGCAATCAGAGTGGCGAGCGGCACGGTCCGGTACACGACGGCACGGGGGCCGCAACGCGCTCGAAACCGCGGAGTGGGATGCTCATGTGCCCGATGTGTCCCCAGACGCGAACACGGCGCGGGCGCAGGCGGCCTGACCAGCAAGGATGGGTGGAAGCGGAAGATGGACAAGCAGCAGGAATTCGTGCTCCGGACTCTGGAGGAGCGCGACATCCGGTTCGTACGCCTGTGGTTCACGGATGTCCTCGGCTTCCTGAAATCGGTCGCGGTGGCACCCGCCGAGCTGGAGCAGGCCTTCGACGAAGGCATCGGCTTCGACGGCTCGGCCATCGAGGGCTTCGCCCGAGTGTACGAATCGGACATGATCGCCAAGCCGGACCCCTCGACCTTCCAGGTCCTGCCCTGGCGCGCGGAGGCCCCCGGCACCGCCCGGATGTTCTGCGACATCCTCATGCCGGACGGCTCCCCGTCCTTCGCCGACCCGCGTTACGTCCTGAAGCGGGCCCTGGCGAAGACCTCCGACCTCGGGTTCACCTTCTACACCCACCCCGAGATCGAGTTCTTCCTCCTGAAGGACAAGCCGCTGGACGGCTCGCGGCCCACCCCCGCCGACAACTCCGGCTACTTCGACCACACCCCGCAGAACGTGGGCATGGACTTCCGCCGCCAGGCCATCACGATGCTCGAATCCATGGGCATCTCGGTGGAGTTCAGCCACCACGAGGGTGCGCCGGGCCAGCAGGAGATCGACCTCCGCTACGCGGACGCGCTCTCCACGGCCGACAACATCATGACCTTCCGCCTGGTCATGAAGCAGGTCGCGCTGGAGCAGGGCGTCCAGGCGACGTTCATGCCGAAGCCGTTCTCCGAGCACCCGGGCAGCGGTATGCACACGCACCTGTCGTTGTTCGAGGGCGACCGCAACGCGTTCTACGAGTCCGGCTCCGAGTACCAGCTCTCCAAGGTCGGCCGCTCTTTCATCGCGGGCCTCCTGAAGCACGCCGCCGAGATCTCCGCGGTCACCAACCAGTGGGTGAACTCCTACAAGCGCATCTGGGGCGGCTCGGAGCGCACGGCGGGCGCGGGCGGCGAGGCACCGTCGTACATCTGCTGGGGCCACAACAACCGCAGCGCGCTCATCCGCGTCCCGATGTACAAGCCCGGCAAGACGGGCTCGGCGCGCGTCGAGGTCCGCTCGATCGACTCGGGCGCCAACCCCTATCTGACGTACGCCGTGCTGCTGGCCGCGGGCCTCAAGGGCATCGAGGAGGGCTACGAGCTGCCGCCGGGCGCCGACGACGACGTCTGGGCGCTGAGTGACGGCGAGCGCCGGGCGATGGGCATCGAGCCGTTGCCGCAGAATCTCGGCGAGGCGATTGCGCTGATGGAGCGCAGCGAGTTGGTCGCCGAGACGCTCGGCGAGCATGTCTATGACTTCTTCCTGCGCAACAAGAAGCAGGAGTGGGAGGAGTACCGCTCCGAAGTCACCGCCTTCGAGCTTCGGAAGAACTTGCCGGTGCTGTAGCGCCCCGTAAGGGGCGCGGGGAACTGCGCGCTCAGCCGACGAAAAGCCGCAGACGCATCTGCCGAGTTGCTGAGCAGACGCGTCTGCGGCTCTTTTGTGGTTGCTCGCGCAGTTCCTCGCGCCCCTTACGGGGCGATGATGGCGTCCCGCAGGGGTGTCGTAGCCCGCACGCGATACTCCTGGATGGCCCAGCCATTGCCATCCGGGTCCTTGAAGTACATGAACGTCCCGCCGTCCTGCGGCGCATGAGCCACCGGCTCGGTGATGTCCAAGCCCCGCGCTGTCAGCTCCGCATGCGCCGCCTTCGCGTCGGAGACGCACAGTTGGAGGCCCTGGTAGGAGCCCGCCGCCGGCGTCGGTCCTTCCATCGTCTCCCAGAGCGTGTCGGCGAGGGCGATGGAACAGCCCGAGCCCGGCGGGGTCAGCTGGACGATGCGCATGCCCGGCATGACCTCCGTGTCGATGTCCACGTGGAAGCCGAGCTTGTCGCGGTAGAACTCCTTCGCCCGGTCGACGTCGCTGACGGGGAGCGGGATCACCTCGAGTGTGTATTCCATGGGCCGCAGTACAGCAGGGACCGGCCCTGCTGTCAGCGCTCGAAACGCCACCGCGTCTGGCTGAACGGCTCGCCCTTGCCGAAGCCGAAGACGGTGCGGGGTGCCACCTCGAAGACGTACGCGTGCCCGGCCCCGTGGTGGAAGCAGCCGTCGCGCACCTCGTAGTGCCAGAAGCTGCCGTACTTCTCCTCCCACGCCGCCGCGAGGGCCCGCAGTCGGTCCTCGTCGGTGACGCGGGCCGCGGTGCCCTCCACCACGAGGTCGTGCCCCTTGTCCCAGAGGTTGGTGCCGGTGGTCAGGACCACCTCGGGGTTGGCCGCGAGGTTCCTCGCCTTGCGCTCCTCGGGGCCCGTCGCGAAGTGCAGGGCGCCGTCCAGCCACACCGCCGGCAGCGGGGTGACGTGCGGGCGCCCGTCGGGACGTACCGTCGAGATCCAGAAGAGCTCGGCCGCCCGCAGTTGCCGCAGCGCGTCGGGCCACGGCGTCGCGGACGCGCCCTGGCTGCTGTACCGGGCGTCCAGTTCGGTACGCGGTTCCCTGCCGGTCATGTTCCGCCTCCTGCCAACGCCACCATGCTCCCGTCCAAGTACGGACCGCGCACGCGGGCGGAACTCATCGGTGAGGCCGTAGGCTCGGGCGAGGAGTGATCGAACGGAGGCGCGCATGACGGTGCCGCAAGGGCGCAGAAGCAGTACGTTCACGCGGCTGCTGCGGCATGGCTTCACCGACCCGTCGGCCGCCGAGCGGCTGCTCGGCGCCCCCGAGCTGGACGCCCTGCGCTCCGATCCGCTGCTGCTCGACGCCCTGGGCGTGGCCGCCGACCCCGATCTGGCGCTGCTCGGCCTGGTCCGGCTCGTCGAGGCGCAGCCGGACGAGACGAGCCGCCGCGAGCTGCTCGACACCCTGGTCAGCGCCAAGCCGCTGCGCGACCGGCTGCTCGGCGTGCTCGGCGCCTCCGAGGCCCTTGCCGACCATCTGGCCCGGCACCCCGGTGACTGGCAGGCCCTGGTCACGTACGAGGCGGCCGATCTGCACCCCGGCGTCGAGGAGTTCGAGCGCGGCCTCGCCGACGCCGGCGACCCGGTCTCGCTCCGGGTCTCCTACCGCCGCTGTCTGCTCGCCATCGCGGCCCGCGACGTGTGCGGCACGACGAACGTCGCCGAGGCCGCGGCCGAGCTCGCCGACCTGGCGACGGCCACCTTGCGCGCGGCGCTCGCGATGGCCAGGACGGCGGCGCCCGCGGACGCCGCGCAGTGCAGGCTCGCGGTCATCGCGATGGGCAAGTGCGGCGGCCACGAGCTGAACTACGTCTCGGACGTCGACGTGATCTTCGTGGGCGAGGCGGCCGACGGAGCCGACGAGGGCAAGGCGCTGCAGGCCGCCACGCGGCTCGCCTCGCACATGATGCGGATCTGCTCGGAGACCACGGTCGAGGGCACGATCTGGCCGGTCGACGCCAACCTCCGCCCGGAGGGGCGCAACGGGCCGCTGGTGCGCACGCTCAGCAGCCACCTCGCCTACTACCAGCGCTGGGCCAAGACCTGGGAGTTCCAGGCGCTGCTCAAGGCCCGCCCGGTCGCCGGTGACCTGGAGCTGGGCGAGGAGTACGTCGCCACGCTCGCGCCGCTCGTCTGGCATGCCGCGGAGCGCGACAACTTCGTCCCCGACGTGCAGAAGATGCGCCGCAGGGTCGTCGAGAACATCCCGGCGGGCGAGGTCGACCGCGAGCTGAAGCTGGGCCCCGGCGGTCTGCGGGACGTCGAATTCGCCGTACAGCTACTGCAGTTGGTGCACGGGCGCAGCGACATGTCGCTGCGCAGCGGCTCGACCCTGGAGGCTCTCGGCGCGCTGGCCGCCGGCGGCTACGTGGGCCGCGTTGACGCCGTCCAGCTCGACGACGCCTACCGTTTCCTGCGCTCCCTGGAGCACCGCATTCAGCTCTTCAAGCTGCGGCGTACGCATCTGATCCCCGAGGACGACGCGGACCTGCGGCGCATCGGCCGCTCCCTGGGCATGCGGACGGAGCCGATCACCGAGCTGAACCGCGCGTGGAAGCGGCACACCTCGGTCGTGCGGCGCCTGCACGAGAAGCTCTTCTACCGCCCGCTCCTCGACGCGGTGGCCCAACTCGCCCCCGGCGAGATCCGGTTGAGCGCGGAGGCGGCCCGTGAACGCCTGGTGGCCCTCGGCTACGCGGACCCGTCATCGGCCATGCGCCACCTGGAGGCGCTCGCCTCCGGCGTGACCCGCAAGGCGGCGATCCAGCGCACCCTCCTTCCGGTACTCCTCGGCTGGTTCGCGGACTCGGCCGACCCCGACGCGGGCCTCCTGAACTTCCGCAAGGTGTCCGACGCCCTGGGCAAGACCCCTTGGTATCTACGGCTGTTGAGGGACGAGGGCGCGGCCGCCGAGAACCTCGCCCGTGTCCTGTCCGCCGGTCGCCTGGCCCCCGGCCTCCTCCTGCGCGCCCCCGAGGCGGTCGCCCTCCTCGGTGACGCCCGCGGCCTCGAACCGCGCGACCACGCCCACCTGGAGCAGGAGATCCTGGCGGCGGTCGGCCGTGCGGACGGCGCCGAACAGGCGGTGACCTCCGCGCGCGGAGTCCGCCGCCGCGAACTGTTCCGCACCGCCGCCGCCGACATCATCGGCTCGTACGGCACCGAGGAGAGCCCCGCCGAGGCCGACCCCGGCGCGCTGGTGAACCTGGTCGGCGACGCGGTCTCGGATCTGACGGCGGCGACGATCGCCGGCACCCTGCGCGCGGTGGTCCGCGAGGGCTGGGGCGACGAGCTGCCCACCCGTTTCACGGTCATCGGCATGGGCCGCTTCGGCGGCCACGAACTGGGCTACGGCTCGGACGCCGACGTCCTGTTCGTCCACGAGCCCCGCGAGGGCGCCGACGAGCAGGAGGCCGCCAAGGCCGCCGCCAAGGTGGTCGCCGAGATGAGCCGCCTCCTCCAACTCCCCTCCTCCGACCCGCCGTTGCTCATCGACACCGACCTCCGTCCGGAGGGCAGGAGCGGCCCCCTGGTGCGTACGCTCAAGTCGTACGAGGCCTACTACCGCCGCTGGTCCCTGGTCTGGGAGTCCCAGGCGCTCCTTCGGGCCGAACCGGTCGCGGGAGACGTCGAGTTGGGCCGCGCCTTCATCGACCTGATCGACCCCCTGCGCTATCCGGCCGAGGGTCTTGGCGAGGACGCGGTCCGTGAGATCCGCCGCCTCAAGGCCCGCATGGAGGCCGAACGGATGCCGCGCGGCGCCGACCCCACCCTGCACACCAAGCTGGGCCGCGGCGGCCTCTCGGACGTCGAATGGACCGTGCAGCTCCTGCAGTTGGATCAGGGCTGGGCCGAGCCGGGCCTGCGCACCACCCGCACGCGCGAGGCCCTGGCGGCGGCCTGCGCGGCCGAGCTGATCCCGGTCGAGGACGCGGCGATCCTCGACGAGGCATGGGTGCTTGCCACGCGGGTGCGCAACGCGGTGATGCTGGTCCGCGGCCGGGCGGGCGACACCTTCCCCTCGGACGGCCGCGAACTGGCCGCCGTGGGGCGGTACTTGGGCTACGACCCCGGGCATGTGGGCGACATGCTGGACGACTACCGCAGGATCACGCGGCGGGCGCGGGCCGTGGTGGAGGAGCGCTTCTACGGGGCGTAGCGGTACACGTGACACCAGGCCCCGCCGGAACCACCAAGCCCCGCCGGAACCCCAAGGGGGTGGGCGGGGCCGGTACGTCGGGCCGCGTGTGCGTCAGGCCACGGCTGGTGTCGGCTGCTCGGCCTCGGTCTTGGCGTCGGCCGCCCGAGGGGCGAGGAGACGCTGTGCCAGGGCTCCGAAGAGGATGCCGAAGACCGCCCACAGCACGGCCTGGATCGCCAGTGAGGCGACTCGGAACTCCCACAACAGGGCCGCGGGGAACCCGGCCTTGACCGCGTCGTCGTTCGCGGGCAGGAACACGAACGCGACAGCGACCACGGCGATGAACCCCGCCCCGGCGGCGAGCGTCGCGTTCCAGTTGCCCAGACGCGGTGCCAGGCGCCGCCCGATGATGATGGCGGCGATGCCGAGCAGCACGCTGAGCAGGATCATCAGGAAGAACAGCGTGGTGCGCTTCGAGATGGTGTCCGGGTTGCCCACCGCGGGTGGGGTCGCCGGGTACTTCAGGAACGGTACGAGGTAGACGGTGGTGAAGGCGCCGGCGGCCGTGAGCGCCGCGGTCGCCCGCGGGCTGAACCGGCCGACGCGGCCCAGCGCGAAGGAGAACGCCAGGGACGCGATGCCGCCCAGGGCGACCCCGTACACCAGGACACCGGTGGCCAGACCGGCGGTCGACTGCACCGACCGGCTGACCACTTCCTCCTCCTCGGCGGCTTCCTCGTGCGCGGCGCCGCCGTGCCCCGCGTGGGGCGCCTCGTGGGCGGCCTGGGCCTCCTCCACCGCGATCGAGCCGTCGACGGACGGCTCACCGATCGCGTAGGCCACACCGAAGGCGAAGAGTCCGGCGATCAGGCCCGCGAGCATGCCACGGACCAGCAGATTTCTCACAGTTGAGGCGTGCACGTACTTGTCGCCTCTCAGTGGCACGGGAAGCCGAGCAGATGACGCCCGTCGTGGACCCACTCGTGCACGTCGGTGCCGGCGAACACAGAGGTGGCCCCCTGCTCGGCACCCACGAAGTACAGCGCGATCAGCGCGAGGAGCCCGGCGAACAGCGCCCAGGGCAGGACAGCCCGCACGGGCAGAGCAGCCGGTGCGGGAGCGGAAGGGGCGGAAACGGCAGCGTTGACGACAGCCTCGGCCATGATGAAACCTCCTTGGGGAACACGCGTCCCATACGGTGGTGCAGGACGACGGTCCACGGGTCTGACTCACCTCGGCGTCACCCTCGAAAAGGGTCCCGCTGCGGCTCACAGTGGCGCGACCGTGCCGGACTTGCACCGGACTTCCGTCTCGCCGTCGTCACGTTCTGTTGAAATGTTCGCCGTGACCGTACCGCGCGCGGGGCCTCCGGCCAAGGGCGTGAGTCTTGTATCACGCCGATACGCCCCCGTCACGCCGGTACGCTTCCGCAGATAGGGTGCCGCGGGTCAACGGCCGTGCGAAGGCCCTCCGGAGGAACCACCCATGACCGTACGTCTCACGCTGATCTCTCCCGCCACGAGCGAAGCTCTGAAGGAGGTCCGCTTCGACGACGACGGTCCTCTCGACCCGGCGGGAATCGCCCGTGCCGAGGCAGCCGCCGCCTCAATCCCCCCGGCCGCCGCCACCTACACCTCACCGTCCCCGCGCTGCCGCGGAACCGCCCACGCCCTCGGCCTTGCCCCCACCGAACCTCTCGCCGCCCTGGCCGCCTGCGACATGGGCCGCTGGCGAGGACGGACGCTGGACTCCGTGGCAGGCGCCGAAGCGGAAGCCGTCGCGCTCTGGCTCGGCGATCCAACTGCCGCACCCCACGGCGGCGAATCACTGCACGAGGTACGCCACCGCGTCGCGACCTGGCTCGATACGTTGAGCAGCGAGGCCGGCCACATCGTGGCCGTCGCCGAGCCGGACGTGATCCGTGCCGCCCTCATCCACGCCCTGTCGGCCCCCGACGAGGCCTTCTGGCGCCTGGACGTCCGCCCGCTCACGGCCACCCAACTCAGCGGCCGCACAGGGCGATGGAACGTCCGCAGCGGTCATGCTCTGGCGCCGTAGTGCTGAAGTTCACCGTGTGGAACGGCAGTTACTGACGGCGGTCGATGAAGGCCGTACTCACGTCCGGTACGCCGCGAGCATCCCTCGCGCATGGGCGAGGAAACCGGCGAGGGCCAGTTCGAAGGCTCGATCGGTGCGGCCGGTCGGCGCGGCGTCGAGTGCCTCCGCCAGGCGCGGCGTCGTCGTCTCGTCCGGCAGTTCCCACATCGCCTCCGGCGCCGCCAGGTCGAGCGCCGAGCCCAGCACCATGTTCTCCAGGGCGACGATCACCGGCATGACGTCCGCGACGTCGAACCCCACGCCCAGGAGCAGCGTGACCGCCCGCTCGTACTGGTCGAGGACGCGCGGGGCCCGCACCGGCGACGTCATCAGGAGCAGGATGGCCCGCGGGTGGGCCGCGAACGCCGCACGGTAGGAACGGGCCCAGGCCGCGAGCGACTCGTCCCATGGGCGGTCCGGGTCAAGGGTCCCGGCGTCGATCGCCTCGCTGACCCGCTCCCGCAGCAGCTCGACGATGCCCTCGCGGCCGTCCACGTGGTGGTAGACGGAGCCGGTCTGCGCGCCGAGCCGCTTGGCGATCTGCGGGACGCTGAAGTCGCCCTTCTCGTCGACCAGGGCGAGCGCTGTCGTGGTGATGCGCTCCCTGTCGAGCAGGGGTGTGCGCGGCCGTCCCATGTTCTCGATCTCCCCGTGAAGCCTTCCCGGATGCCCGTCGGTGAGGTTACATTGCCGAAACCGAAAGCCTTTAGGTTTCGGGTTCGCGGTGGCCACTCCCCACTGCCGCGCCCCCTGCCCCCGCCTGTCGCAGAAGGGCTTCCCTCCGTATGTCCACCACCGCTCCAAGACCAGCCGTCGAGGACGCACCCACCCTCAGGACCGGCTCCCTCGGCACCGCCGACATCGCCTTCTTCGTCGTCTCGGCCGCCGCACCGCTCACCGTCATGGCGGGCGTCGCCCCCATCGCCATCGCGCTCGGCGGCATCGGCGCCCCCGTCGGATACCTCCTCGCCGGCATCACGCTCGCCGTGTTCGCCGTCGGGTTCACCGCCATGAGCCGTCACGTCCGCAGCGGCGGCGCCTTCTACGCGTACATCACGCGCGGCCTGGGCAAGCCCGCAGGAATCGCCGCCGCGCTGCTCGCCATGCTCGGCTACAACGGCATGGAGATCGGCGTCTACGGCCTGCTCGGCACCGCCACCCAGGACACCGCCCACGCCCTCTTCGGCGCCGACATCCCCTGGCTGCCGGTGTCCCTCGCCGGACTCCTCCTGATCTGGTACGCCGGATACCGCTCGATCGACTTCGGCGCGAAGCTGCTCGGCGTGCTCCTCGTCGCCGAGACGGGGATCCTGGTGCTGCTCGCCGGGGGAGTCCTCATCAAGGGCGGTGGCGGGGAGGGCCTGAGCCTGGCCGGCTTCGCTCCGGGCAACGTCCTGATCCCCGGTACCGCCGCCGTGCTCGCCTTCGCCTTCGCCGCGTTCACCGGATTCGAGTCGACCGTCATCTACCGCCGGGAGGCGCGGAATCCGGACCGTACGGTGCCGCGCGCGACGTACATCGCCGTGGCGTTCCTCGGACTCTTCTACGCCTTCGTCGTCTGGACGGTGATCCAGGCCTTCGGCGACGCGGAGGTCGTGAAGGCGGCCGGGGCCGACCCGGCCGGGCTCTTCTTCTCCGCGATCACGACGTACGTCGGCGGATGGGCGGCCGATCTGATGCACGTCCTCATCGTCACGAGCGTCCTCGCGTCGCTGCTCGCCTTCCACAACGCGATCAATCGGTACGGGCTCGCGCTGGCGGAGGAGGGTGTGCTGCCGAAGGCGCTGGGGCGCGTACACGCACGCCACCGGTCGCCCTATCTTGCGGGGGCCGCGCAGACGGTGCTGGGGGCGGTGGTGGTGCTGGCCTTCGCCCTGGCGGGCGCGGATCCGTACGCTCAGCTGCTGCTGTGGGTCAACACCCCGGGAATGATCGGCCTGCTGGCCCTCCAGCTCCTGGCGGCGATCGCGGTCCCGTTCTACTTCCGGCGGATCAGCCATGAGGAAGGGGTGCTGCGGACGGTGGTGGCGCCGGTGGTGGCGACGCTGCTGCTCAGTGCGGCACTGATCCTCGTCGCCACCCACATCGACGTCTTCACCGGGGCGTCCCCGCTGGTGAACGCCATCCTGGTGGGCGTCACCCCCGCGGTCTTCGCCCTCGGCCTCCTGCTGGCGCTACGCCTGCGCCGTCGCCGTCCGGCGGTGTACGAGAACTTCGCGTCAGAGCCAAGCTGATTCCCCAACCCCTGTCTCTTATA
>NZ_SRIC01000246.1 GCF_004684775.1 Streptomyces sp. MZ04
ACCTGCACCTGCACCCTCCCCCTCCTGAACACACCGAACCGAACACACCGAACCCCCTGAACACACCGAACGGACTCGCCATGCGACGACACCTCGCCGCCCCCTCCCTGCTCCTCCCCCTGGCCCTGCTGCTCGCCGCCTGCTCCGGCACCTCGTCCGCCGGTACATCGGCGGGCGGCGCGGGCGGCGGCACCGACGGAAAGGGCTCGCTCACCCTCAACGTCGGTGACCAGAAGGGTGGTTCGGAGGCCGTGCTGCGCGCGGCCGGGGAACTCGACGACCTGAAGTACAAGATCCGCTGGTCGACCTTCACCTCCGGGCCGCCGCTCCTGGAGGCCGTCAACGCCAAGGCCGTCGACATCGGTGCCGTCGGCAACACGCCGCCGGTCTTCGCGGCGGGCGCGGGCTCGAAGATCTCCGTGGTGGCCGCCACTCACGGCACGGCGGCGGGCGAGGCGATCCTCGTCCCGGACGACTCGCCCCTGAAGAAGCCGCAGGATCTCAAGGGCAGGTCCGTGGCCGTGACGCAGGGGTCGTCGGCGCACTTCCAGTTGATCGCGTCGCTGAAGGAGGCGGGGGTCGCCTTCAAGGACGTCAAGGTCAAGTATCTGCAGCCGGCCGACGCGCTGGCCGCGTTCACCAGCGGCAAGGTGGACGCGTGGGCCGTCTGGGACCCGTACACCTCGCAGGTCCTGCAAGGGAAGCAGGGCCGCGTCCTGACCGACGGCGACGGTGTGGTGAACGGCCTCAACTTCCAGGTGGCCGCGCCCGGCGCGCTGGGGGACAAGAAGAAGTCCGCGGCCATCGCCGACTACCTGAAGCGGCTGCGCAAGGCGCAGGACTGGGTCCACGACCACCCGGAGGCGTGGGCGAAGGTCTGGGCGAAGGACACCGGCCTTCCGTACGAGGTCGCGCTCGACGCGGTCAAGCGCAGCAACGGCACCCGGGTCCCGGTGGCCGTGGACAAGAACGCGATCGCCTCCGAGCAGGAGATCGCGGACACCTTCACCGATCTGAAGCTGATTCCGGGCCGCATCGACTTCGGCGACTTCGTCGACACCCGTTTCAACGGCGACCTGCCGCCCTCCACCAGCAAGCCGCGCACCTACGGCAAGGAGTCCTGACCATGACCGTCCACCTCAACTGGTTCCTGCCGACCGGCGGCGACGGGCGCACCCTCGTCGACCGGCACGCCTACACCGACGGCGGCATCAAGCGCTCCCGCGTCACACCGGTCAGCGGCGTGCGGGCGCCCGACATCGACTATCTGATCCAGATCGCCAAGGCGGCCGAGCAGTTGGGCTTCGAGGCGGTGCTCACCCCGACCGGAACGTGGTGCGAGGACGCCTGGCTGACGACGGTCGCGCTCGCCCAGCACACGGAGCGGCTGAAGTTCCTTGTGGCGTTCCGGCCCGGTGTCATCTCCCCCGTGCTCGCCGCGCAGATGGCGGCCACGTATCAGCGGATCACTCGGGGACGGCTGCTCCTGAACGTCGTCACGGGCGGCGACTCCACCGAGCAGCGGCGCTTCGGCGATCATCTCGACCACGATCGCCGGTACGCCCGTACCGATGAGTTCCTCTCGATCGTCCGGGGAGTCTGGGGCGGCCGGCCCTTCGACTTCGACGGCGAGCACTACCAGGTGGAGGGCGGCCTCACCGCGCTGCCGCCGGACCCGCTGCCCGAGATCTTCTTCGGTGGTTCGTCGGCGGCGGCCGGTCCTGTCGCGGCGCGGCACACGGATGTGTATCTGACGTGGGGCGAGCCGCCGGAGCAGGTCAAGAAGAAGATCGACTGGATTGCCGGGCTCGCGGAGGAGGAGGGGCGCACGGTCCGTTTCGGGATCCGGCTGCACACGATCTCCCGTGACTCCGCCGCCGAGGCGTGGGCCACGGCGAACCGGCTCCTGGACGATCTCGACCCGGACACCGTCGCCGCCGCACAGCAGGCGCTCGGCCGCAGCGAGTCCGTGGGCCAGCAGCGGATGCTCGCGCTGCACGGAGGTTCCCGCGACGGCCTGGAGATCTCGCCGAATCTGTGGGCCGGGGTCGGCCTGGTGCGGGGCGGCGCGGGCACGGCGCTGGTGGGCAGTCACGCGGATGTGGCCGACCGGATCGAGGAGTACCACGCCCTCGGCATCGAGCACTTCGTCCTGTCGGGCTATCCGCACCTGGAGGAGGCGTACTGGTTCGGGGAGGGCGTGATCCCCGACCTTGCCGCGCGTGGGCTGCTGCCGCGCATTCCGGCCTCGCAGCTGGCCGGGGTCCCCGCGGTGAACGGACGTCCGGCGTCCGCTCCGGGTGGTGCGCCGCTGCTGGTGGCCGGAGGCCGCTGACCTGGTCTCCCTGGTCCACTGACCGGCGGGTGCGGCGCGCGGGAAGATCCCGGGCCCCGATGGAGTTAGCAGAAACGTGAACGACATCGGGGCGCGGGACGCGGCCGCACAGCAGGCGGCACAAGAGGTGGACGTGGTCGTCATAGGCGCCGGGCAGGCAGGTCTGTCCAGCGCCCATCATCTGCGCAGGGTCGGCTTCGAGCCGGACCGGGACTTCGTCGTCCTGGACCACTCGCCCCGGCCCGGCGGCGCATGGCAGTTCCGCTGGCCGTCGCTCACGTACGGAAAAGTGCACGGCATGCACTCGCTGCCCGGCATGGAACTGACGGACGCCGACCCCTCGCGCCCCTCGTCGGACGTCATCCGCGAGTACTTCGACGCCTACGAGCGGCGCTTCGACCTGCGGGTGCGCCGCCCCGTCGACGTACACAAGGTGCGCGAGGGTGACGGTGGGCGGCTGCTCGTCGAGACCTCGGCCGGGACCTGGGCGACGCGGACGCTGATCAACGCCACGGGCACCTGGGACCGGCCGTTCTGGCCGCGCTATCCGGGCCAGGACACCTTCCGCGGGCGGCAGTTGCACACGGCCGTCTATCCGGGGCCCGAGGCTTTCAAGGGGCAGCGGGTGATCGTCGTGGGCGGCGGGGCGTCCGGCACCCAGCATCTGATGGAGATCGCTCCGTACGCCGCCGAGACCACCTGGGTCACGCGGCGGCCGCCCGTCTTCCGCGAGGGACCGTTCGACGAGAACTGGGGGCGCTCGGCCGTCGCCATGGTCGAGGAGCGGGTGCGGCAGGGGCTCGCGCCGCGGAGTGTGGTGTCCGTGACCGGACTTCCCGTCAACGACGCCATCCGGCGGGCGCGGGCCGACGGAGTGCTCGACCGGCTGCCGATGTTCGACCGCATCACGCCGAGCGGCGTCGAGTGGGACGACGGGCAGCGGGTCGACGCCGATGTGATTCTCTGGGCCACCGGATTCCGGGCGGCGATCGAGCACTTGGCGCCGCTGCGGCTGCGCGAGGCGGGGGGCGGCATTCGCCTCGAGGGCACTCGGGCCGTCGCCGACCCCCGCGTCCACCTGGTGGGGTACGGGCCTTCGGCCAGCACGATCGGCGCGAACCGCGCGGGACGGGCGGCCGTGCGGGACATCCGGCGGCTGCTTGACGGGGTGCCGGTCGCGGTGTGACGCCGCATCGGCGGTGCGGCGTCGCGCTCGGCTCAGGGTGCGGGGATGTTCTCCAGGCTCTTGTACGGGAAGTAGCGCCGCACACCGAGCCCCTCGGTCTCGAACGTGGGCGTGACGAGCACACCCGGGCGTCGGCCCGCGCTCTCCAGCGGCGCGTAGCTGCGGTGCAGTGCGTAGCGCACGACGCCCGGTCGTTCGATGCCCGGCACCGCCTCGTCGCCCCTGCCGATCGCGGCGCGGCTCCGGACAACTGGCGACAGCAGAGGGGATCACCGCCCGAAGGGGGCGATCCCCCGCCCTCGGTTCGCTAACTGGCGGACTGCTTGTTCTTGTTGAACTCCGCCACGTTCCTCTGCTGCTCCTCGAAGCTCGACGTGAAGCGGGTGTCGCCCGGCTTCACCGTCACGAAGTACAGCCAGTCGCCCTGCTCCGGGCTTGTCGCCGCACGCACGGCCTCCTCGCCGGGGTTGCCGATGGGGGTGGGCGGCAGACCCATGCGCGCATAGGTGTTGTACGGACTGTTGATCTTTGTGTCGCTGTCGCGGGTGTCCAGCGTCGACCGGTTCAGGGCGTAGTTGATCGTCGAGTCCATCTGCAGGGGCATGCCCTGGTCGAGGCGGTTGTAGATGACCCGGGCCACCTTCCCCATGTCCGCCTTGGATCCGGCCTCGGCCTCGATCATGCTCGCGATGGTGACGGTCTGGTAGATGTTCACCGCGTTACGGTCGGCGCCCGCCGTGACCTGACCGCCGTTGAACCTCTTGGTCGCCGTGTTCACCATGTACGACAGAACGGACGCCGGAGTCGACTGGGAACTGATCGGATACGTCGCCGGGAAGAGGTAGCCCTCGGGGTTGCCGCCCGCGTCACCGGGGAGTTTGAGGTCGGCCTTGGGCAGGCTCTTCTTCGTGGTGCCCGACGGCACCCCGAGTGCCTTGTCGATGGCGCCGTACACCTGGCCCGAGCGCCAGCCCTCGGGGATGGTCAGCGACTCGGGGCGCGGCTTGTCGTCCGGGAGGAGAAGCGGCACCGCCACGGCCGTGGCGGCCGCGACGGCTCCGGTCACGATCAGGGCGATCCGGCCCCGACGCGTCAGTCGAATCGCGCCCCGGCGCGGAGTCTTGGTCTGCAGCATGCGGGCACGGTATCCCGCACATACGGACATTCCGTGCATATCTTCATGTCGCTGGCTCCAGTTGGGCGTCTCGGCGGACCAGAGCGGCGTAACGGCCGTCCCGCTCGAGGAGCTCCTCGTGGGTGCCCCGCTCGGTGGCCCTGCCCGCGTCCAGGACGACGATCTGGTCGGCGCCACGGACCGTGGAGAGCCGGTGGGCGATGGTGAGCGTCGTCCGATCGGCGGACAGGGCCTCGATGGCTTCCTGCACGGCGTGTTCGGTGTGGGTGTCGAGGGCGCTGGTGGCCTCGTCCAGGATGAGCACGGGCGGATCGCGCAGGATCGTACGGGCGATGGCGAGGCGCTGCTTCTCGCCTCCGGAGAAGCGGTGGCCGCGCTCGCCGACGACGGTGTCGTACGCATCGGGCAGGGACGCGATGTGGTCGTGGATCTGGGCGGCGCGGGCGGCCGCGATCAGTTCCTCGTCGGTGGCGTCGGGCTTGGCGAAGCGCAGGTTCTCGGCGACCGAGGCGTGGAAGAGATACGTCTCCTGGGAGACGACGCCGACCGCGCGGGCCAGCGTGTCGAAGTCTAGGTCGCGCACGTCGACGCCGTCGATGGTCACACGGCCGCCCGTCACGTCGTACAGCCGTGGCACGAGATAGCTGAGGGTCGACTTGCCGGAGCCGGTGGGGCCGACGACGGCCAGGCTGCCGCCCGCGGGAACGGTGATGTCGATGCCGTCGAGGATCGCGCGGCTCCGGTTCTTCTTCGTGCCGCCGTCCGCGCCGCCGTCGTTGTCGGTGTCGCTGTCGCTGTCGCTGTCGGTGTCGCCGTCGGTTTCGCCGTCCGAGTCGTAGCGGAACTCGACGTCCTCGAAGCGGACCTCGCCCTTGATCGTGTCCAGGCGCACCGGGTGCTCCGGCTCGGTGATGTCGATGGGCAGGTCCAGATACTCGAAGATGCGCTGGAAGAGCGCGAGCGAGGTCTGGATCTGGACGCCGGTGGAGAGCAGGCTCACCGTGGGCCGGAACAGGCCCTGCTGGAGCGAGACGAAGGCGACGAGCGTGCCGATCGAGACCGTCGGGCCGCCGAGCTGGAACGCGAGGCCCGCGGTCCAGTAGATGACGGCGGGCATGGCGGCCATGACGATCGTGATGACGGCCATGCGCCAGCGCCCCGCCATGTTCGACCGGACCTCGAGGTCGACCAGCTGCTCGGACTCGTCGGCGAAGGACTTGGTGAGCGAGTCCGCGCGGCCCATGGTGCGGCCGAGCAGGATGCCGCTGACGGACAGCGATTCGGTGACCGTGGCGGCCATCGCGGCCATCTGCTTCTGGCGCTGCGTGGCGATCTTCTTGCGCTCGCGGCCGACACGGCGGCTGATCCACACGAACACGGGCAGCAGAAGCAGCGAGACGACGGTGAGGCGCCAGTCGAGGGCGAGCATCGCGACGATGGTGGCGACGACGCTGGTGAGGTTCGAGACCAGGGAGGTGGCGGTGGAGGTGACCGTCGCCTGCATGCCGCCGATGTCGCTGGCGATGCGGGACTGCACCTCTCCGGTGCGGGTCCTGGTGAAGAAGGCGAGCGACATGCTCTGCAGCCGGCCGTAGACGGCCGTGCGCAGGTCGTGCATGACGCGCTGGCCGACCGTCGTGCTGATCAGCGTCTGCAGGACGCCGAAGACGCTGGTGACGACCGCGCTGAGGATCATGCCGAGGGCGAGCAGGCTGAGCAGGCCCGTCCGGCCCTGCGGGATCGCGGTGTCGAGGATCTCCTTCAGCAGGAAGGGCGTGGCGACCGAGACGAGCGACGCGGCGCCGACCAGGAGGCCGACGACCGCGAGGCGGCCGCGATAGGGGCGGAAGAGGCGCAGGATGCGGCGGATCTGCCGAGGCTGCTCCTCTTGGCCCGGGACCAAGGGCGGCTGCGGTGTCCACCGGGGTTCGTCGTGACGCATGGGCTCCTACGGGAGGTGAGGCGGCCGTCGGCTCGCGGGCCGCCCATGACGAACGGTCCACGAGCCGACGATGACTGATGGAGCATAGCTCACTGTTACCTATACTCACAATGCACAAGGTCCTGATAATGTTCCCGCATGAACACCCCGGACGCCGACGGCCTGCTCGCCGAACAGCTGCTGCGGCTGACCCGCAGGCTGCACCGCATCCAGAAGCGCCATCTGGTGCCGATCGGCATCACCCCGGCCCAGTCCCGTCTGCTGCGCACCCTCGCGCACTGCGAGACGCCGCCCCGCATGGCCGACCTCGCCCAGCGCCTCGAGGTGGTCCCGCGCGCGGTGACGAGCCTGGTGGACGGCCTGGAGGCCAGTGACCTCGTCCGTCGCGTACCCGATCCCACCAACCGCCGGGTGATCCGCATCGAGCTCACCGACGCCGGACGCGGTGCGCTCAGGGAGCTGCGCAGCGCGCGCCGGGCCGCCGCAGAGGACATCCTGGCTCCATTGGACGCCGAGCAGCGCACCCAGCTCGGCGGCCTGCTGAACGCGCTGTTCGATGTGCCGGACGTCCGCCGCCGCTGAGACCGCCGCCGACACCGCCGACCTCGCCGAGGAGAGCCCATGCCGCTGCTGGAGCCCAAGCCGCAGGCCCTGCGCCCCACGTCGCGCACGGAGGCTCCGGCGCCCGACCGCGTGCCGGACCGGCGGTCCACGGGCACTCCGGAGCCGCTGCGCTCGGAGCTGTCCGCGCTGCTCGGCGCCGACAAGGTCCTGACGGGCATCTCCGACCTGGTGCGGTACGCGTCCGATGCGAGCCCCTACCGCTTCGTGCCGCAGGTGGTGGTCGTCGCGGAGGACATCGACGACGTCTCCGCCGTCCTGTCGTACGCGCACGGCAGGAGCCGCGAGGTGGTCTTCCGCGCGGCGGGCACCTCACTCAACGGCCAGGCACAGGGCGAGGACATCCTGGTCGACGTGCGCGAGCACTGGGCGGGCGTCGAGGTCATCGGCGACGGCGAGCGGGTGCGGCTCGGCCCGGGGACGACGGTCGTGCGGGCCAACGCCACGCTCGCCCGGCACGGACGCGTCCTTGGCCCCGACCCGGCGAGCGCGATCGCGTGCACGATCGGCGGGGTCGTCGCGAACAACGCCTCCGGGATGACGGCGGGCACCACCCGCAACTCGTACCGCACGGTCGCCTCGCTCACCTTCGTCCTGCCGTCGGGCACGGTCGTCGACACGGCGGAGCCGGACGCGGACGATCAGTTGGCGCACGCCGAACCCGCCCTCTGCGAGGGCCTGTTGGCGATCAAGCGCGAGATCGAGGCGGACCCGGAGCTCACCGCCCGCATCCGCGCCAAGTACGAGATCAAGAACACGAACGGCTATCGCCTGGACGCCTTCCTGGACGGCGCGACGCCCGTGGAGATCCTGCGGGGTCTGATGGTGGGCTCCGAGGGCACCTTCGGTTTCATCTCCGAGGTCGTCTTCGACACGCTTCCGCTGGACCGCCGGGTGACCACGGGCCTGCTGTTCTTCCCGTCTCTTCCGGCCGCCGCCTC
Organism: Streptomyces sp. MZ04; assembly: GCF_004684775.1. Taxonomy (GTDB): domain Bacteria; phylum Actinomycetota; class Actinomycetes; order Streptomycetales; family Streptomycetaceae; genus Streptomyces. The sequence continues at coordinate 8,161 of NZ_SRIC01000246.1, forward strand.
GGCGGTCCCGCTGTTCAACGAGGCGGGCGCGCTGGCCGTCGAGCTGATGGACGGCAACACGCTGCGCGCGTCGACCAGTGTCGCGGGGGTGCCCGCCGACTGGGGGCAGCTGCCGAAGTCGACGGCCGCGCTCCTGGTGGAGTTCCGCGCACCGGACGAGGCGCGCCAGGAGGCGTACGAGGCGGCCGCCTCCGAGGTCGTCGAGGGGCTCGAACTGGTCGCGCCGGTCGCCTCGGTGACGAACGCGTTCACCCGCGACGCGAAGACGATCGGGGGTTACTGGAAGGCACGCAAGGCGTTCGTGACGGCGGTCGGCGGGTCGCGTCCCTCCGGGACGACGCTCATCACGGAGGACTTCGCGGTGCCGCCGGCGCGGCTCGCGGACGCCTGCGAGGCTCTCCTCGACCTCCAGACGCGGCACGGTTTCGACGCGGCCGTCGCGGGGCACGCCGCGCACGGCAATCTCCACTTCCTGCTCGCCTTCGACGCGGGAAAGCCGTCGGACGTGGAGCGCTATGCCGCCTTCATGGACGACTTCTGCCGGCTGACCGTCGAGCGCTTCGACGGTTCGCTGAAGGCCGAGCACGCGACGGGACGCAATATCGCCCCCTTCCTCGAGCTCGAATGGGGCGCCAAGGCCACGGAGTTGATGTGGCGCACGAAGCAGGTCATCGACCCGGACGGAGTGCTCGCGCCGCGCATCGTCCTGGACCGCGACCCGAAGGCCCATCTCCGGGGGCTGAAGACGATCCCCAAGGTGGAGCTGATCGCGGACCCGTGCATCGAGTGCGGCTTCTGCGAACCGACCTGCCCCAGCGAGGACTTGACCACGACACCGCGCCAGCGGATCGTGCTGCGCCGCGAGATGATGCGCCAGGCGGCTGGTTCACCGGTCGAGAACAGCCTGGTCGACGCGTACGGCTACGACGCCGTGGACACCTGCGCAGGCGACTCGACCTGCAAGCTCGCCTGCCCGGTCGGCATCGACACCGGCGCCCTGATGAAGGAGTTCCGGCACGCGCGGCACTCCCCGCGCGAGGAGCGGGCCGCCGCGCTCGCCGCCAAGAACTTCAAGGCGGTCGAGGCCTCCGCCCGGCTTGCCGTGGCCGCCGCCGACAGGATCAGCGACCGGCTCCTGACCACAGTGACCCGCGCCGCGCGCAAGGCCGTACGCCCCGATCTGATCCCCGAGTGGCTGTCGGCCATCCCCGGAGCGGCCGCCCGCCGGCTGCCGTACACCACGCGCGTGGGCGCGAGCGCCGTCTACTACCCGGCGTGCGTCAACCGCATCTTCGGCAGCCCCGGCGACCGCTCGCTGCCCGAGGCGCTGGTCGCCGTCTCCACGCGCGCGGGCAGGCCGGTCTGGATTCCGGACGATGTCGCGGGGACGTGCTGCGCGACGATCTGGAACTCGAAGGGGTATGGCGCGGGCAACACCGTGATGGCCAATCGCATCGTCGAGGCCGCCTGGGGCTGGACGGCGGGCGGCAGGCTGCCGCTGGTCGTGGACGCCTCGTCCTGCACGCTCGGCATCGCGCACGAGGTGGTGCCCTACCTCACCGACGACAACCGGCAGTTGCACCGGGAACTGACCATCGTCGACTCCCTCGTCTGGGCCGCCGACGAGCTGCTCCCCCACCTGACGGTGTACCGCACGGTCGGCTCCGCCGTGCTGCACCCCACCTGTTCCATGAACCACCTCGGCGACGAAGCACAGCTGCGGACCTTGGCCGAGGCCTGTGCGGACGAAGTGGTCGTCCCGGACGACGCCGGGTGCTGCGCCTTCGCCGGCGACCGCGGCATGCTGCACAAGGAGCTGACGGAGTCGGCGACCCGCAAGGAGGCGGCCGAGGTCACGGCACGTGACTTCGACGCGCACCTCTCGGCGAACCGCATGTGCGAGGTCGGCATGGACCACGCGACGGGCCGTCACTACTACTCCGTACTCCTGGAGTTGGAGCGCGCGACCCGTCCGTGACGTCACCCGGAGCCGGTCCGTTCGGACCGGTCAGTGCACGGCTAGTACCGGTCAGTGCACGGCTTCGCGGTCGCGGTGCGGCCGGGAAGCCATGGGCTCGGCGTGCCGGCGGCCCTGCGCTCGCCCCGGGCGGACCGGCCACCAGGTGCTGCGTCCGAGGATCGCGGCGAGCGCGGGCACCAGGACGATGGAGAGGACGAAGGCGGAGAGCATGATGCCCAGCGCCGTCGCGAAGCCGATCTGCTGGGTGCCGGAGTTGGAGTTGACGCCGAGGCTGCCGAAGGACGCGGCGAGGACGACGCCCGCCGTGGCGATGGCGGGCGCGGTGTGCCGCACCGCGCGGGCGACGGCTGCGCGGGCCGGTCCCGGGTGTTCCATCTCCTCTCGGATGCGGTCGCTGATGAGGATGTTGTAGTCGGTGCCGAGGGCGACGACGAAGAGGAAAAGGACCAGCGGCAGAACGAAGTTGACGCCCGGCTTGTCGAGAAGGTGCTGGAAGACGAGGGCGGAGGCGCCGAGGGTCGCTGCGAAGCCGAGACCGACGGCGATCATGAGGATGGCCGGGGCGAGCAGGCTGCGGAGCAGGACGAGCAGGATGAGGGCGATCAGCGCGGCGGCGACCGGGAACACGATCTTCAAGTCGTGGTCGACGGCGGTGGAGATGTCGGCGAAGATCGCGGCCGTGCCGCCGACATGGGCTTCGGTCCCGGCGGGAGTGTGGTCGGCGACGGTGTCGCGGACGGGTCCTGAGACGAGGTCGCGGGCCCGCTGACTCTGCGTGTCGGCGGTCAGATAGAGGTCGATACGGGCGGCCGTGCGGTCGCCGTTGAGGGCGGTCTTACCGACCTGGCCTACGCCCTTGACCTCGGCGAGGGCCTTGGGCAGGGCGCCGATTCCCTCGGCGGTGAGGGTGCGGCCCTGCTTGGCGGTGACATAGACGGTGGTCGGGTCGGACACTCCGGCGGGCAGCGCTCGGGAGATCTCGGCGGCGGTGGTCGCGGCCGGGGTGTCCTGCTCACCGGTCGTCTGCCCGAAGTCCATCCGGATGCCGACCAGTCCGGCCGCGAGCGCTCCGAGCAGGGCGACGGAGGCAAGGACCAGGGTGAACGGGCGGCGGGCGACGAGATCGCCGACGCGGGCGGCCGCGCCGGGCCGGGGCTCGCGCTTGAGGGAACGTGAGGGCCAGAACATCTTGCGCCCGGTGACCGCGAGCAGCGCGGGCATCAGCGTGAGGCCGGCAAGGAGCATGACGAGCACCGAGACGGCGATCGCCGGACCGAGCACACGGAACTGTCCGAAGGTCGCGATGCCCAGCGTCGCGAAGGCGGCCACGATGGTGAGGGCGGCCGAGGTGATCGCGGTGCCGACGCGGGCGCTGACCTCGCCCGAAATGGTCCGCGCGGGCGCGTCGGGGTGGGCTCGCAGCTGTTCGCGGAAGCGGAAGAGGAGGAAGAGGAAGTAGTCGACGCCGATGCCGATCAGGACGACGCTGATCATGCTCGGGGTGGAGGGGTCGAGTTTGATGCCGGTGAGCATCGCGGCGCCGACGACAGCGCCCGCCGCCGCGCCGCCGATGATGACGACGGCGAGCAGCGGAACGAACGCGGCGAGGACGCTGCGGAACACCAGGATGTTGATCAGCACGATCAGGCCGACCATCAGGATGCCGACGACCTTCCCGGTGGTCTCCTCGGCGTCGCCGGTGTCGACGAGGTCCGCGAGACCGCCGGTGAATCCGGTACGCATCCCGGCCTCGGCGAACGCGTCCTTCGCCTCGTCGCGGAAGGCGCGGTAGAGGTCGTGCAGGCCGGGGTCCGTGGAGTTGCCCGTCAGTTGTACGGAGAGCAGCTCGAAGTCGCGGTCGGGCGCGACCATGGCGGGGCTGACCTCGGGCGTCTGGGAGTGGTCCTCGGTCAGGAACGAGGGCGTGTCCTCCTTCGGCTCGGGCATCTCGACCCGCTGGCGGCCCAGTTTCTCGGCGACGGCGCCGACGCGGCGGTGGTCGGGTCCGGTGAGGGGCTTGCCGTCCTCGCGGGCGACGAGGACGGTCACCGCGTTGGCGTCGGGCTGCACCCCGAACCGCTCCTCGGCGATCTTCAGCGCGGCGGCCGAGTCGTACTTCGCGGGCAGGAAGTCGCCGCTCTGGGTCTCGGTGACGCGGTGGACGAGTGCCTGGCTGAGCAGGGTCAGGAACATGCCGATCACCGCCCAGAGGGCGATGACCTTCCATGGATTGCGGGTGGAGAACCCGGTCAGGGCGCGGATCACGTTGTCCTCCGGCAGTGGGTGGAGCGCCGAGTTCTCCCGGCCGGTGACCAGCTCATCAGCGCGGATCCGGCGATTCGTCCGAGCCCGGAACGAGAAGCGGACTGGGAGCAAGGGCCGTACGGGGCCGCCGACCAGGACCGTGGTCCCAGACCGAGGATCGGACCGGAGGAGGGGGCGGAGCTGGAGGCCGGTGCCAGAATGGATCAAGACATGACAGTCGTGACGTACCGGCAGCGGCCGGCGCGGGCGGCTGGGGGGAGGACCAGAATGTCGACGACGCGCCCTGTGGG
>NZ_SRIC01000247.1 GCF_004684775.1 Streptomyces sp. MZ04
CCCCCCGTATCCCCGCCCCCGGCGGGCATCCTGTGGGGGTGAGCAACGAAGAGTTCCGCGCCGCCATGTCCCGGCTCGCCGCGGGTGTGGTCCTGGTGACCGCGCGCGAGCTTTCGCTGGACGCGCAGGACCCGCTGGCCCCGGGCGGCGAGGACGTCGGCATGACGGCGACGGCCTTCCTCTCCGTCTCGCTGGACCCGCCGCTGGTGCTGGTCAGCCTGCGTGAGGGCTCCCGGATGGACGACCTGCTCGCCGAGCAGCCGCTGTGGGGCGTCTCGGTGCTCTCCGAGAGCCAGCGGCACATCGCGGGGCGGTTCGCGATGAAGGGCCGGATCAGCGACCGGCTGCTCTTCGAGGACATCCCTTACGTACGGGGTGAGGCCTGCGGGGCGCCGTTGGTGGGCGGCGCGCTCGCGACGCTGGAGTGCCGCACCGAGCGGACGGTGACGGCGGGTGATCACACCCTCGTCATCGGGCGGGTGCTCACGGCGGAGCTGCCCAGCGCGGACGGCGGACCGCTGATGTATTTCAAGGGGAAGTACCGGCAGCTGGGCTGAGCGCCCTTTGCTAACGCGGGGTTTGCCGGCGCAGTGTTCACACGGGGTTCACACAGGGTTTGCGGGGTCAGCCCCAGCCCTGGCCCGAGCGGCCGCGCTTGGTCTCGCTGCGCTGTTTCTTGTTCCGCAGCCGCCGTTCGTTGATGCCGCGGGGGATCTTCGTGGCCCTGCGGGGCCGCGGCGGCGGGGCGGTGGCTTCCGCGAGGAGCGAGGCGAGGCGGACCAGGGCCATCTCGCGGTTGCGCCACTGGGAACGGTGCTCCGAGGCCCGCACGCTGACGACGCCGCCCACGAGGCGGTTCGCGAGGCGCTCCAGGGCGCGCTCCTTCCACACGTCGGGCAGCGCGTCCGTGTTCGCCAGGTCGAACCTCAGCTCCACCTGCGAATCACTGGTGTTGACGTGCTGCCCGCCCGGCCCCGAGGACCGCGAGAAACGCCACATGAGCTCGGCCTCGGGGAGGGAGACGGAGCCGCGGATGACATAGGGACCGGACATGTGCTCCATGGTCCCGCGTCTGTCCGGTCCACGTCACCTGTATTTGCGGGGCGAGTAAAGAAAGTAAAAGGAAGTGGAACCTCTGGGACCCCGGTCGACGTTCATAGGGGTGACGGTAGCTTCGTCCCCAGTACGAAGCCCGTTCGTACGCAACGAGGGAAGGGACTCCCAACAATGGCAGTAAGCCTGTCCAAGGGTGGCAACGTCTCGCTCACCAAGGAGGCTCCGGGCCTGACCGCCGTCACCGTGGGCCTCGGCTGGGACGTCCGCACCACCACTGGCACCGACTTCGACCTGGACGCCTCCGCGATCGCGGTGAACCCCCAGGGCAAGGTCTTCTCGGACGGCCACTTCGTCTTCTTCAACAACAAGGCGACGCCGGACCAGACCATCGTGCACACCGGTGACAACGTCACGGGTGCGGGCGAGGGCGACGACGAGCAGATCAACGTCAACCTGGCGGGCCTCCCGGCCGACATCGACAAGATCGTCTTCCCGGTCTCGATCTACGACGCCGAGAACCGCTCGCAGAACTTCGGTCAGGTGCGGAACGCCTTCATCCGCATCCTCAACCAGGCCGGCGGCGCCGAGATCGCGCGCTACGACCTCTCCGAGGACGCCGCCACCGAGACCGCCATGGTCTTCGGCGAGCTCTACCGCAGCGGCGCGGAGTGGAAGTTCCGCGCGGTGGGCCAGGGCTACGCGTCCGGTCTGGTCGGTATCGCGCAGGACTTCGGCGTCAACGTCTGAGGTTCACCAGGCAGTTGACGAGGGCCCCCGGCGGATACGTTCCGCCGGGGGCCCTCGTCGTCGGTACGGGGTAATCGGCCGGCCGCGCGGGAAGGGATCCGCCGCGAGGCGGCGGGACGGACGGCCCGCGAACCGGAGCGTGAAGGAGTGTGAGGCCCATGGCGACCGTGGTGCTGGTCGGCACGCTGGACACCAAAGGCGCCGAGTACGCGTGGCTGCGCGAGCGGCTGCGGGAGTACGGCAGCGACGTCCTGCTCGTCGACACGGGCATACTGCCGCCCCCCGCGCAGGCGCCCACCGCCGACGTACCGGCCGCCGCCGTGGCCCGCGCCGCCGGGCACGACCTGGCGAAGCTGCGGAGCTCGGGCGACCGGGGCGCGGCGGTCGCGGCGATGGCGGACGGCGTGACGGAGGTCGTCCTGGACCTGCACCGCGAGGGCAGGTTGCACGCGGTGCTCGCGGCGGCGGGCAGCGGCGGCTCGTCGATCGCGGCGCAGGCGATGCGGGCGCTGCCGATCGGGGTGCCGAAGGTCCTCGTCAGCACGATGGCGGGCGGGGACGTGTCCCCGTACGTCGGCAGCAGCGACATCACCCTCATGTACAGCGTCGTCGACATCTCCGGCATCAACTCGGTCTCCCGGCAGGTCCTCGGCAACGCGGCGGCCGCGGCCGCCGGCATGGCCCGCCGCTTCGAGCGCAACCACGACGAACTCGCCGGCCAGGGCCGCAAGGTGGTCGCGGCGACGATGTTCGGCGTGACGACGCCCGCGATCGACGCGGCCCGCGCCCGCCTCGACGAGCTCGGCTACGAGGTCCTCGTCTTCCACGCGACGGGCGCCGGCGGCCGCGCGGTGGAGAAGCTGGCGTCCGACGGCCTCCTGGACGGCGTACTGGACCTGACCACCACCGAACTCGCCGACGATCTGGTCGGCGGTGTCCTCTCCGCGGGCCCCGAGCGCCTTACCGCCGCGGGCCGCGCGGGCATCCCCCAGGTGGTCGCCCCCGGCGCCCTGGACATGGTCAACTTCGGCCCCGAGTCGACCGTCCCCGCCCGGTTCGCGGACCGCGAGCTGCTCGTCCACAACCCCACGGTCACCCTGATGCGGACGACCGCCCAGGAGATGGCGACCCTGGGCGCGTCCCTCGGCCACAAGCTCGCCGCGGCGCGCGGCCCCGCCGAACTGTTCTGGCCGTTGCGCGGCGTCTCGGCGGTGGACATCGACGGCGGCCCGTTCGAGGACCCGGCGGCGGACGCGGCGGGCCTGTCCGCCCTGCGTACGACGGTGCGGGGCAGCGGGGTCCGGCTCCACGAAATGGACGTACACATCAACGACGCGTCGTTCGCGGTGGCGATGGCGGACCGCCTCGACGAGTTGATCGGCTCGCGCGAGCTCACCGGCATCAAGGAGCGGTAACCCCATGCCCTCGATCACCCGCAAGGAAGCCCTCTCCCTCCTCAACTCCCAAGTGGCGGCGGGCCGTCCGCTGATCGGCGCGGGAGCGGGCACCGGCCTCTCCGCCAAGTGCGCGGAGGAGGGCGGCGTCGACCTCCTGATCATCTACAACTCGGGCCGCTACCGCATGGCGGGCCGCGGCTCACTGGCCGGGCTTCTCCCGTACGGGGACGCGAACGCGATCGTGGTCGACATGGCGCGGGAGGTCCTTCCGGTGGTCAAGGACACGCCAGTCCTGGCCGGGGTCTGCGGCACGGACCCGTTCCGGGACATGGGCCGCTTCCTGGACGAACTGAGGGCGATGGGCTTCGCGGGCGTCCAGAACTTCCCGACGGTCGGCCTCTACGACGGCACGTTCCGCACCAACATCGAGGAGACGGGCATGGGTTACGCCCTGGAGGTCGACATGGTCCGCGAGGCCCACGCCCGCGACCTCCTGACGGCCCCCTACGTCTTCGACCCGGCCCAGGCGGCGGACATGGCCCGCGCGGGCGCGGACGTCCTCGTCCCGCATGTGGGCCTGACCACGAAGGGCTCGATCGGCGCGGGCACGGCCCTGACCCTGGACCAGGCGGCGGCAGCGGTCCAGGAGATGCACGACGCGGCCAAGGAGGTGAACCCCGACATCCTGGTCCTCTGCCACGGGGGCCCGATCGCGGAGCCCGAGGACGCGGCGTACGTCCTCTCCCGCACCACGGGAATCGTCGGCTTCTTCGGAGCGTCCTCGATCGAACGCCTCCCCACGGAACGGGCGATCGTGGAGCAGACGCGGGCGTTCAAATCCCTGCTTACGGATTCCTGAGTCAATTCAACAAAGCCGAAAGGGGGGCGGCAGTCCGTAAGGCGCGAGCCATGCACGGACAACCGCCCCGCTTCACGTCGGAGTCGAGGTCACGTCACCGGAATCTTGGTGATCCGGTACGTTACTTCGTACTTCCACTTGCCCATCCACGTGCCGCCCTCGAACGGCCACGGCTTGTCGCCCGCGTGGATTTCCGAAATGGGGCGGGAGACGGTGAGCTGGCCGAGTTCGTCGTCCGGGTCGACCTTCTTGAGGACGTCGCTCATCGCCGTGTACGAGACGTCGATGAGCTGCTGGCCGAACTGGCCGGGGATGGGGACGACCTTGTTGACGGAGTCCAGCATCTCCTTGAGGGCCTGGCCGTACTTGCCCCAGTCCGAGCTGAAGTCCTCGTCGTAGCCGGCGATTCCGATGGTCAGGGTGTCGGCCATGTCGACCTCGCCCTCGAAGATCACGGACTCGGTCGGGTTGAACATCTTCGACTGCTGGTCGTTGATGTCGAGCGGCTTGGTGAGGACGACGTTGCGGATGTCACCACAGGCGGCGGCGCCCACGACGTAGAACTCGTCGCCGCCGAGGTTGTCCTCGGTGTCGAAACAGTGGACCTTGACGAGCTCGACGCGGATACGTGCCCTGCTGCTTGCCACGTAATTCTCCCTTCCGGGGAATTGGTTGAGCGCCGCACATCTCGATATGACGCGGCGACGCTCGTACAGATTGAAGAATTCACGCGCCTCTCGGCAGCCTTTCTTCCGGCCAAATCGACAGCTGTCCTGAATTTGTTCAGACGTACGGTGCCGGATTTATTTTCTGGTGCGCGAGAGAAAGGGAGCGAAATGAGTGACACCAGGAACCGGCAGCAGCGCAAGGGGCACGGCCGGGAGTTCGTGGGCAAGATCGAGGAGCGGTTCCGGGCGGAGGGGCGCGGCGGGGTGCGTCCGTGCGCCGTGCTCCGAAAGCCGCTGGCGTAGCCGCTGGCGTAGCCGCTGGCGTAGCCGCTCACCCGGGAAACACCGCAGGCCGGGGACCAACAACCGTACGCATAGCGGACATTGGGCCGCACCATTCGGACAAGAACAAGTAAAGAGTTGTTCGTGAACCGTCAATCAACGGGTCACCAGTGTCACTCTCTCTCCGCCGCTCCCCAACCGGCCAAGCCCTTTTTCAAGGAGAGCCAGTGAGACAGCAGTCCCCCACCCCTCGCAAGACCGCTGTTCGCGCCGCCGCCCTCGCCGCATCGGCCGCCATGGTCGTGCTCGGCGTACAGAGCACCACCGCCGCCACCGCGGCCGGTGACCAGGACTCCGCCGGCGCGGGCACCCTGCGCCTGAGCGCGACGCAGCGCGCCGAGGCCATCAAGTCGGCGCAGGCCGACGCCTCTTCGGCCGCCGACGCGATCGGAATCGGTGGCAAGGAGAAGCTCGTCGTCCGTGACGTCGTCAAGGACCGCGACGGCACCACGCACACCCGCTACGAACGCACCTACGACGGCCTGCCCGTCCTCGGCGGCGACCTCGTCGCGCACACCGCGAAGAGCGGCAAGCTGAAGGGCGTCGACAAGGCGCGTGGCGGGAAGATATCCGTGGCGTCCACGGATGCCGAGAAGTCCGCCGCCGACGCCAAGAAGTCCGCCGTCGCCGCGGCCGACTCCGAGAAGGCCGGCGCGAAGGACGTACGCAAGGTCATCTGGGCGGGAGACAAGGGCAGTTCGCCCGTCCTCGCGTACGAAACCGTCGTGACGGGCGTACAGCACGACGGCACCCCCAGCGAGCTGCACGTCGTCACCGACGCCGCCACCGGAAAGAAGCTCTTCAGCCACGAGGCCATCGAGAACGGCACCGGGACGAGCCAGTACAGCGGCTCCGTCACCGTCGGCTCGACTCCCGCCGCCTCCGGTGGTTACGACCTCACCGACGGCGGGCGCGGCGGCCACAAGACGTACGACCTCAACGGCGGTACGTCCGGCACCGGCACCCTCTTCCACGACGCCGACGACCAGTGGGGCGACGGGACGCCGCAGAACCGGCAGACCGCCGCCGTCGACGCCGCGTACGGGGCCGCGCAGACCTGGGACTTCTACAAGTCCGAGTTCAACAGGAACGGCATCGCGGGCGACGGCAAGGCCGCCTACTCCCGCGTCCACTACGGCAACGCGTACGTCAACGCCTTCTGGTCCGACGCCTGCTTCTGCATGACGTACGGCGACGGCGCGGGCAACCTCAAGCCGCTGACCTCGCTCGACGTGGCCGGTCACGAGATGAGCCACGGCCTCACCGCGTCCACCGCGAAGCTCAACTACAGCCGTGAGTCGGGCGGTCTGAACGAGGCGACCAGCGACATCCTCGGCACGTCCGTCGAGTTCTACGCCAACAACCCGGCCGACGTCGGCGACTACCTCATCGGCGAGAAGATCGACATCCGCGGCAACGGCACCCCGCTGCGCTACATGGACAAGCCCAGCAAGGACGGCAACTCCGCCGACTACTGGTCCAGGAACGTCGGCCGCCTCGACGTGCACTACTCGTCCGGCGTCGCCAACCACTTCTTCTACCTGCTGAGCGAGGGCAGCGGCGCGAAGACCATCAACGGCGTCTCCTACGACTCCGCGACGGCGGACGGCAGTTCGGTCACCGGCATCGGCCGGACCAAGGCCTACCAGATCTGGTACAAGGCGCTGTCCGTCTACATGACGTCGACGACCGACTACGCGGGCGCGCGCACCGCCACGCTCAAGGCGGCCGCCGACCTGTACGGCGCGGGCAGCGCCGAGGAGAAGGCGGTCGCGGCCGCCTGGTCCGGTGTGAACGTCAAGTAGCCCTGGAGCAAGGCCAAGCAGCTCTGGAACAAGGCCGGAACAAGGCCGGAACAAGGCCGGAACAAGGCCGGATCGCCCCTCAGACCTCAGGGGTGGTCCGGCTTTCCGTCTTCGTAGAGCCACGGACCCCAGATCGCGCGCACCTTCTCGCGCGCCGCGTCGCCGCCCGCGTGTTCCTCGACGTACCGCGTGAAGTCCTTCGTGTCCGCGTTGCCGTGGCGACGGGACTTCGTCCAGCCCTGCACGATGTCGTAGAAGGTGTCGTCGCCCACCGCCTGCCGGATCTTGTGGACGACCATGCCGCCCCGCTCGTACACCGGACTGTCCGAGATGCGCGCGGCGGACGGCGGCTTCGCGGGCGGGAAGGCCCAGATCGCCTTGTTGTCCTCGGCGGAGTCGTAGTAGTCGCCCTCGTAGATCGCGTCGAAGGTCTCCTGCGCGCTGTCGCCGTCGTGGTCCTCCTCCCACAGCCACTCCGCGTACGTCGCGAACCCTTCGTTGAGCCACATGTCCTGCCAGGACTTGGGCGTCACGGAGTCGCCGAACCACTGGTGGGCCAGCTCGTGGACGAGGAGTCCGGTGTCGGGGGCGCCGGGGAAGGTGGGGCGGGTCTGGGTCTCCAGGGCGTACCCCGCGTCCTCCTCCCTGTCGACGATCGCGCCGGTCGACGAGAAGGGGTAGGGGCCGAAGTTCAGCTCCTGCCACTCGATGATCTCGGGGATCTTGGCGAGCGTCTTCGCGCTCGCCTTGACCTGGGAGGGGTCCACGGCGGTGAGGACGGGGATGCCCGACTTGGTGGTCGAGCGCTTGACCTCGTACGTCCCGATGGCGACCGTCGCCAGATAGCTCGCCATCGGTTCCGCGCTGTGCCAGGCGAAGGTGGTGCGGCCGTTCTTGGTCGACTCGCGGGTCAACTCACCGTTGGAGATGGCCTTCAGGCCCTTGGGGACGGTGATTCTTATGTCGTACGAGGCCTTGTCGGAGGGATGGTTGTTCGCGGGGAACCAGGCCATCGAGCCCGTCGGCTCGCCGAGCGCGATGGCGCCGTCGGCCGTGCGCAGCCAGCCCTCCTCGGATTCGTCCGGGTCGGTGATGGCCTCCGGGGTGCCGGAGTAGCGGACGGTCGTGCGGAACGTCTCGCCCTTGTCGAGGTCGTCGGGCGGGCGGATCGTCAGCTCCTGCCCGTCGCGGTGGAAGTTGGCGTCCTTCCCCTCGACGGTCACCGTCTTCACGTCCAGACCCTTGAGGTCGAGGTTGAAGGCGCTGAGGTCCTGCGTGGCACGTGCCGTGATCTCGGCCTCGCCGGTGAGATGGCGGGACTCGGGGTCGTAGCCGAGGGTCAGGCCGTAGTGCGCGACGTCGTAACCGCCGTTGCCCAGCTTCGGGAAGTACGGGTCGCGCACACCGTCGGCTCCGGGCGTGCCGTGCACTCCGGAGCCGCCGCATGCGGTGAGGGCGAGAGCGGTGAGGGCGGCGAGGGCGGCGAGGGCGGCGGTCGATGTGCCGCGGGGCGCCGTGGATCGTGGGTGCACGGCTGCGATCTTATGCGGCATATGTTCGGCGGGGGCCGCACGGCCGGACGGTTCACTGCCGGACGGTTCACTGCCGGACGGTTCACTGCCGGACGGTTCACTGCCGGACGGTTGACTGCCGGACGCTTCCCGGCAGGGCGGGCCAGTAGTGCTCGGTGAACAGGCGGGCGACCAGCTCGCCCCGGCTGGAGACGCGGGCTTTGGTGAAGACGGTCTTGAGGTGGTCGCGGACCGTGTGCGGGGAGATGAACAGCGTGGTGGCGATCTCGGCGGTGGTCATCCCGCGCGCGACGAGCTGGGTGATCTGCAGCTCCCGCGAGGTCAGGCCGTACGCGTCGGCGATCAGGACCGCCAGGTCCGCGGGTGTCGCGGGCTCGATGACGAGGGCCACCGGGGCGGGGCGGCCGCCGGGTCCGGTGAGGCAGGAGGCGTGGCAGACCAGCCAGCGGCCTTCGGTGGTGCGGATGCGAACGCGGGCGTTGCCGTGGTCGCGGCCGTCGGCGACGGCCCGCGCCTGGAGGGCCGTGCCGATCACCCAGATGGGCAGCTTCAGGCCCAGCGGTGAGGGGAAGGACGGACCCTTCGGCAGCAGCGCGAGGAGTCGGCGGGCCTCGTCGTTGATCGACATGGCTTCGCCGGACTCGTCGAAGAGGATCAGGCCGGGAGCGGGCGATTCGGTGCGGGGCGCCGCGTCGGGCGGCCTCGCGAACTCACGCAGCCGCGCGGCCAGCGGGCGGGACAGGCCGGCCAGCAGCGCGATCTCGTCCGGGCGGAACGCGGCTGCGGTGCGCGACGCGTCGGAGGTGCGCGACGCGTCGGAGGTGTGCGACGCGTCGGAGGTGTGCGACGCGTCGGAGGTGCGGAACAGGCTCACCAGGCCCCAGGGCCGGTCGCCGATCCGCAGGACGCCTCGCAACTCGTCGTGCACGCCGCTGCCGAGGAGCAGGCGCCGGAAGCGGGCGCTGCGGGCGGGCAGGCCACCGGTGGCCTGCCGCAGCCCGGCGGCCGGTACGGACGCGCGGGCCAGCTCGCGGAACGGCAGGACGTTCTCCTCAAGGAGCTCGCTCTCCCAGTACGCGTGACAGCCCTCGCCGGTGCCGAGGTTCTCCACCAGCATCGGCGCCGTGATCAGGCCGGTCTCCGGGTCGGCGGCCGTCCACACGGCGGCCTGGAACGGCACGAGGCGCTGCAGCGCGGCCGAGGCCAGGCTGAACAACTCGCCTGCTTCGGCGGCCCGTTCGACGGCCCTCTCGGCTGCCGAAAGCACCGTCCGGCGTGCGTCGGTCATGAGCATCCCCTCCGCCGCCCAGCCTGCCCGGTCCTCCGCACGGCACCAACCCCTCATGTGAGGGGGTCGGTCGGAGCCGATCGCCCGTACGCGGGGGATGGGGCTCCGCGGCGGCGTTGGCGAAGGTCGATGGCACACGACTGGACGGCACAAGCCGGACGGCACAAGCCGGACGGCACCGGAGAGGGAGCTCATGGACATCGCGATCGTCGGAGGGGGCGCGGCCGCGGTCGGCCTGCTCGACGCACTGGCCGCCACGGAGGGCGAGGCCACCGCCGGGGGCGGGACCGGCACGATCACGGTCTTCGAGCCGTCGCCGCAACTGTGGCGGGGGCGGCCGTACGGCCCGGACCTGGACTCGGTCCTCGTGAACGCGCCGCCCGCCATCATGTCGATCCGCAACGGCGACTTCGGCCACTACACAGCCTGGCTGGGCGAGCGCGGCGCCGACCACGTCGACGGACTCCTGGGCCGGCCGCTGGTCCCGCGCGCGCTCTACGGCGAGTATCTGGCGCAAACCGCCGAGAAGGCCGTGGCGGCGCTGGGCGAGCGGGGTTGGCTCGTACGCGTCGTGGCCGCCCAAGTGACGGAGGTGGTCCGCTCCGGGGCCCGTCTGGTGCTGCGCACGCAGGACTTGATGGAGCGGCACAGTACGCAGGAGCAGCACGGCAGGCAGAAGCACGAGGCCACCCACGTGGTGCTGTGCGTCGGCGGAGGAACACCCCCGGATCTGTACGGCCTCGCCGGCAACCCGGGCTTCACGGCCGACCCCTATCCGCTGGCCGATACGCTCGACCGCGTACCGGCCGGGGGCGATGTGGCGGTCATCGGCAGCGGCCTGACCGCCGTGGACGTCGTCGTGTCGCTCGCCGCGCGCGGCCACACGGGGCGGATCACGCTGCTCTCGCGCGGCGGAGTACTGCCGTACGTCTGGCAGCGCCCGGACGACCGGCGCCCGCGGCACCTGACCGCCGAACGCGTCACGGAACTGCACCGGGCACGGGGAGAGGTCACGCTCGACGACCTCATAGGGCTGCTGCGCGCGGAACTGGCGGACGCGGGCGAGGACTTCGAGGAGCTCGCGGCCGAGCTCGTCGGCACCACGTCCGATGACCCGGTCCAGCGGCTCCGGCGGCAGCTCGCCGCCGTCGGTGATTCCCGGATCGGCCGCCGCGTGCTGCAGGAGGCGGCGCACACCGTCGGCCCGTACGCGTGGCGGCTGCTGCCCGCATCCGACCGCGCGTGGCTGCGGCGCCACCTGCGCACGGCCACAGGCCTGGCCTCGCCCATGGTTCCGGTGAACGCGACCGTCCTGCTGCGGCTCCTGGATTCCGGACAGCTGTCGGTCACTCGCGGCGTCCACGCGATCGAGCCGGTGGAGGGGCGATTCCGGGTGCGGACGCGGAACGACTCCGAACGCGCCGCGGAGTCCGTCGCCGACACGGAGTCCGTCGCCAACGCCGAGTTCGTCGTCAACGCCGAGTTCGTCGTCAACGCCGTGAACCCACCGCCGCAGACGGTCCCGGCCGCGGCCCGCCGCCTGGTCGAGTCCCTGGTGGCCACCGGCCTGGCCACGCTCCACCCGTCCGGCGGGCTGACCCCCGCCGACCCGCGCGTGCACGTGGTCGGCGACCTGGCCGGCGGCGGCTCGTTCATCACGTCCGGCATCCCCGGCGTCGCCGCCCAGGCGTCCCGCACCGCCCGGGCGCTCCGGACGCCCTGACGGTGAGCCGCGCGGCGGCGAGGAGACGGATGTCAGCGGCGGATGTCAGCGGCGGATGTCAGCGGCGGATGTCAGCGGCGGATGTCAGCCGTTCAGGGCCGCGACACCGGCCTGCGCGAACTTCTCGTCCAGGTCGCCGGAGGGCGCGCCCGCGACGCCGATGCCCGCGATCGGGGCGCCCTTGGCGGTGACCGGGGCGCCGCCCGCCAGGAACAGCGTGCCGGGGATGTCCTTCAGGGTCGGGGCCTGCTCCAGGCGCTTGGTCAGCTCGGAGGTGGGCGCGTTCCAGGAGACGGCGGTGTACGCCTTCTTCTCGGCGGACTCGTAGGACTGCGGGCCCGCGCCGTCGCCGCGCAGGGTCACGATGGTGTTGCCGTTGCGGTCGACGACGGCGACCGTGACGCGCTGGTTCTCCTTCTTCGCGGCGTCCAGGGTGGCCTGCGCGGCCTTGGTCGCGGCGGCCACGGTGAGGTGCGTGGACTGCTGCAGGCCGGCGTCGCCCGCGTCGGCGACGACGGGGGCCTTGGACGCGGCGTCCGGGGTCCCGGCGGTCGCGGACACGGCGCCGAAGGTGCCGGCCCCGAGGGCGGCGACCGCGAGGGCGCCGGTGATGACACGGGTGCGCTTCGAGCGCTTGTGGCTGGGGTTCTTGGTCATGCGTCGATCTTCCGGCCGCTCACCGGCACTCCCCGTCGGCGTACCGGCTGCTCCCGAGAAGCGTTCCGGCTGACCCCCGGGTCAGCCGATCGGCTGACCCGTGCCGGTCCGCGCCGGGTCACAATAAAAGAGTGAATCAACACGGCGAGCCCGACCCCGCCGCCGAGTACGCCCACCCCGGCCCCTGTCTCTTCTACACATCTTACC
>NZ_SRIC01000248.1 GCF_004684775.1 Streptomyces sp. MZ04
GGGGCCGGGGTGGAGACGCCGCGGGCGTTTGTGGCGTGATGCCTGGCAGATGGCATGACGGATGACAGGTGACAGATTTCGGGATCTGTCACCTGTCAGCTGCTACCCGTCATCCGTCATTCGCTCTCAGTTCTCGGCAGGCACCGGCTCCGGCTCCGGCTCCGGCTCCGGCTCCGCCTCCGCCACCCTCTGCGTCGCGTCCACCGGTGTGCTTCGGCCCGGCAGCAGTTCCAGGACCGCCTGCCGGTGCGACTCGCTGGTCGCGTCGTCGTACGGGTCGGGGGTCGCGGGCACCTGGAGGCGGTGCACCGAGCCCGTCCCCAGGCGTGCGTAGCCGCGGCCGGGCGGGACGTCGGACGTGGGGGTCGTGTGCGGTGGCGCTCCGAGGATGTCCTCGAGTTGGCCGGGCGTCGCGGGGCCGAGCACCACGCGCGCGCGGGTGTGCTGGCGTACGGGGTCGCTCAGGGCGTCCAGGCTGTCGAACTGGTCGGCCACGACGACCGTGACCGCGGCCGCCCTGCCGTGCCGCAGCGGTACCTGGAGCAGTGACTGCGGGTCCTGGTGTCCGTCGGCCGCCGCCAGGTGGCCGAGGACGCTGGGGCGGTCCAGGAGGATCCACAGGGGGCGCTTGGTGTCGTCCGGCGCCGGGCGGCCGGTCTGCCGGGCGCGGTTGGCGGAGATGAGGCGCCGTTCCGTCTCGTGTGCCGCCCACTCCAGGCTGGCCAGGGCTCCGGCGAGCCCGCATTCGACGGCCAGGACGCCGTCGCGGCCGGTCAGGCAGGCGTAATCGCCGGTGCCGCTGCCCTCGACGATGAGGATGTCGCCGTGCTGGAGGGCCTGCAGGGCGATGGACCGCAGCAGGTTTGTGGTGCCGCTGCCGGGCTGGCCGACCACCAGGAGGTGCGGCTCGGTGGAGCGGGGGCCCGTGCGCCAGACGACGGGGGGTACGTCGCGCTGGTCGTCGCCGTCCGCCACGGGGAGGGTGCGCTGGACCGCGGTGGGGTCGGTGAAGCCGAGGACGGTCTCGCCGGGGGCGGTGACGAATCGCTGGGCGGCGATGTCGGTGGGCAGTGGGGGCAGCACGTTGACCGTGAGCTGGTTGCCCTCCTCGTCCCACTCGAAGTGGTACTCGCGGCCGCGGCCCGACTTGGCGTGCAGGAGCTGCTCGATCCGGGCGCGGGACTGGGCCTCGCCGTCCGTGAAGTACGCCGGGTAGCGCACCACCAGATGGGAGACGCGCCCGGAGTCGTCGAACTCGTACGCGGGGAAAGCCTTGTCCCACTCGCCGCCGTGCGCGAAGAGCGGGGCGGGGTCCTCGGGGACCGAGAAGTACGGGACGAGTGCTTCGTAGAGGGACTGCAGCCGCTGGGTCTGCGCCTCGTCGGGGCCGGTGGGTGCCGGCGCCGTGCGTTCCCGTCCTGTCCACGCGGCGGCCGCCATCAGGCAGCTGGCGGCGAGCAGCGGACCGTACGGAATGAGCGCCACGACCAGCACCACGGAGGCCACGAGGAACAGCAGCGGTCCGCGCCGGTCCTTGGGTGTGTCGGCCCACTTGCGCCGCCCGGCGGAAGCCAGCCGGCGCAGTCCACGGGTGATCGTGATCAGCGGATGGAGGACGTCGGTGGCGCTGTCGGCGGCCGACCGTGCGAACTCCCGGCTCCGGGCGATCGGGGCAGTGCCGTTGCTCAGGATGCGGGGGAGGGGGCGCCGGGCCACGTCAGTCTCCTGATGGTGCGAACGAAGTACTACGGGGGGCAGGGGACGTCAGAACTTGATCCCGCCGAGGAGGCTCGCCAGGCTCGCGCTGCCCGCCTTGATGCTCGGGGCGATGGCGGTCCCCGCCATGAAGAAGCCGAAGAGCGCGCAGACCAGCGCGTGGGACGCCTTGAGGCCGTCCTTGCGGAAGAAGAGGAAGACGATGATTCCGAGCAGCACGACGCCCGAGATGGAAAGGACCATGGGGGTTCTCCTGGTTGGTGGGGACAGTCACCATCAGTACTTCCAGGTTCACAGCATGTATCCATACGATAAAAGGTGCAAATGGGGGAATTTTGCGTAATTTCCCTCGAATGGCCGAGGCTTACTGGGCCACCCGAGCGCAGGTCGTGAGGGTGTACGGGCCCCTTGTGATCTTTGCCGCGGGCGGGCCCGGTCATGTGCCCGGACGGGCAGTACCCTGTCGATTCACTCGTACGGCTGCACCGAGCGTCGTACGCCCCCCGAGTCACCCCGCAGTCGAAAGGCGGTCCGGCCCATGAGCGAAGCACCCGACCCGGAAGTCGTGGAGCTGGCCACCAAGATCTTCGATCTGGCGCGGCAGGGCGACACCGCGGCGCTCACCGCGTACGTGGACGCCGGTGTTCCGGCGAACCTCACCAACGACAGCGGGGACTCGCTCGTCATGCTGGCCGCCTACCACGGCCACGCCGACGCGGTCCGCGCCCTCCTGGAGCGGGGCGCCGACGCCAACCGCGCCAACGACCGGGGGCAGACCCCGCTCGCGGGTGCCGTCTTCAAGGGCGAGACCCCGGTGATCAGGGCGCTGCTCGACGGTGGTGCCGATCCGGCCGCGGGGACACCGTCGGCGGTGGACACCGCCAGGATGTTTGCCAAGACGGAGCTGCTCGAGCTGTTCGGGGCGGCCTGAACGGGGTAGCTGACCAGCAACAACGGGGGCGCTGGAAATGTGGTCGCGGCGGGCTGAACCGCTGGGTCATCATGACGACGTGATTTACGGACGCGACGGCGGGGCAGGTGTTGCCGCACCGCGCGGACCGTGAGCGGCCCGCCCCCGGACCTCCCGTCCGGGATCCCTTCGGGCCACCGACGAGAGGCAGAGGAAGATGGTCTACAGCAAGCAAGAGACGGCGGGCGGCCCGTTGTGTTGGCGCACGGCCAGGTAATTCACGATTCCCGGTTGCGTCGACGCTTGATGTGAGGCTGTTTCCCATGTTCGATCCGGTCATAGCGCCCAGCGGTACGCTGCTCGGCCTGCTGCAGCGGGGCCGCGGCGACGGCACGCTGCACGCACTCACCGCACCACGATCCGAGGCGCTCGCCGCCCTCGACCACTGTGTGCTCCACGATCCCCGCCACGACTGGCAGGTGGAGAACCGCTCCCTGTACTTCGCCCGCCTCTACCTGGACCTGCGCGGCGAGATCGACGGCATCGAGCGGCACCTGTTCGACCCCGAGGACGTCCTGGACACGGACGACTCACGCACCGGTCTCGCGCTCTCGGTCCTTGGCCACCTGGCCTCGTACGGCAGGCGCGACGCCCTCGAGCTGCTGCGCAGGTACGCGGCGTTCGGAGCCAACTGGGCGTGGGCCCTCGACGAGCTCGCGCTGCGGGACGACGACGCGGGCCTGCGCGCCCTGGCCGCCCCCGTGCTCGCCAGGTTCCCCGCCGACGCGGAGGGCGAGGCCGAACTGGCCGCCGCCGTGCGCGACGCCTACGAACCGCGGCCCTGGCGGCTGTGGGAGGAGGATCCCCGCGCCGATATCGGCGCCCGTGTGCGTGCCGCACGGGAACAGGGCTCCTTCGACCGCTGGCAGCGCCAGATGCGGCCGTCGGGGCCACGCCCCGGCTGGAGCGTCCAGGCCGTCTTCGACTGGGCGCAGGAAGGTCTTGAGCGCGGCGCCGTGCTTCACGTGCCGGCCGCCCGCTGCCTGACCGCGGTCGCCGGACCCGAGGACCGCGCCGAGATCCTCGAAGCCGCCCGCAACGGCTCCGACGGGGCGCGCGGCACCGCCTTGCGCTACTTGGCCGACGCCCATGACCCCGACGTCTTCGAGCTGATCGAGTACGCCGTCCAGAGCCCTTCCCGGGTCGTCGTGGACGCGGCGGCCGAATCCTTCGAACGGATGCGCAGCGTCGCCGCCGTGGAACGGGCCCGCCGCTGGGCGTACCGGCCCGACGCGCTCGGCGCCGCCGCCGGACGGGTGCTCGCCTGCAGAGGCGGCGCCCAGGACAGCAAGCTGGTGCTCGCCGCACTGCGGGAAGCGGTCCGCGGCGAAGGCCCGGACGCACCCACCCTGTGGACCCTCGTCGACGGAGCCGGACGGCTCGGCATCGCCTGCGCGGCCCCCGTGCTGCGGCACGTCTACCGCGAGACCGCCTCGTCCCATCTGCGCGGCCGCGCCGCCCGCGCGCTCGCCGCCACCGACCCCTCCTTCGCCGCCGGATTCGCCGTCGAATGCCTGTGGGACTGCGAGGAGTCCACCCGCGAGGTCGCCGCACGGCATGCCGAGACCGGTGACGCCCGTGTGGTCACCCAGCTCAGAAGGCTCGCCGCGGACCCCGCCGAGGAGGACGAGGTACAGACCGCGGTGCGCAGCAGGATCGACCCGGACGCGGCCGAGGTGTGACCCGGCCCTGACGCCGGCGTCGGGCGCGGAGGGGAACGCTCATGGGACGTTCCCCGCCAGGAAAGATCCACGTTGACGTGCCCACGCCCCGCGCGACGACAACACGGGTATGCGTGTCGTCATCGTCACCGAATCCTTCCCTCCCGACGTCAACGGTGTGGCGCACTGTGCGCTGCAGACCGCCCGGCAGCTCGTCGCCCGCGGTCACGACCCCCTCGTCATCGCCCCGGCCCCCGCGACCGGGGCGGACGCCGATGAAAGCGCGCCCTGCCCGGTCGTCCGAGTGCCCTCCCTCCCACTCCCCGGCTATCCGCAGGTCAGGGTGGCGCTGCCCAGCCGTCGCCTTTCCGCGGCGCTGAGCGCGCACCGGGCCGAACTCGTCCACCTCGCCAGCCCGTTCGTCCTCGGCGCACGCGGCATGGCGGCCGCGACCCGGCAGGGCATTCCGGCTGTCGCCGTCTACCAGACGGACCTGGGCGGCTACGCCCGTACGTACATGGGCATGGGGGAGTCCACCGCCTGGCGGCGCATCCGCGCCGTGCACGCGGCGGCCGACCGCACGCTCGCCCCGTCGTCGGCCGCCCTGGGCGACCTCGTGGCGCACGGTGTGCCACGGGTGCGGCTGTGGCCGCGCGGCGTGGACACCACACGGTTTCGCCCCTCCCTGCGGGACGATGCGATACGTCGTGAACTCGCCCCGGACGGCGAGCTGATCGTCGGCTACGTGGGCCGCCTCGCCCCCGAGAAGCAGGTCGAACTCCTCGCCGGGGCCTGTGGCCTGGAGGGCGTACGCGTCGTCGTCGTGGGCGACGGGCCCAGCGAGGACTCCGTGCGGGCGGCGCTGCCGGGCGCGCTCCTCCTGGGGCGCCGCACCGGGGCCGAGCTCGCCAGGATCTTCGCCTCGTTGGACCTGTTCGTGCACACCGGGCCCTACGAGACGTTCTGCCAGACCGTGCAGGAGGCGATGGCCAGCGGCGTGCCGGTGGTCGCGCCCGCCGCGGGCGGACCGCTCGACCTCGTCACGCCGGGGCGCACCGGTGTCCTCGTACCGCCGAGGGACGCCCTCGCGGTGCGGGACGCGGTGTGGGCGCTCGCCGCCGATCCGGGCCTGCGCGCCGCGTACGGGGCGGCCGGACGCGCCGCCGTCGAGGGGCGTACCTGGGACGCGGTGGGCGAGCAGCTCGTCGGTCACTACGCCGAGGTGCTCGCGACACGGACGGCGGTGGCGGCATGAGGGCGGCGGCCTACCGGGAGGCGGCGGCTTCCCGGGAGGCGGTGGCTTCCCGGGAGGCGGCGGCTTCCCGAGAGGCGGCGGCGCGGTCCGGCGCACGCCCCACGGAGTCGCTGCGGATCGTGCGGCTCGCCAACTTCGTCGCGCCCTCGTCGGGCGGACTGCGCACCGCACTGCGCGAGTTGGGCCGCGGCTACCGGGCGGCCGGGCACGAGCCCGTCCTGATCGTGCCCGGTGAGCGGGCCTCGGCGCGCGACACCGAGCAGGGGCGCGTGCTGACCCTGCCGGGCCGCGTGCTGCCCGGGACCGGCGGCTACCGGGTCCTCACGGACCGCGTGCGGGTGGCCAGGCTCCTGGAGCGCCTCGCCCCCGACCGGCTCGAGGTCTCCGACCGCACGACGCTGCGCTGGACCGGCGCGTGGGCCCGCCACCGCCGCATCCCGGCCGTGATGGTCTCCCACGAGGCGACCGGCGCCGTCCTCAGGACCTGGGGCCTGCCTCCAGGGGCGGCCCTCCGCGCCGCCGACGCGCTCAACTCCCGTACCGCGCACGCGTACGCGCGTGTCGTGTGCACCACGGAGTGGGCGGAGCGCGAGTTCGTCCGCATCGGGGCGCGCAATGTCGTACGCGCGCCACTCGGTGTCGACCTGGAGGGGCGCCACCCGGGGCTGCGCGACGCCCAAGTGCGTGCCCGCCACGCGCGCGTGGACGAGGTGCTTCTCGTACTGTGCTCACGGCTGTCCGTGGAGAAGCGTCCCGGCACGGCGCTCGACGCCCTGGAGGCACTGCGCGGGCGGGGCGTACGGGCGGTGCTCGTCGTGGCGGGGGACGGCCCCCTGCGCGGCCGCCTCGAACAGCGGGCGCGCGAGCGACGGTTGCCGGTGACCTTCCTCGGCCATGTCGCGGACCGCGCGTCCCTGGGCGCGCTGCAGTCCGCGGCCGACGTCGGCCTGGCGCCGGGCCCCTGCGAGACGTTCGGCCTCGCGGCCCTGGAGTCCCTGGCCTGCGGCACGCCGGTGGTGGCCAGCGCGTCGTCGGCGTTGCCGGAGATCTTGGGCGGGGCGGGTGCTGTGGCGAAGGATGGCGGTGAGGCGTTCGCAACCGCCGTCCAGACACTGCTCGCGCGCCCCGAAAGCCAACGCCGGGAGTCGGCACGCGCGCGTGCGGAGTGCTTCGGCTGGGAGGGGTCAGTAGCCGCGTTCTTGGCGGCACATGAAGTGCCGTCTGGTTGTGGGCAGGCGTCCCGCAGGGCGACGGACCACACGGGGTACGCATCATGAGCCCCCTGCGCTTCGTGGCCATGGGCGACTCCCTCACCGAGGGGATCGGGGACCCCGTGGCGGAAGGCCGGCGCGGCTGGGCCGCGCTGCTGGCCGCAGGCCTGGCCGCGGACGTCGCGTTCCACAACGTCGCCGTCAGCGGCGCCCAGACCCGCGACGTACTGCACCAGCAGCTCCCCGCGGCGCTCGAGCTGTGCCCCGACATCATCTCCGTGATCGTCGGCGTCAACGACACCCTCCGCTGCACCTTCGACATCCACGCCATCGCCGCCCGCCTCGACCAGGTCTACGCCTCCTGCGCGCGGCAGGGCGCCCTGCTGCTCACCGCCTGCCTGCCCGACCCCGGCGCCATGCTCGGCCTGCCGGGCGCTCTGGCCCGCCCGCTGGCAAGGCGCCAGCGCGGCGTCAACGCCGTCGTGCACGCGCTGTCGGAGCGGTACGGCGCGGTGCACCTGCACGCGGCGGAGGGCGACTGGGTCACCGACCGTGAGCTGTGGAGCGCGGACCGGCTGCACCCCGGCGAGCGCGGGCACCGGCTGCTCGCCGCCCGCTTCCACGCCCTGCTCGCGGCACGCGGCGCCGCGGCCGGAAGCCCGCCGTCCCGCGAGCCCCAACTCCCGCAGCCCACCCGGTCGGCGAGCCTGTGGTGGCTGGCCACCGCCGGTACCGGATGGGTGGCGCGCCGGTGCACCGATCTGCTGCCCCAGCTGCTCACCCTCGCGGCCGACGAGGTCCGCCACCAGGTGCGGGGCAGCAGCGCCCGCCTCGACCTGATCGCCGGCCACGGGGTGGCCGCGGCCCTCGCCGCGCTCTCGGCCGGTGAGCAGCCGGACGCGGCGTAGCGGTGCTCAGGTAGGCGGCGTAGCGGTGCTCAGGTACGCGGCGCCGCGGCGCTCAGGTACGCGGCGCCGCGGTGACGAAGCGCAGCGGCGTGCCCGGCACCGCCTGGGCGGCCGCGCCGAGGTCGCCCTCCCTGACCACCGCGATCACCGGGTACCCGCCGGTCGTCGGGTGGTCGGCGAGGAACACCACGGGCCGGCCGTCCGGCGGCACCTGGACGGCGCCGAGGACCATGCCTTCGCTGGGCAGCTCGCCGGTGAACGCCCGCTCCAGGGAGGGGCCTTCGGTACGCAGGCCGATGCGGTTGCTAGCCGACGACACCCGGTACGCGCGCGTGGTCAGCGTGCGCAGGGCGCCGGACGTGAACCAGTCGGCGCGTGGTCCGGGCGTCACCCGCAGGATCAGCTCGTGCGGCGGCGCAGGGTGCGGGACGGTGTCCACGCGCGCGTGGGGCGCGACAACGCCCCCCAGGGGAAGGACGGTTCCGTCCGCCAAGGGCGGTGGGCCGAGCCCGGAGAGCAGGTCCGTGGAGCGGCTGGCGAGCACCGGTTCGACGGTGACGCCGCCGCCGAACGCGACATAGCACCGTACTCCGGAGACGGCCGCTCCGATGTCGAGCAGCGCCCCGGCAGGGACGCGTACGGGCGCACCCCATGCCACGGGACGGCCGTCGACGGTCACCGCGCAGGGCGCGCCCACGACCGCCACCGTCACCGCGCAACGCGGCCTCACGGAGCAGCCGTTGAGGGTGGTCTCCAGGACGGCGGCATCGGGCGGGTTGCCGACGAGGCGGTTGGCGAGGCGCGCGGCGGCCGGATCGAGGGCTCCGGAGCGCGGCACCCCGAGGTGCGCGTGCCCGGGGCGTCCCTGGTCCTGCACGGTGGTCAGCGCCCCGGCCCGTACGACGGCGAAGGCACGGTCGGTCATCGTGCCTCCGGGACGAAGCGCACCCGTACGCCGGGAGCGAGCAGCGCGGCGGGCACGCGCGCGTGGTCCCACAGCACGGCATTGGTCGAACCGATCAGCTGCCAGCCACCGGGCGACGGGCGCGGGTACACCCCGGTGTAGGGCCCGGCGAGGGCGACGCCGCCCGCCGGGACGGTCGTGCGCGGAGTGGCCCGGCGCGGTACTTCGTAGCGGCCGGGCAGCCCCGTCAGATAGCCGAAGCCGGGCGCGAATCCGCAGAAGGCGACCCGGAATTCGGCCGCCGAGTGAATCTGTGCGACCTCCTGGGGCGGCACACCCCAGTGCGCCGCCACCTCCGCCAGGTCGGGGCCGTCGTAGCGGACCGGGATCTCCAGGACGTCCTCGTCGCGTGCCGAGAGCGGCGGGATCTCCAGACCGGCGAGCTCCGCCCCGACGCGGCCGGGGTCGTCAAGGCCGTCCAGGAGCACCGTGCGGGCCGCGGGCACGAGTTCGCGCACGCGGATGAGTCCCGCGGCCCTGCGGCGCAGCAGCTCGGCGTGGAGCGCCTGCGCCTCGTCCCCGTCGGCGAGTTCGACGAGCAGGGCGCGGCCGCCGACCGGAAGCACCCTCACGCGAAGGCCTCCACCCCGACGCCCGCCGCTGCGAGCCGTGCCCGGATCTCGCGGGCCAGACCCACCGCCCCCGGAGTGTCGCCGTGCAGGCACAGCGAACGCGCGCGGACCTCGATCCGCTGCCCGTCCCGGGCGGTGACGGTCCCGGTCCGGGCCATGGAGACGGAGCGTTCGACGACGGCGGCCTCGTCCGTGATGACGGCACCGTCGCCGCCGCGCGGCACGAGCGTGCCCTGCGGGGTGTACGCGCGGTCCGCGAAGGCCTCGGTGACGACGGGAAGGCCGGCCTTGTCGGCCACCTCCAGGAAGCGCGATCCGGGCAGCCCGAGCACCGGGAGGGTGCCGTCCGCGAGCAGCACTCCGTCGACGACGGCATGCGCCTGGTCCTCGTCGTGGACGACGCGGTTGTAGAGCGCGCCGTGCGGCTTCACGTACGACACGCGCGTGCCCGCCGCCCGCGCGAAGACCTCCAAGGCGCCGATCTGGTACGCCACTTCGGCCGCGAGCTCGTCGGGCGGCACGTCCATCGCGCGCCGCCCGAAGCCCGCCAGGTCGCGGTAGGAGACCTGCGCGCCGATCCGCACCCCGCGCTCGGCGGCCTGTGCGCACACCCGGCGCATGGTGGCCGCGTCCCCCGCGTGGAAGCCGCAGGCCACGTTGGCGCTGGTGACCACGGAGAGGAGTTCCTCGTCGTCGGTCAGGCGCCAGCGGCCGAAGCCCTCACCGAGGTCGGCGTTGAGGTCGATCACGGCGTCGGCAGGCGGTCCTGCGGAGGCGTCGGTCATCTACGTAGGTCTCCTGTTTCGCTGTTTCCCGTGCCCGGCGGTCACCCCGCTCAGGCCACCCGGTACTGCTCGTCCCTGGCGTCGGTGATGAACATCTGGCCCGGCGCGTGCGTGATGGCGAACGGCGGCCGCGAGGCCATCACCGCCGCCTGCGGGGTCACCCCGCACGCCCAGAACACCGGGATGTCACCGGGCTCGGCGGCCACCGGATCACCGAAGTCCGGACGGTCGAGGTCGTCGATGCCGAGCCCCGCCGCTTCACCGCAGTGCACCGGTGCGCCGTGGACCGCGGGCAGCAGCGAGGTCTCCCTGATCGCCGTCGCGAGGTGCTCGGGCGGCACCGGGCGCATCGACACCACCATGGGGCCGTGCAGCCGGCCCGCGGGGCGGCAGGGGCGCGCGGTCACGTACATGGCGACGTTGCGGCCCTGCTCGATGTGGCGCATCGGGATGCCGGACTCGGTCAGCGCCCACTCGAAGGTGAAGCTGCAGCCGATGAGGAACGACACCAGGTCATCGCGCCACTGCCCGACCACGTCCGTGGGCTCGGCCGCCAACTCGCCGTGCTCCCACACCCGGTAGCGCGGCAGATCCGTGCGCAGATCGGCGCCCGGGGCGAGCGGCGTGGTCCAGGAGCCGGTGTCCGTGACGTCGAGGACCGGGCAGGGCTTCGGGTTGCGCTGGCAGAACAGCAGCATGTCGTACGCCCAGTCGGCGGGGACGGAGATCAGATTGGCCTGCGTGTGCCCTGCCGCCCAGCCCGCGGTCGGCCCGCTCGCCCCCGAACGGAAGTGCGCGCGGGCCTGCGCGGGGTCCTGGAGCACCGTGGAGGTCCCGGTCACAGCAGCTCCCTCCCCCGCGTCTCGGGGAGCCCGAACAGGGCGAGCACGGCGATGCCGTAGCCGATCGCACCGAAGATCAGCGCACCGCCGACGCCCCAACTGTCGGCCAGGAAACCGACCATGGTGGGAAAGACGGCTCCTACGGCACGTCCGGTGTTGTACGTGAAGCCCTGCCCCGTGCCGCGCACGGCGGCCGGATAGAGCTCGCTGAGGAACGAGCCGAAGCCGCTGAAGATCGCCGACATACAGAAGCCGAGCGGGAAACCGAGCACCAGGAGAAGGCCGTTGGCGCCGTCCGGGATGTTCGTGTACGCCAGGATGCTCGCCGCGGAGAGGAACGCGAAGAGCGTGATGTTCCTTTTGCGGCCCAGTACATCGGTGAGATATCCGCCGGCCAGATAGCCGATGAAGGCACCGGAGATGAGGAACGTGAGGTACCCGCCCGTGCCGACGACGGTGAGCCCGCGCTCGGTCTTCAGGTAGGTGGGCACCCAGGTGGCGAGCGTGTAGTAGCCGCCTTGCACACCGGTGGAGAGCAGCACCGCGAAGAGCGTGATCCGCAGCAGTCCGGGCTTGAAGATCGCGGTGAACGAGCCCTTGTCTGCGCTCTTTCGCCGTTCCTCGGCCGCTTCGGGGGCGTCGTGCACATTGCGGCGTACGTAGATGACCAGCAGGGCGGGCAGCGCGCCGGTCCAGAACATCACGCGCCAGGCGATGTCCTCGTCGAGGAACTGGAACACCAGGGTGTAGACGATCGCCGCCAGGGCCCAGCCGACCGCCCAGGAGCTCTGGATCGCGCCGAGCGTGCGGCCGCGGTTCTTGGCGGTGGCGTACTCGGCGACCAGGATCGCGCCGACCGCCCACTCGCCGCCGAAACCGAGGCCCTGGAGGGCGCGGAAGACCAGCAGCGTCTCGTAGTTGGGCGCGAAGCCACAGGCGACGGTGAAGACGGCGTACGTGATGACCGTGATCATCAGCGCCTTGACCCGGCCGATCCGGTCGGCGACGACGCCCGCGACGGCGCCGCCGATCGCGGAGACGACCAGGGTGACCGTGGTGAACAGGCCGGTCTGGCCGCTGTCCAGGCCGAAGTACGCGGCGAGCGCGACCATGCTCAGCGGCAGCGTGAAGTAGTCGTAGGAGTCGAGGGCGTAGCCCCCGAAGGCGCCGGCGAAGGCGCGGCGGCCGCGCGGACCGAGGTCGCGCAGCCAGCCGAACGCACCGCCGCTTTCGGGGAGTTCACCCGCGGCGGGGCGGGGTTCGGTGGTGACGGCCTGAGGGGGAG
>NZ_SRIC01000024.1 GCF_004684775.1 Streptomyces sp. MZ04
GGTGGGCAGGGGCTGCGGGACGGCTGGCCGCCAACAGGGGCTGGGCAACGGGTGAGCAGAGGCTGCGGAACGGCTGGCCGCCAACAGGGGCTGGGCAACGGGTGAGCAGAGGCTGCGGAACGGCTGGCCGCAAACAGGGGCTGGGCAACGGGTGAGCAGAGGCTGCGGAACGGCTGGCCGCCAGCGGGGGGATCAACGGGTGGGCAGGCCGCCGAGCGCCTGCCCACGCGGCGTCGAGGCGTGTGGGCAGGCGTTCGCGGGGCTACTTTTCCGTTACCCCGGCCGAGTCGAACGTGGCCACCTCGTGCATTGCTCGGGCCGCGCTCTGGACCACCGGGAGGGCCAGGAGGGCGCCGGTTCCCTCGCCCAGGCGGAGGTCCAGGTCGACCAAGGGGCGCAGGCCCAGCTTGTTCAGGGCCGCCACGTGGCCCGGCTCCGCGCTGCGGTGGCCCGCGATGCAGGCCGCGAGGACCTCGGGGGCGATGGCGCGGGCGACCAGGGCCGCCGCGCCGGCGCTCACGCCGTCCAGGATGACGGGGGTTCGGAGGGAGGCTCCGCCCAGGAGGAGGCCGACCATCGCCGCGTGTTCCAGGCCGCCGATCGCCGCGAGGACGCCGATCGGGTCGGCCGGGTCGGGCTTGTGGAGGTCCAGGGCGCGGCGGACCACCTCGACCTTGCGGGCGTGCATCTCGTCGTTGATGCCGGTGCCGCGGCCGGTGACCTCCGCCGCGTCCACGTCCGTGTAGACGGAGATGAGAGCCGCGGACGCCGTCGTGTTCGCGATGCCCATCTCGCCGGTGAGCAGGGCCTTGTTGCCTGCCGCAACGAGGTCGCGGGCCGTCTCGATGCCTACCTCGATCGCAGCCTTGACCTCCTCGCGGGTCAGCGCGGGGCCGGTCGTCATGTCCGCCGTGCCCGCGCGCACCTTGCGGGGCAGCAGGCCCGGCGTCGCCGGGAGTTCACTGGCCACGCCCACGTCGATGACGCAGACCTCGGCGCCCACCTGGTTGGCGAAGGCGTTGCAGACCGCGCCGCCGCCGAGGAAGTTGGCGACCATCTGGGCCGTCACCTCCTGGGGCCAGGCCGTGACGCCCTGGGCGTGCACACCGTGGTCGCCCGCGAAGATCGCGACGGCCGCGGGCTCCGGGATCGGCGGCGGGCACTGCCGGGAAAGGCCCGAAAGCTGCGCGGAGATGATCTCCAGCATGCCGAGCGCGCCCGGCGGCTTCGTCATCCGCTTCTGCCGCTCCCACGCCTCGCCGAGCGCCTTCGCGTCCAGCGGGCGGATGTTGGAGACCGTCTCGGCGAGCAGGTCGTGCGGGTCCTCGCCGGGCAGCGCGCGTCGGCCGTACGTCTCCTCGTGTACGACCCACGAGAGCGGGCGGCGCTTGGACCAGCCCGCCTGCATCAGCTCGGGCTCCTCCGGGAACTCGTCGACGTATCCGACACAGAGATAGGCCACGACCTCGAGGTGCTCGGGCAGGCCGAGGGTCCTGACCATCTCGCGTTCGTCGAAGAAGCTGACCCAGCCGACGCCGAGACCCTCGGCGCGCGCCGCGAGCCACAGATTCTCGACGGCCAGGGCCGAGGAGTACGGGGCCATCTGCGGCTGCGTGTGGCGGCCCAGGGTGTGGCGGCCGCCGCGGGTCGGGTCGGCGGTGACGACGATGTTCACCGGGGTGTCGAGAATGGCCTCGATCTTCAGTTCCTTGAACTGCTTCGCACGGCCCTTGGGGAGCGACTTCGCGTACGCGTCCTTCTGGCGCATGGCCAGTTCATGCATGGTGCGGCGGGTCTCCGCCGAGCGGATGACGACGAAGTCCCAGGGCTGCGAGTGGCCGACGGACGGCGCCGTGTGGGCCGCCTCCAGGACGCGGAGCAGGACCTCGTGCGGGATCGGGTCGCCGCGGAAGCCGTTGCGGATGTCGCGGCGCTCGCGCATGACGCGCAGGACGGCCTCGCGCTCGGCGTCGTCGTAGCCGGGGGCCGCGGCGGACTCCGCCGGGTGGGTCGGCTGAGCCGGGTCCACGGGCTCGGCGGGCTCTGCCGCCTGGGCGGGAGCGGTCTCGTCCGTGGGCTCGACGGGGGCGGCGGGCTCGGCTTCGGCTGCCGCTTCCGCTTCGCCTCCAGCCGCCGCTTCCGGTTCGGCTGCCTCGGCCGCGGGCTCCGGTGCCTCAGCGGCGATCGGCTCTTCTGCCGTGTCCGGTACGGGAGTTGCGGCCATGTCCGGTACGGGCGTCGCCGTCGCGGAGTCCCCGGCGTCACGCGGGGCGGGAACGGTGGCCGCCGGCTGCGGTGCGGGCTCGGGGGCCTCGGCGGTCGCGATGACCTCGGGGATCTCGGGAACCTCGACGACCTGGGGGGCCTCGACGACCTCGACGGGGGCCGGGGCCTCCGGGGTGCCCGGCGTCTCGGGGGCGTCGGCCTGCGGTGCGGGCGCGGGCGCCTCCGCCTCGGCGGCCGGCTCGGGCTCGGCGGGCTGCTGGGCCTCGAAGTGCTCCGGGGGCACGGCCACCGGCTGCGGGGGCGTCGGTGCGAGGTGCGGCGTGGACGGTACGGAACCCTCGACCGGCACGAACTGGCCGAGCGGCGCGGGCGCCGGGGCCATCGGGGCGTCCGTGTGCGGGACGGCCTGCGGGATCTGCGGGCCCTGCCCGGCGTGCGGGAGGTGCCCGCCACCCGGAACCGCTGCGTCCGCCCAGGGCTGCGCGGCGGCCACGGCGAACTGCTGCTGACCGGCGGCCGCTTCGTGGGCGGGCACGCCTACGGCCGACAACTGCGCGTCTTCGGGGGCGAGCGGGAACTCCTGGCTCGCCTCCGGCACGGGCACCTGCTGGTCCGCGACCGGCGGCAGCACGGCCTGGCCGGTGGCCGCCGGCTGATCGGCGTCCTGCGCACCCGGGACGTCCAGCGCCTCGGCGGCGAACGCGGGCTCACCGCCGTCCGCGGCCTGCGGGAAGGCGGCCGCGGGCGGTCCTGCGACGGGCGTTGCCGTTGCGGCGGGCGTGGGTTCGGGCAGCTCGGCGGCGGCCGGTGCGGGCTGCGGTGCCTCGGGCGCGAGTACGTCCGGCGTGCTCTGCGGGACCTGTGCGTCCTGCGCGACCGGCGCGGCCTGTGCGTTCTGTGAGTTCTGTGAGTTCTGTGAGTTCTGAGGTGCGGGTGTGGCGTCCGGGACGACCGTTTCTGCTGGTGCGACCGACTGCCCGTGCTGCGAAGGCTGCGAAGGCTGCGAAGGCTGTGCGAACTGCTCGGCCTGCTCGGCCTGTCCGACCTGCTCGGCCTGAGGCTGCGGCGTCCACGGTGTCGCCCCCTGCGGCGGGATCTCGCCGAGCTGCGGACCCGGCAGTATCCCCTCGCCGTCACGCGGGATGTCGAGGTACTCGGGGCCGACGGTCGGCGGCCCCGCATGCCGCGCGGGCACGGCGTGCTGCGGCGCACCGGCGGGCCCGCGGTCGGCGAGCGAACGTACGGGGCTGCCCGTGCCGTCGGGTACGGCGGGGCCCGACGGCCCCCGGTACAGCGGCCGGCGGGCGGGACCGGCGTGCGAGGCGGGCGCGGGGCCCGTCGCGCCGGGCAGCTGGACGCCGTTCAGATCGACCGAGCCGCTGTCACGGCCCGCCGTCTCGTGCGGGCCCGGCTGGTGCGCGGCCTGCGCCTGCGCGAGCTGCGCTTGCGCGGCCTGCGCCTGCGCGACCTGCGGCTGCACGGCCACGGGCTGGCCGCCCAGGGACGGATCGGCCACGGGCTGCTGATCGCTCCCCTGCGGGGCGACGGCATAGGCGGCGCCCTGCGCCTGCTGCGGTGCCGTCTGCGGCTCGCTCCAGGCGCCCTGCGCGCCCGGCATCAGGAGCAGGTCGTCGTCCTCGGCGGAGGCGACTCCCCCGGCGGGATTCTCGGAGGGGTCGAGGTAGGTGTACGCACCCGGGGCGGCGACGCCCGGCTGCTCCACCAAGCCTGCGTTCTCCGGCAGTCCCTCGGCCGGGACCTGGCCGGTGTCGGTCATGCTTAACCCCTCGCCCATCGGTTAGTGCTTCTTCGACCGTCCCGCGGCCTTCGGCCGGGGAAGCCCCATTGCCCGGAGCGGCGCACCAACCGCCCGTCATTCTCAACGAGCGTGCGCGCCGCGCGGCACGAACCGCGTACGGACAACAGGCATTGTCCCGTTCGGCCTGCCGTCATGGCAGCTTGATCCGCGACGGCCCGCTGTGGACTGCGCCACGTTGCGCGCCCTCCGGTCATGCCGTACCACACACCCCCCAAAACGGGCGAGTTTTCCGGACATTGACCAACTAATCGCCGGACACCCTGGTGCGGTACAACGATCGGCCAGCCTACCTCGCGCCTTGCGGTGGCAGGGTCACGGGGCGCGATCGGGCAGCATCCCGGACAGCAGGAAGACGACGGTCCGTTCGCGCTCCGTCCACGCGCGCGTGTCGAGCTCGACAGACTGCAGCAGGGCGCACTCCACCGCGTATCCGTGCTCCGTCAGGTCCCTGCCGATGAGTTCGGCCTCGTCACGCGTCGACGCGTGCGTCACGATGCGCGCAGGGCGGCGGTCGGCGACGGCGGAGACCACCGCGGCTCCCCCGCCCCCGACGCGTACGACATCGGGTTCGGGCAGGTCTTCGAGGATGTACGGGGCCGTGCCCTGCACGATCTGTGGCTGTACGCCGAAATGGCGGGAAACGGCCGTGGTGCGGGCGCAGGCGTCGGGGTCGCGGTCGACGGCGATGACCGCAGCGCCGAACCGGGCGGCCTCCGCGGTGAAGGCGCCGCTGCCGCAGCCGATGTCCCAGACGAGGTCGCCCACGCGCGGCCCGGTGCGGGCGAGTTGGGCGGCCCGAAGACGGTCGCTCTCGCCCTCGCCGAGCTGGGCGTCGCCGCCGTACGCCGCGGCGGGCAGCGCCCAGCCTCGCGGGGCGCCCGGGTCGCGCCCCGCGATCCAGCCGGTGTCGGACGCGGCGACCGGGCCGCCGATGACGATGACGACGTTCGGGTCGCGCCAGGTGTGGTCGGCGGCCTTGTCCGAGGTGAGGACGGTGACCTGTTCGCGCTCGGTGCCGAGCTCCTCGCAGATCACGAAGGTGCGGTGGACGCCCTGGAGGAGCAGGCCGAGCTCGGCGGGGCCCGCGCCGGGCGAGGTGAGGACGGCGACCTTGGTGTGCGCGCGGCAGACGTTCACGGCCCGGCGCAGGGTGCGCGGGTGGGCGACCACGACCTGGGCGTCGTCCCAGGGCATCCCGGCGCGGGCGAAGGCCTGGGCGACGGAGGAGACTGCGGGCACGACCTCGACCTCGAGGCCGAATTCGGGGGCGCGCAGGGTGCGTACGACACCGAAGAAGCCGGGGTCGCCGTCGGCGAGGACCACGGCGGTGCCGCGGTGGGCCGCTATCCGGCGGGCGGCCAGGCTCACGCTGCCCAGGCGGATCCGTTCGGCGGCCGGGGGCACTTCGGCGAGGGCCAGGTGGTGGGCGGCGCCCGCGACGAGGGTGGCGGCGCCGAGCGCCGAACGCGCGGCGGCGGTCAGCGGCGAGCCGTCCCAGCCGATCACCGTGACGCGGTCGGCCATCTTCGTCGGTCTCCTGGGTTCTCGCGGGTCGGCAGTGCGGGCCGGTTAGGTGCAGGGGGCAACCGCGCCTGCGGCCAGGGGCGAGCGTACCTGGTGGGACGCGGCAGCGGCCGGGGGGTCAGTTCCAGTCGGAGAACGCGCTGAACCCGCTGTCCGCGAGCTGCTCGCCGACGCCCTCCAGGTCCTCGGGGAGCAGGCTCCACACGATGAGGTCGGTCCGGACGTCGAGCCAGCCGCCGAACGGATCGCCGCCGTTCCTCGTACGCGCTATCCAGGCGCCCCGCAGGACGCCCTCGCTGATGCAGCCGATCTTCTGCGCGACCTGCTGGGCGGCGGTGTTGTCGGCGGCGGTGCGCAGCTCGATGCGCTCGAAGCGCTGGTCGTTGAAGAGCCACTGGGCGGTGGCGAGCGCCGCCTCCGATGCGTAGCCCTCGCCGCGGGCCCAGGGGGCGATGACGTAACTGAGTTCGCTGGAGCGCACCCGCCAGTCGGTGTCCCGCAGTTGGACGATGCCGACCAGGCGCTGGGTGAGGAACTCGGTGACGGCGAGGACGATGCCGCGGCCCTCGGTGCGCTCGGCGGGCGCGAGTTCGGTGATCCAGCGGCGGGCGTGGGCCTCGGTGTAGGGCGCGGGCACGGACGTCCAGGCGGTGACCAACTCGTCGTTCATCATCTCCGCGTACGCGGAGACGTCGGCGTCCTCGAACGGGCGCAGCACCAACCGCTCCGTGCTGATGGAGATGTCGGGGAAGGTGGTAGTCATGCGCTGCTCCGTAACCTGGAACCCTCGGGCCTGCTGAAGAGCCCAGCATGCAGCATGTCGCCGCGCAGACGCACCACGGGGTCCGCTCCTTCATCAGGAGAGGACCCCGTGGTGAGGGCGGAAACGGACTGTGCGTCAGCTCGCTTCGACGGGCAGGACGGAGCCCTTGTACTTGTCCTCGATGAACCGCTTCACCTCAGGTGAAGTGAGCAGCTTCGCCAGCTTCTTGACCCGCGGATCGTCCTCGTCGCCCTTCTTGACGGCGAGCACGTTGTTGTACGGGTTGTCCTTGGGCGACTCGAGAAGGATGGCGTCCTTCTTGGGGCTCAAGCCGGCGTCGAGGGCGTAGTTGTTGTTGATGACCGCGGCGTCGACGTCCTGAAGGGAACGCGGCAGCTGGGCGGGCTCCAACGGCTTGATGGTGAGCTTCTTCGGGTTGGACGTGATGTCCTGGGGCGTCGCCGTGCCGCCGACGCCCTTCTTGAGCCCGATGACGCCCTTGGACGCGAGGAGTTGCAGCGCCCGGCCCTCGTTGGTGGTGTCGTCGGGAACGGCGACGGTCGCACCGGCGGGCAGGTCGGCGACGTCCTTCGTCTTCTTCGCGTACACCCCCATCGGAGGCAGATAGACCTCGGTCACCGGCGCGAGATCCGTCTTCTTGGACTCGTTGAAGTCCTTCAAGTACGGGGCGTGCTGGTAGAGGTTGGCGTCGAGGGACCCTTCCTGGAGCGCGGTGTTCGGTGCGACGTAGTCGGTGAACTCCGTGATCCGGAGGTCGAGTCCCTCCTTCTTCGCGAGGTTGTCCTTGATGTACGTGAGGACTTCGCCGGCCGGGGTCGGGGTGGCGCCGACGACGAGCGTGTCGCCGTCGCCGCCTCCCGTGCCCGACTCGGAGCCGCAGGCCGTGAGGCCGAGCGACAGGGCGAGCGCCCCGGCGGCGGCCGCCATGACGGACGTACGCATGATCAGAACGCCGCGACGACGGCGCCGTCGTACTTGTCCTCGATGAACTTCTTGACCTCGGGCGAGGTGAGGAGCTTGGCGAGCTTCTTCACGCGCGGGTCGTTCTCGTCGCCCTTCTTCACGGCGAGGAAGTTGCCGTAGGGGTTGTCCTTGGCCTTCTCGGCGACGAGGGCGTCCTTGGCGGGGCTGAGCGCGGGCTTGGCCTCCAGGGCGTAGTTGCCGTTGATCACCGCGGCGTCGACGTCACCCAGGCTGCGCGGCAGCGTGGGCGCCTCGAGCTCCTTGAACTTGATGTTCTTGGGGTTCTTGGCGATGTCCTTGGGGGTGGCTTCGTAGCCGACGCCCTTCTTGAGCTCGATGAGGCCGTTGTCCGCGAGGAGCTTGAGCGCGCGGGCCTCGTTCGTGGTGTCGTTCGGGACGGCGACGGTGGCGCCGTCCTTCAGGTCACCGAGCTTCTTGAGGCTCTTGGAGTAGACGCCGAGCGGCTCCAGGTGAACCGTGGCCCCGGGGACGGGCACGATGTCCGTGCCGTTCTTCTTGTTGAAGTCGTCCAGGTACGGCTTGTGCTGGAAGTAGTTCGCGAAGACCTCGCCCTGCTGGACGGCGGTGTTCGGCGTGACGTAGTCGGTGAACTCCTTGACCTCGAGGTCGAGGCCGGCCTTCTTGGCGAGGTTCTTCTGGACGTAGTCCAGGATCTCGCCCTGCGGCGTCGGGGTGGCGGCGACGACGAGCTTGCCGTCCTTGTCGCCCGCGGAGTCCTTGTCGGAGCCGCAGGCGGAGAGCCCGAGGGTGAGGGCTCCGGTGGCGAGGACAGCGGTGGTGATCTTGGCGGTGTTACGCACGAAAAGTGCCTTTCTCCATGGATGGTGCTCTGTGGTGCGGCCCCGCGTGGGTGTGCGGGGTGGGTTCAGAAGCCTTCGGGTCTCAAGAAGCCTTCGGGTCTCAAGAGGCCTTCGAGGGCGCGACCTTGAGGAAGCGCAGGCGCGGCGCTGCGCCCGAGCGGCCGCCTCGCTGGTGCAGGCTGCGGGCCGCGTAGTCGCCCGCGAACTGGATGATCGAGATGACCACGGCGAGGATCGCCACGGTGATCCACATCAGTTCGGTCTCGAAGCGCTGGTAGCCGTACCGAAGGGCGAGGTCGCCGAGGCCGCCGCCGCCGACCGTGCCCGCCATCGCGGAGTAGCCGATGAGGGCGACGATCGTCGTGGTGGCGCCGGAGATCAGCGAGGGCAGCGACTCGGGGACGAGGACCTTGCGTACGACGGTCCAGGTGGAGCCGCCCATCGACTGGACGGCCTCGACGAGCCCGCCGTCGACCTCACGGATCGAGGTCTCGACGAGCCGCGCGAAGAACGGGATGGCACCGATGGCGAGCGGCACGAGGGCGGCCTCGCGGCCGATCGTGGTCCCGACGATCCAGCGCGTGAAGCCCATCAGCGCGACCATGAGGATGATGAAGGGCATCGAGCGCACGATGTTCACGATCTGCCCGATCGCCTTGTTGAGGAAGGCGTTCTGAAGGAGACCGCCACGCTCGGTGAGGACGAGCAGAACGCCGAGCGGCAGTCCGGCGACGATGGCTATCAGCGTCGACCAGCCGACCATGTAGAGGGTGTCCCAACAGGCCTGCTCCAGCAGGGGCTGCGTCTCCGACCAGGTCACTTGGCACCTTCCTTGACCAGCAGCGTGGCGTCCTGCGGCACAGGCGCCGCATTGTCGTCGGTCCCGGCGACATCGACCTGAAGGCCCTGCTCGCGCAGGAAGCCGATCGGGACGACGTTCTCCTCGAAGCGTCCCGGCAGCTCGATGCGCATGCGGCCGACCTGCCGGCCCGCGACGGTGTCCATCGCGGCGCCGAGGATCGAGATGTCGATGTTGTACGTGCGCGACAGCTGGGAGATGACCGGCTGGGTCGCGGCCTCGCCGTGGAAGGTCACGTCGACGACGGTGCGGTCCTCTCCCGTGGCCTCGCCGCTGACCGGGAAGAGCGCGGCGGCCAGCTGGGAGCCGGGCGTCGCGAGCAGCTCGGTGACGGTGCCGTGCTCGACGATCTGTCCGCGCTCCATGAGGGCGGCGGAGTCGCAGACGCTCTTGACGACGTCCATCTCGTGCGTGATCAGCAGGACGGTCAGGCCGAGCTGCCGGTTGAGGTCGCGCAGGAGCTGGAGGATGGAGCGGGTGGTCTCCGGGTCGAGGGCGCTGGTCGCCTCGTCGGAGAGCAGCACCTTCGGGTCGCCGGCGAGCGCGCGGGCGATGCCGACGCGCTGCTTCTGGCCGCCGGAGAGCTGCGCCGGGTAGGACTTGGCCTTGTCGGCGAGGCCGACCAGGTCGAGGAGTTCGAGCGCCTTGCGGGAGCGCTCGGCGCCGCTGAGGCCGAGGATCTCCAGGGGCAGCTCGATGTTGTCCTGCACGGTGCGCGAGGACAGCAGGTTGAAGTGCTGGAAGACCATGCCGATACGGCTGCGGGCGCGGCGCAGGTCCTTGCTCGCGCGGCTCCCGCGGCCGGCGAGCGCGGTGAGGTCCTGTCCGGCGACGCTCACGGTGCCGGCGGTGGGACGCTCGAGGAGGTTGACGCAGCGGATCAGCGAGGATTTACCGGCGCCGGACTGGCCGATGACGCCGTACACCTCGCCTTCGCGGACGTGCAGATCGACGCCGTCGAGGGCAGTTACTTCACGACCGCGTGAGCGGTAGACCTTGGTGAGGCCGGAAGTGGTGATCACAGGGGTTTCCGTCACTGTCGAGTGCGCGGCCGGGTGGAGCCGGGCACGGGGCATTCGTGGGGAACGCGGCACGGTTTCTCGCGGTGGCGAAAGGAACCGGAGGACGTGTGCGCGGGGCAGGCTCGCTTCCTACGTCATGTACATCGGGTGTACGTCGCGCAGGGGCGTGGCACAGCGGCTTCGCTTCGGGGCGCGAGGCTCAGGGTGATGCGGGGGCCCTCAGAAGGCGCACATTCGACACATACAACGAGCACCGGGCGTCGTGATCGCCTCGGTCGCAGGGGTGCGGTAGCTCGTCGTGGTCATGCGGACCAGTAAAACACGCGTGCGCTCGCGGCCCACCACCGATGTCCGGTATACGGACAGCCGGTGGACAGGCGCGGACGCCTGCGGGCGGGCCCTCAGTCCCGGGTGGCGATCTCCACGCCACCCGCGATGGCCTGCGCGGACACCGCCGAGAGGTCCTCGACGACGACGTCGGCGGAGAGCTCGTCCGCCTGGTGCGTTGTGGTCAACGCCACGGTCGTCATGCCGGCCGCGCGCCCCGCGGTGAGACCGGCGGGCGCGTCCTCGAACACCACGCAGCGGGCCGGGTCGACGCCGAGTTTCCGGGCGGCGAGCAGGAAGGGCTCCGGGTCGGGCTTGCCGCGCGTTATGTCGTCGGCGGCGATGAGCATCTTCGGGTGGATGCCGACCTCGGCGAGCCGGGCCTCGGCGAGGCGGCGCCCGGCGGAGGTGACGACGGCCCAGCGCTCCGGGGGCAGCGACTCGAGGAGTTCGCGGGTGCCGGGCAGCAGGACGACGCCGCCGGCGACGTCCGAGACCTCGAGCTCCTCGATGCGGGCGACGGCCTCGGCCACGCGGTCGGCGGGCAGCAGATCGGCGATGATCTCGACGGCGGGCCTGCCGTGCAGCTCGACCCGCGCGAACTCCTCGGCGGTGATCCCGTACTCCTGCGCCAGGCGCGTCCAGCAGCGGTACACCGACTCCATGGAGGAGACGAGGGTTCCGTCGTTGTCGAACAGGAGCGCTTCAGCCTGGATCTTCATGGTGTCCGAGCCTACGGGGCACCCCAGGGGTGAGCGCATCGGGTCCAAGGGCCCGTAATAGAGTTCACGGCATGCTTGTTGCCCTGACGATCGCGACCGCCGTGGCCGCGCTCGCGCTCGCCGCGTGGTGCGGTTTCGCCGCCTACCGGGACCAGCCGACCAAGGACTGGCACTTCATCGGGATGGGCGTGGTGTCGTTCCTCGCCACCGTCCAGCTGATCGTGGGCATCGTCCAGCTGGCCCGCGGCGAGGATCCTGAACAGGGCACGACGATCTTCGTGGCGTATCTGATCGGTGCGTTCTCCTGCGTTCCCGCGGCGGGCTTCATGTCGCTTGCGGAGCGCACCCGTTGGGGCTCCATCACCGT
Source organism: Streptomyces sp. MZ04 (assembly GCF_004684775.1). Lineage (GTDB taxonomy): Bacteria > Actinomycetota > Actinomycetes > Streptomycetales > Streptomycetaceae > Streptomyces. The sequence goes on from NZ_SRIC01000024.1 coordinate 11,435, forward strand.
CGCCGCCGGTGGCGTGGTCCTGGCCGTGCTCGAAGTGCGGCTCTACGACATCTGGGGAGGCTGAGGTGACGGTGACCGAGCCGGACAAGGACGGGGCTCCCGCCCGCCAGAAGCTCATCACCGGACCCGGCATCCTGCTGGTCTGGCTGTACGGCGTGATGGTCGTCGGCGCCGTGTCGCGCTCCGCCGTGCAGATCTCGTCGGACTTCGACAAGGCCCCGCTCGCGTACACGCTGTCCGCGCTCGCGGGTCTCGTCTACGGCTTCATCACGTACTCGCTCGTCCGCGGCGGCGAGAAGGCCCGCAGGGCGGCGCTGGTGTGCTGCGCCGCCGAGCTGGTGGGCGTCCTCGCGGTGGGCACCTGGACGCTGGTGGAGCCGTCCGCCTTCCCCGACGCCACGGTGTGGTCGGACTTCGGCATGGGCTATCTCTTCATCCCGGTGATCCTCCCGGTCACCGCCATGTTCTGGCTGAACAAGGCGCGGAGGGCGTCCGCCGGTTGAGCCGTTCACTGCGGGCCGGCTGTGGCTGGTCGCGCCCACGCGGCGGAGCCGCACAGTGTCACAGCCCCGCGCCCCTTCGGGGCGCTAAGCCCTGGCCGCGTATGCGCCCGCGATGGCCTCCTTGGCCAGCGTGACCAGCGTCAGGCGCTCATTGACGCGCCGGGTGCCCACAGCCGCGTACCCGTGCTTCCGGTAGAGCTGAAGGTTCTGCTCGCTCCGGTGCCCGGTGAACAGCTGGAAGCACTTGGTGGTGCCGCCCGCGCCGAGGCGCTGTTCTATCGCGTCGAGCAGCCGGCCGCCGAGTCCGTGCCGCTGCATCCGGGGGTGGACGATGAGCTTGTCGATCCGCGCCGTGCCGTCGGGGTCGACCGTGCCGCGCACGGAGGCCACCACCTCGTCGCCGAGCCGCGCCACCAGGACGTCGCCCGCGGCCAGTTCGGCCTTGATGGAGTCGAGGGTCTGTGTGAGCGGCTCGATGGAGTAGTCGCCGTACAGCTCGGCCTCGCTCTGGTAGCACAGGTACTGCAGTTTGAGGATCTTCTCGGCGTCCTGTCCGTCCGCCGCCGAGATCGTCACACTCATGCCCATGTGTGCATGCCTCCCGCTCACCTGCTCCGCCGGTTGTCTAACGCTCCTTTCCCCGCGGTTCAGGAGCTGCAACCTCCGCCGCGAGCATTCTGCGCAGGCATCCCAGGCATCGGGAACGTTCCGGCCCCAGGCTGCCCTGTGACATTCCCAACTCGCCTGCGATCTCCCGGTAGGTGAGGTCCTCGGGGGAGAGGAGTGCGGCCATGAGGCCGGGGCAGCGTCCTGGCAGCCTGCGGACCGCCGCGTACAGGGTGCGGTCCCGGTCGGCCCGCAGGGCGCGCTGCTCGGGGCCGCACTCGATGTCCTCGGCGGGTTCGGTCGCGTACCGCACCTCGCGCTCGGCCGTACGCCGGGTGCGGCCGGCCTCGGCGGCGACGGCGCCGCGCAGCCAGGCGGCCGGGTCGGCGGGCGGGTCGTCGGCGTCCATCCGCTCCAGGAGGCGCAGCCAGACGGCCTGTTCGAGGTCGCCGGGGTCGGTGCCGGAGCCGAGGGCGGCGGCGGACGCCTCGGCGGCGAGGAGCGGACGCAGTGCGGGGATGAGCTGGGTGGTCATGCACGGCGTGACGCGGCCGCCCCGGCGGCAGGTTGCCGGAGCGGCCGTCTCTCACCCCAACCGGGGCCGGGCGATCAGCTGTTGACGCGGGCCTCTGGCGAAGGCCGCTGGGGAGGTCAGCCCTTGAGGAAGTCCTCGCGGGCGAGCAGCGCCGTGTCGCAGTTGTCGGAGAAGACGCCGTCGATGCCCGTCGCGAAGTACGCCTTGAAGGCGCCGAAGGCGTCGCCGTAGGCGTTCGGGTCGGTGCCCTTCTTGAAGTTCGTGGGCAGGAAGGTGTTCTCGTTGCGCATCGTGTACGGGTGCAGGATCAGGCCCGCCGCGTGCGCGTCCTTGACCAGCGTGGACGGGGTGCCGAGGCTGCCGTCCGGGTTCTTCGGGATGACCAGGTCGAGGGTGGGGCCGATGCCCTGCGCGTACGACGCCATCCACGCCAGGCCATCGGGCTTGATGAGGTCGGCGACGGTGCGCGGGTCGCCCGCCTCGACGAAGTCCCAGGGGCGGGAGGCCGCGGTGGACAGGAGCACCACCAGCGGCGCGTCGACCAGCTTGTCCAGGCGCTGGATGCTGCTCGGCTCGAAGGACTGCAGGAAGTTCGGCGCGTCCTTCTTGTGCCGGCCGTACTTGCGCAGGAGCTTGGCGAGCGGCTCCTCAAGGCCGAGGCCCAGCTTGCGGAAGTACGTGGGGTGCTTGGTCTCGATGTGCAGCCAGATCGGCCTGCCGTGCTGACGTCCTTGCTTGTCGGCCCACTTCAGGACCTCTTCGAGGGTAGGCACGTCCCAGCGGCCGTCATAGAGGGTGTTGCGCTGGCGGGTGCCGGGGATGCGCTCCTTGGCGCGCAGCGTCTTCAGCTCGGCGAGCGTGAAGTCCTCGGTGAACCAGCCGGTGAGCGAGGTGCCGTCCACGGACTTGGTGGTCTTGCGGGACGCGAACTCGGGGTGCGCCGAGACGTCCGTCGTCGCGGTGATGTCGTTCTCGTGACGGCATACGAGATGGCCGTCCTTGGTGGGCACGACGTCCTGCTCGATGACGTGGGCGCCCATGTCGAGGGCGAGCTGGTACGAGCCGAGCGTGTGCTCGGGCCGGTAGCCGCTGGTGCCGCGGTGCGCGACGATCGTGGGCACCGGCAGATCCTTGTAACCCCCGTGCCCGTGCTGCGCGTCGGCTCTCGCCACGCCGGGCAGCCCCACGACGGCCGTGCCCGCCCCGAGCACCGCCGCTCCAAGGACCGCGCGCCGCCCCGGCCGTTGCTCCCCCGGCTCCCCCGGCTCCCCCGGCTTCGAATTCCTCGACTTCTGCGTAGCCATTGAGCGCTCCTCCCGATGTGCTGCCTTGCACCTGACAAAGCGGCACGATCGTAGGTGCCGTCGTGTGACGGATGGGAGACCCTGGGCCGAACGGAAGGGTGATGCCGGATGGCTACTGGTGTGCGGGGCCGGATCCGTTCGGTGGGATACGGCGGGACGCGGCGCACGTCACGTCATGGCCGCGCGTGACCGCGGCGCGTGACAAGGACCACTAGCGCGAGCCACTTCTCCCCCACAGGGATACGGTCGTCTCAGGGAGGGCGCCTCAAGGGCAACACCACGCAAACTCAAGTCAACTCTGCGTATCGAGTGCATGAACCCGATGTGCGGTGAGCGGGGACCCGCGAGTATCGTCCTCACCTGCACATACTCGTCGTCGACCCGTTGACACCGGAGGGCCCGTTGTCCCGTCTCGCGCTCATCAAGGCAGTGCTCGGACCGATCTTGCGTCTGATGTTCCGCCCTCGGGTGGAAGGCGCCGAGAACATTCCGGGCACCGGTCCGGTCATCATGGCCGGAAACCACCTCACGTTCATCGACTCGATGATCATGCCCCTGGTGTGCCCGCGTCCGGTGTTCTTCATCGGCAAGGACGAGTACGTCACGGGCAAGGGCATCAAGGGCCGCCTGATGGCCTGGTTCTTCACCGGCGCCGGCATGATCCCCGTGGACCGCGACGGCGGCCACGGCGGTGTCGCGGCGCTGATGACGGGGCGCCGCGTGCTCGAGGAGGGCAAGCTCTTCGGCATCTACCCGGAGGGCACCCGTTCCCCCGACGGCCGCCTGTACCGCGGCCGCACGGGCATCGCGCGCCTCACCCTGATGACGGGCGCGCCCGTCATCCCCTTCGCGATGATCGGCACGGACAAGCTCCAGCCCGGCGGCAAGGGACTCCCCCGGCCCGGCCGGGTGACGGTCCGCTTCGGTGAGCCGATGGAGTTCTCGCGCTACGAGGGCATGGACCGCGACCGCTATGTGCTGCGGGCGGTGACGGACTCCGTGATGACGGAGGTCATGCAGCTGTCCGGTCAGGAGTACGTGGACATGTACGCCACGAAGGCGAAGGCTGCGTAGCTTCTGCCTTCGCCTGCGGGGCGCTCCTCTCAGTGCTCGACGCCGTCCTCCAGCTTCGACCCCTTCAAGAGGAACCACGCCGCCACCGCGGTGGCCAGCAGAACCGCCGCGCCCACCCCCGCCGCGAGGCGAAGGCCGTCGACGAACGCGTCCTGCGCCGAGGCGAGCAGTTCCTGGGACTGCTGGGCCGGGAGGCCCCCCACGGACTCCACCGCGCCACCCAGCGACTCGTGCGCTGCCGACGCCACCTCCGGCGGGGTGCCCGCCGGGGCGGTGAAGTCCCGGTAGACGCCGGTCACGATGGAGCCCAGCAGCGCGATACCGAGGGCCGCGCCCAGTTCGTACGCCGTCTCGGAGACCGCTGACGCCGCGCCCGCCTGCTCCTTCGGCACGCCGGACAGGATGACGTCGGCGGTCACCGTGAACGAGAAGCCCGCGCCGATGCCGACGACCAGGAGCAGAGCTCCCAGGAGCGGATAGCCGGTGGACTGACTCAGGGTGGTGAGCGCCGCGAGCGCGATGCCGACCGCCGCGAGCCCGCCGGCGACCACCGCGCGCACCGAGAACCGCCGCGCGACCATGCCCGCGATCAGACCGGCGGCCACCGCGCCCACCGCGGCGGGCAGTTCGGCGAGGCCCGCCTCGAACGGCGGCCTCCCCTGCACCAGTTGCAGGAACTGGGAGAGGAAGAAGACCAGGCCGGACAGGCCGAGGATGGTCAGCAGGTCGGCGAGCACCGCCGCGGAGAACCCCCGGTTGCGGAAGAGGCGCATGTCCAGGAGCGGCGCGGTCAGCGTGAGCTGACGGCGTACGAACCAGGTCAGCGCGGTCACGCCGAGCAGGCCCGCCGCGGCGACGTCCCAGCGCAGACCGTGCGCCGCCGCCTCCTTGACGGCGTACACGATGGCGATCATGCCGATGAGCGAGAGCACGACGCTGATCAGGTCCCAGGGACCCGGCGCCGGGTTCTTCGACTCGGGCAGGAGCTTGATGCCGACCAGGACGAGGACGGCCATCACCGGCAGGTTGATCAGGAAGACCGAGCCCCACCAGAAGTGCTCGAGCAGGAACCCGCCGACGACCGGACCGACGGCGGCGCCCGCCGAGGCCATCGCGCCCCAGATGCCGACGGCGAGGCTGCGCTCGCGCGGGTCGTGGAAGATGTTCCGGATCAGCGCGAGCGTGGACGGCATCAGCGTCGCACCCGCGACACCGAGCAACGCGCGGGCCAGCATGAGGAATTCGGGTGTGGTCGCGTAGGCGTTGAGCACGGAGACCGCGCCGAAGGCGACGGCTCCGGTCAGCAGGAGCTTCTTGCGGCCGATGCGGTCGCCGAGGCTGCCCATGGAGACGAGCAGACCGGCGATGACGAACGAGTAGATGTCGCCGATCCACAGCAGCTGCGTGCCGGACGGCTCGAGGTCCTCGCTGATGTACGGCGTCGCGAGGCCGAGGACGGTCGCGTCGACGGCGACGAGGAGCACGGCGAGCACCAGCACGGCCAGCGCGAGCCAGCGCCCGGGGCTGCGCTCCACCTCCGCCTGGGAGGTCCGCTGTTGGGTGCTGGTCATGGTTCCACTCTCCGTTGCGCGCCGCCGATCAACAGCTCGGCGATCATGTATGAGAAATCCTTGGCGGCCACGCGGCCGTCCAGTACGGCCCAGGCGCCCGAGCCGACGAGCCCGTAGAGCGCCTCCGTGAGCCAGGCGGGGGTCAGGTCGATGCGGAACTCGCCGCCCTCTTGGCCGCGCCGGAAGAGCGCGGCCACGTAGGCGTCGAGGCGGGACCAGCCCTCGTGCTGCGTATCGCCCTCGAAGAGCTGGTTCTCGGTGACGAGGAACGCGAGCAGTCCCGCCGCGGGCTCGATCTCCTTCACCAGGCGGCGCAGCGCGTCGCTCGCGCTGTCCTCGTCGAGCCGGGCCGCGTCGATGGCCGCCTCGAACTCCTGGATGCCGAGCTCCTCGAGGGCTCGTACGAGGGCGTCGCGCCCGGCGAAATGCCGGTGCAGCGTGGCCCGGCTGATCCCCGCCGCGCGGGCCACCTCGTCCATCGTGGCGGAGCCTTTGCGGGTGAGGAGCGCCGCGGCGCTGCGCAGCACCTGGTCGCGATCGACTGACATGAGACAACCATAAGCCATGTGAGACAAATTTGTCTCACGAGATATGAATGACTCTCACCGGCGGGTCACCAGTCAGTCACCGGCGGGGCCGGTCAGTTCCAGGGCAGCTGCCCGCGCCGCTCCCAGTACACGGCGGGCTCCTCCACGAGCCCCGCGAGCCGTTCCAGCTGCTCCGCGTCGAGGTCGACGGCCGCCGCGTGCAGATTGGAGACGAGCTGGACCGAGGTGGCCGCCCCGGACAGGACGACGCCCGCCCACGGCTTGCGCAGCGCCAGGGCGAGGGCCACCGCGTCGCAGCCGAGCCCGGTCGCGTCGGCGACCTCGCGCAGGGCGGCCGGGGCGTGCTCCCCCGCGAGGCGGCCGTTGGCCATGCCCTCCTTGACCAGGACCGTGAGCCCCGCGTCATGGGCCTCGGCGAGCGCCGGTTCGGCCGAGGTCTCCAGGGCGTTGTACGTGGCCTGGACCGTACGGAAGAGCGGCTCGCCCTCGACGGTCACGGCGAGCGCGGCACGGATCGCCGCCGCCTGTTCCGGGCCGCTCACCGAGAGGCCCACCGTCACTCCTTCGGCCGCGAGGTCGGCGAGCCTGGCGTGCAGCTCCTTGTCGCCCAGGGCCGGGCTCTCGGGCGTGACGGAGTGGATCTGGTAGAGGTCGAGCCGGTCGCCGAGCAGTTCGGCGCTCTCCTCGCGCTGACGGACGTACGCGGCGACGCTGTGGTCCTTGACCTCGTGCGGGCCGTCCACCTCGGTGTGCCAGGCGGCCGTGTACGTATACCCCCACTTGCTGCCGACGACGACGTCCCGGATGTCGGGCCTGGCGTGCAGCCAGTCGGCGAGGAACTCCTCGGAGCGGCCGTAGGAGCGCGCCACGTCGAAGTAGCGGACCCCCGACGCGTAGGCGGCGTCGAGGAGTTCGAGGGTGCGCTCGCGCAGGGCCTCGACGCTGCGCGAGGGCGGCAGGTCGGCGTCGCGGCCGAGCGTGATGTAGCCGGGCCTGCCGATGGCGGCCAGGCCGAACCCGATGTGCGCGGTGGGGGTGGTCGCTGCTGCCAGACGGGCGAAGGGCATCGCGGGCTCCGTTCGGTCGGCTCCTTGCGGATGGCGACCAACGTAACCCGCGATGCCCCAAGTCGACGCGGCCGGCGAGGCGCTTGCGCTACTTGCGCGCCGCGGCCCACTCCTGCTGCACGGTCAGGTCGGCCTTGACCTCGGCGAGCTGGGCGGCGACGGCCGACGGCGCGGTGCCGCCGCGGCCGTTGCGGGACGCCAGAGCGCCGGGGACGTTCAGGACGGTGCGCACCTCGGGGGTGAGGTGCTCGGAGATCTTGGCGAACTGCTCGTCCGTCAGCTGGTCGAGCTCGATGCCGTGCGCCTCGCACTCCTTGACGCACTCGCCGGCGACCTCGTGCGCGACACGGAACGGCACGCCCTGCTTGACCAGCCACTCGGCGATGTCCGTGGCGAGCGAGAAGCCGGCCGGGGCCAGCTCCTCCATGCGCTCGCGGTGCACGGTCAGCGTGGCCATCATGCCGGTGAAGGCGGGGAGCAGGACCTCCAGCTGGTCGCAGGAGTCGAAGACCGGCTCCTTGTCCTCCTGGAGGTCGCGGTTGTACGCGAGCGGGAGCGCCTTGAGGGTGGCCATCAGGCCCGTCAGGTTGCCGATGAGGCGGCCCGACTTGCCCCGCGCCAGCTCGGCGATGTCGGGGTTCTTCTTCTGCGGCATGATCGACGAGCCGGTCGAGAAGGCGTCGTGGAGGGTGACGAAGGAGAACTCCTTCGTGTTCCAGAGGATGATCTCCTCGGCGATCCGGGAGAGGTTCACGCCGATCATCGCGGTGATGAAGGCGAACTCCGCGGCGAAGTCCCGGGATGCCGTCCCGTCGATGGAGTTGCCCGCGCTGCCGTGCTCGAAGCCGAGGTCCTTGGCGACCGCCTCCGGGTCGAGACCCAGGGACGATCCGGCGAGGGCGCCCGAACCGTACGGTGACACGGCGGTCCGCTCGTCCCACTGCCGCAGGCGCTCGGCGTCCCGCGAGAGGGACTGGACGTGGGCAAGGACGTGGTGGGCGAAGAGCACCGGCTGGGCGTGCTGGAGGTGCGTGCGCCCCGGCATGGCGACGTCCGGGTGCGCCTCGGCGAGGCCCACGAGCGCGCCCTGGAGGTCGGCGATCAGACCGCCGACGATCCGGGCGTGGTCCCGCAGGTACATCCGGAAGAGCGTCGCCACCTGGTCGTTGCGCGACCGGCCCGCGCGCAGCTTGCCGCCGAGGTCCGGGCCGAGCCGCTCGAGCAGACCGCGCTCCAGGGCGGTGTGTACGTCCTCGTCGGCGATGGTGCCCACGAACGAGCCGTCGGCGACATCGGCCTCGAGCCGGTCGAGCCCGGCCAGCATGCGGGTCAACTCGTCCTCGGTGAGCAGCCCCGCCTTGTGGAGCACGCGCGCGTGGGCGCGGGACCCCGCGATGTCGTACGGCGCGAGGCGCCAGTCGAAGTGGACCGACGCGGAAAGCTTCGCCAGGGCCTCGGCGGGCCCGTCGGCGAACCGTCCGCCCCAGAGCCGGACGTCACCGCTGTTGCTGCTCACTGCACGTGCTCCTTGAAAGGGGTAGTTACGAGAGGTCCCGTCGGGCTATGCCCGCAATTGACGCTGCGCCGCGATCTTGGACGAGAGACCGAAGATCTCGATGAAGCCCTGCGCCTTGGACTGGTCGAAGGTGTCGCCCGAATCGTAGGTCGCGAGGTTGAAGTCGTAGAGGGACTCGCCGGACTTCCGGCCGGTGACGACGGCGCGGCCGCCGTGCAGGGTCATCCGGATGTCGCCGGTGACGTGCTGGTTGGCCTCGTCGATGAAGCCGTCCAGGGCGCGCTTGAGCGGGGAGAACCACAGGCCGTCGTAGACCAGCTCGCCCCATCGCTGCTCGATCTGCCGCTTGTAGCGGGCCAGTTCGCGCTCGACGGTGACGTTCTCCAGCTCCTGGTGCGCGGTGATGAGCGCGATGGCGCCCGGCGCCTCGTACACCTCACGGGACTTGATGCCGACGAGCCGGTCCTCGACCATGTCGATCCGGCCGATGCCCTGCGCGCCCGCGCGCTCGTTGAGCTGCTGGATGGCCTGCAGGACGGTGACGGGGCGACCGTCGACGGCGACCGGGACGCCCCGCTCGAAGGAGATGACGACCTCGTCGGCCTCGCGCGGCGTTGCGGGGTTCGAGGTGTACTCGTAGATGTCCTCGATCGGCGCGTTCCAGATGTCCTCCAGGAAACCCGTCTCGACGGCCCGTCCGAAGACGTTCTGGTCGATGGAGTACGGGGACTTCTTGGAGGTGGCGATCGGGAGCTGCCTCTCCTCGCAGAAGGCGATCGCCTTGTCCCGCGTCATCGCGTAGTCACGGACCGGGGCGATGCACTTCAGGCCGGGGCCGAGGGCGGAGATGCCGGCCTCGAACCGCACCTGGTCGTTGCCCTTGCCGGTGCAGCCGTGGGCCACGATCCCGGCGCCGTGCTTCTCGGCGGCGGCCACGAGGTGCTTGACGATGGTCGGCCGCGAGAGGGCGGAGACCAGCGGGTAGCGGTCCATGTAGAGGGCGTTGGCCTTGATCGCCGGGAGGCAGTACTCCTCGGCGAACTCGTCCTTCGCGTCCGCGACCTCGGCCTCCACGGCACCGCAGGCGAGCGCGCGCTTGCGGATGACGTCCAGGTCCTCGCCGCCCTGGCCGACGTCCACGGCGACGGCGATGACCTCGGCGCCCGTCTCCTCGGCGATCCAGCCGATGGCGACGGAGGTGTCCAGACCGCCTGAATAGGCGAGTACGACGCGCTCGGTCATGGCTTTCTCCTCACGGTGCGGTCGCGTTACAGTGCGTTCTCCTTATGCATGAGTATGCAGTGCTCCGCATGATTCGTCAATCCGGTCACACCACGCCGAGGCCCACGAAGTCATTAGACAGGCGAAGAATTAGACAGACGAAGGATCTTTGGCGAATAATCCTTAGGCATGGGAAAGACTCACGAACGCATAGACGGCCGACTCCGCACCTTCATCGAGGCACAGCCCATCTTCTTCACCGCGACCGCGCCGCTCGCGGACGACGGCACGATCAATCTCTCCCCCAAGGGCCTGACCGGATCCTTCGCGGTCATCGACGAACTCACCGTCGCCTACCTGGACTTCGCGGGCAGCAACGCGGAGACGGTCGCCCATCTGCGCGAGAACGGCCGCATCACCCTGATGTGGTGCGCCTTCCAGGGCCCGCCCAACATCGTCCGGGTGCACGGGCGCGGCGAGCCCGTCTTCCGCGACGACCCGCGCTGGGCGGAGCTGCTCGGGCACTTCCCCGACATCGACCCCACCCCGCACGGCCTGCGCGCGATCATCGTCGTGACGGCCGAACTCGTCCGTGACACCTGCGGCTACAACGTTCCCTTCATGTCGTACGACGAGGACCGCGATCTGCACGCCAAGCGCTTCGGGCGCGAGGACGACGCGTCGCTGAGCGCGTACTTCACCAAGAAGGAGCACATCGCGCAGAGCATCGACGGCCTGCCGGGCCTGCCGTTGCCGCTGCCGCCGCTTACCGTCTGAGTCATGCGCCTACGTGCCGCCGCTCTCGCGTCCGCAGCCCTGCTCGCCACCGCCGCGACCCTGGGAGCCGCGCCCGGTGCATCCGGCTCCGGCCCCGCTGCCGGGAGGCCGCTCCCGGACCGCATGGCCGACACCGGCGGCGGCACCCAGCTCATCACCGCACGGGCCGCGCACACCGGCTCCACCACCGGCACCGTCACGTGGTGGGACCGGCGCGCGGGGCGGTGGACGAAGGCCGGCTCGGCGGCCGCGCGGTTCGGCGCGAAGGGCCTGACGGAGGGCGGTACGCGCAAGCAGGGCACGAACACGACGCCCACGGGCCTCTTCCGCCTCCCCTACGCCTTCGGCATCGACCGCGCACCGTCCGGCACGGACTACGCCTACCGCCGCGTGACGAAGAAGTCCTGGTGGTGCCAGGACAACAACTCCCGCTCCTACAACCGCTGGACTCAGCCACGCCCCGCCGACTGCCGCGCCACCGAGTCCGAGCACCTCATCACGTACGACCCCCAGTACGCGCACGCCCTGGTGATCGGCTTCAACTACGACCGCCCGGTGCGCGGGCGCGGCGCCGGAATCTTCCTGCACGTCAACGGGCGCGGGGCGACGGCGGGTTGCGTGTCGGTCTCCGGGGATGCGATGCGACGGATCCTGCGGTGGGCGGATGAGGGGCGGCGGCCGCACATGGCGATCGGTACCGCGTCGGGGGCTACGGCGATCACTCGCTACTGAGCACGGCACGCACGGCACGCACGGCACTTACGTAGGTGTAGCGACCACATATCGAGACGCGGTTGCGTCCACCCTCCACGGCGGCGTTGCATCGCCGGGTGCAAACCGAACAGACGATCCCCAACTCGACGGAGAGCGGCGACAAGGCGGCCCGGCTCGCCGTCACGGTCTTCCCCGTCCTCGTGCTCGCCGCCGGCGCGCTCGGCCTCGCAGCGCCGGACACCTTCGAGGGCTGGGGCACGAACGTCCCGTACCTCCTGGGCCTCGTGATGTTCTGCATGGGACTCACGATGACCCCGCTCGACTTCCAGGGCGTCGTCAAGCGGCCCTGGGCCGTCGCGCTCGGCTTGGTCGCGCACTACGTGATCATGCCGGGGCTCGGCTGGCTGATCGCCCACGCGCTCGGCCTGTCACCGCAGTTGGCGGCCGGCGTGATCCTGGTCGGCTGCGCGCCGAGCGGCACCGCATCCAATGTCGTGACCTATCTGGCGCGCGGCGACGTGGCCCTGTCCGTCTCGGTGGCCACCGTCTCGACCGTGCTCGCGCCGCTCATCACGCCGCCGCTGACGCTGCTCCTCGCGGGCGAGTATCTGCCGGTGGACGCGGGGTCGATGGTCACGGACATCCTCAAGACCGTGCTGCTCCCGGTCATCGCGGGCCTTGTCGTGCGGCTGCTCTTCGGGCGCTACATAGGTCGGGTGCTCAGCGCGCTGCCGTGGTTGTCCGCCCTGACCATCGCCGTCATCGTGGCGATCGTCGTCGCGGGCAGCGCGGCCGCCATCAAGTCGGCGGCGCTGCTGGTCTTCCTGGCGGTCGTGCTGCACAACGGGCTCGGGCTGGCACTGGGGTACGGCGCGGGGAAGCTGGCGCGGCTCGGGCCGCCCGCATCCCGGGCCATGGCCTTCGAGGTGGGGATGCAGAACTCGGGCCTCGCGGCGTCGCTCGCCACGGCCCACTTCAGCCCGCTCGCGGCGCTGCCCGCCGCGGTGTTCTCCGTGTGGCACAACGTGTCGGGGGCGTTGGTCGCCGCGTGGATGTCGCACCGGGCGCGGCGGACGGGCTGAAATTCAGCCCGTCCGGCGTTTGAGGACGAACTCGGCGAAGCCGGTGATGAACGGCGCCCGAGGCCCAGGGGCCCGGATCAGTGTTCGTTCGACGCCAGCCTCAACAGGTGGTCCGCCAACGCCTGACCCCCCGTAGCCTCCCGGCTGATCAGCATCAGCGTGTCGTCGCCCGCGATCGTCCCGAGGATGTCGTGCAGTTCCGCCTGGTCGATCGCCGATGCCAGGAACTGGGCGGCGCCCGGCGGCGTGCGCAGGACGACGAGGTTCGCCGAGGCCTCCGCCGAGATCAGCAGCTCCGCGGAGAGGCGGCGCATCCGCTCCTCCTTGGCGGACTCGCCCAGCGGCGCGCGCGGGGTGCGGAAGCCGCCCTCGCTCGGTACCGCGTAGATGAGGTCGCCCTCGGCGTTGCGGATCTTCACCGCGTTCAGCTCGTCCAGGTCCCGGGAGAGCGTCGCCTGGGTGACGGTCAGGCCGTCGTCGGCGAGCAGCTTCGCCAGCTGGCTCTGGGAGCGCACCGGCTGCCGGTTGAGGATGTCCACGATCCGGCGGTGGCGTGCGGTGCGGGTCTGCGGCACCGCGGGCCCGGTGTGATCCGGGTGCTCCGCGTGCTCGTTGCCTTGCGCATGACTCATCGTCGTCTCATTCTCCGGATCGTCCGTCCCCGTTGGCCTCGGAGGCCTTCAACGCCTCGGCAGCCGTTTCCAGGACGCCGGGCAGGGCCCGGAGGAACGCGTCCACCTCGTCGTCGCGGACGTTCAGCGGCGGCATCAGCCGTACGACATCGGGGGCGGGCGCGTTCACCAGGAAGCCGGCGTCCTGAGCCGCCTGCTGCACCTGGGGCGCGAGCGGCTCGGTGAGCACGATACCCAGCAGCAGGCCCGCGCCCCTGACATGGCCGACGAGCGGGTGTCCGAGTGACTCGATTCCGTCGCGCAGCTTCTCGCTCGCCCGCTTGGTGTTCTCCAGGAGACCCTCGGCCTCGATGGTGTCCAGGACGGCGAGGCCCGCGGCGCACGCGACCGGGTTCCCGCCGAACGTCGTGCCGTGGTGACCGGGCTTGAACAGCTCCGCGGCCGCGCCGAACGCGACGGTCGCGCCGAGCGGCAGACCGCCGCCCAGGCCCTTCGCGAGCGTGACGACATCCGGCTGGACGTCCTCGTGCGCGAGGTACTCGAACCAGTGGCCGGTACGGCCGATTCCGGTCTGCACCTCGTCCAGGACGAGCAGCGTCCCGGTGGCCGCGGTGATCTCCCGGGCCGCCTTCAGATAGCCCGCGGGCGGCACGACGACGCCGAGTTCGCCCTGGATGGGCTCGATGATCACGAGGGCGGTCTCGGTGGTGACCGCCGCGCGCAGGGCCTCCACATCGCCGAACGGGACATGCGTGACGTCGCCGGGCAGCGGCAGGAACGGCTCCCGCTTGCCCTGCTGCCCGGTGAGCGTGAGCGCGCCCATGGTCCGGCCGTGGAAGCCGCCCTCGGTGGCGACCATGTGCGAACGGCCGGTCAGGCGGCCGATCTTGAAGGCGCCCTCGTTGGCCTCCGCGCCGGAGTTGCAGAAGTACACCTTCCCCTCGCGCCCGAAGAGCTGGAGCAGCTTCTCGGCGAGCGCGACGGGCGGCTCGGCGACGAAGAGGTTCGAGACGTGGCCGAGCGAGCCGATCTGGTTGCTCACGGCTTCGACGATCGCCGGGTGGGCGTGGCCGAGCGCGTTGACCGCGATGCCGCCGACGAAATCGACGTACTCCTTGCCGTCCGCGTCCCACAGCTTGCTGCCCGCGCCGCGCACGAGGGGCAGCCTGGGCGTGCCGTAGTTGTCCATGAGCGCGCCCTGCCAGCGCGCGGTCAGCTCCTGGTTGCTCATGACTCCCCCTCGGTGTCCGTGCTGTCCTGATCGGGCACGACCATCGTGCCGATGCCCTCGTCGGTGAAGATCTCCAGGAGGATCGAGTGCTGCACGCGGCCGTCGATCACGCGGGCCGTCTCGACGCCGTTGCGTACGGCGTGCAGACAGCCCTCCATCTTCGGGACCATGCCGCTGGCCAGCTCGGGCAGGAGCTTCTCCAGCTCGGCGGCGGTGAGGCGGCTGATCACCTCGTCGCTGTTGGGCCAGTCCTCGTAGAGGCCCTCGACGTCCGTGAGGACCATCAGGGTCTCGGCGTCCAGCGCCGCAGCGAGTGCCGCAGCCGCCGTATCAGCATTGACGTTGTAGACATGTCCGTCGTCCTGGGAGCGGGCGATCGAGGAGACGACCGGGATGCGGCCGTCGGCGAGCAGGGCCTCGATGGCGCCCGTGTCGATCTCGGTGATCTCGCCGACCCGGCCGATGTCGACCAGCTCGCCCTCGATGCGGGGCTGGTGCTTGGTGGCGGTGATGGTGTGCGCGTCCTCGCCGGTGAGGCCGACGGCGAGCGGGCCGTGCTGGTTCAGCAGGCCGACCAGCTCGCGCTGGACCTGTCCCGCGAGCACCATGCGTACGACGTCCATGGCGTCCTCGGTGGTGACGCGCAGGCCCGCCTTGAACTCGCTGACGATGCCGTGCCGGTCCAGGGCCTTGCTGATCTGCGGTCCGCCGCCGTGCACCACGACGGGCCTCAGACCGGCGTGGTGCAGGAAGACGACGTCCTGCGCGAAGGCGGCCTTCAGCTCCTCGTCGATCATGGCGTTGCCGCCGAACTTGATGACGACCGTCTTGCCGCGGTGCCGGGTCAGCCAGGGCAGCGCCTCGATGAGGATCTGCGCCTTGGGCAGCGCGGTGTGCTTCCGGGCGGTGGGCTGGCTGCCGGCGTCCTTGCTCGCGTCCTTGCTCGCGTCCTTGCTCGCGTCCTTGCCCATGTCTTCGCTCGTGTCTTTGCTCATGACGAGTACGCGCTGTTCTCGTGGACGTAGTCGGCGGTGAGGTCGTTGGTCCAGATCGTGGCCGTCTCGGCGCCCGCCGCCAGGTCGGCGGTGATGACGACCTCCCGGTAGCGCATGTCGACGAGCTCGCGGTCCTCGCCCACGGAGCCGTTCTTGCAGACCCAGACGCCGTTGATGGCGACGTTGAGGTGGTCCGGCTCGAAGGCGGCGGACGTGGTGCCGATCGCGGAGAGCACCCGGCCCCAGTTGGGGTCCTCGCCGTGCAGGGCGCACTTGAGGAGGTTGTTGCGGGCGATGGACCGGCCGACCTCCACGGCGTCGGCCTCGCTCGCCGCGTTCACGACCTCGACCTTGATGTCCTTGCTGGCGCCCTCGGCGTCGCCGATCAGCTGACGTCCCAGGTCGTCGCAGACCTCACGGACGGCGTCGGCGAACTCGGCGTACTCCGGGGCGACTTGGGAGGCGCCCGAGGCGAGCAGCAGCACCGTGTCGTTGGTCGACATGCAGCCGTCGGAGTCGACCCGGTCGAAGGTGAGCCGGGTGGCGTCGCGCAGCGCCTTGTCCAGGACGTCGGCCTCGAGGTCGGCGTCGGTGGTGAGGACGACGAGCATCGTGGCGAGGCCCGGCGCGAGCATGCCCGCGCCCTTGGCCATGCCGCCGACGGTCCAGCCGTCCTTGGTGACGACGGACGTCTTGTGCACGCTGTCGGTGGTCTTGATGGCGATGGCGGCCTTCTCGCCGCCGTGCGCGGAGAGTTCACCGGCGGCCGTCTCGACGCCCGGCAGCAGCTTGTCCATGGGCAGCGTGACGCCGATGAGTCCGGTCGACGCGACGGCGACCTCGCCCGCGTTCACCCCGTCGAGCACCTCGGCGACCTTCTCCGCCGTGGCGTGCGTGTCCTGGAAGCCCTGCGGGCCCGTGCAGGCGTTGGCGCCACCGGAGTTGAGGATGACGGCGGAGACGAGGCCGCCCTTGAGCACCTGCTCCGACCAGAGGACGGGGGCGGCCTTGACGCGGTTGGAGGTGAAGACGCCCGCGGCGGCCAGGCGGGGCCCGGTGTTGACCACGAGGGCCAGGTCCGGGTTGCCGTTCTGCTTGATCCCGGCGGCGATGCCCGCCGCCTGGAATCCCTGCGCTGCCGTGACGCTCACGGTGCCACTCCGATCGTGGAAAGTCCCAGCTCCTCGGGGAGTCCGAGGGCGATGTTCATGCTCTGCACCGCGCCGCCCGCGGTGCCCTTGGTGAGGTTGTCTATGGCGCTGATCACGATGACGCGCCCCGCAGCCTCGTCGTACGCGACCTGGATCTGTACGGCGTTCGAGCCGTAGACGGCGGCCGTCGCGGGCCACTGCCCCTCGGGGAGCAGGTGGACGAACGGCTCGTCGGCGAAGGCCTTCTCGTACGCGGCCCGGACGGACGCGGCGGTGACGCCCTCCTTCGCCTTCGCGCTGGAGGTGGCGAGGATGCCGCGCGGCATCGGGGCGAGGGTCGGCGTGAAGGAGACCGAGACGGGCGTACCCGCGGCGGCGCTCAGGTTCTGGATCATCTCGGGGGTGTGCCGGTGCACGCCGCCCACGCCGTACGGCGACATGGAGCCCATGACCTCGGAACCCAGGAGATTCGGCTTGGGCGCCTTGCCCGCTCCCGAGGTGCCGGACGCCGCGACGATCACCGCTTCGGCCTCGACGAGGTCCGCCGCGTACGCCGGGAAGAGCGCGAGCGAGACGGCGGTCGGATAGCAGCCGGGCACCGCGATGCGCTTGACCCCCTCGAGGGCGGCGCGGCCGCCCGGCAGCTCGGGCAGGCCGTAGGGCCAGGTGCCGGCGTGCTCGCTGCCGTAGAACGCCTCCCAGTCCCCCGCGTCCTTCAGCCGGAAGTCGGCGCCCATGTCGACGACGAGGACGTCGGGGCCGAGCTGCTCGGCGACGGCGGCGGACTGCCCGTGCGGCAGCGCGAGGAAGACGACATCATGGCCGGCGAGGGCCTCGGTGGTGGTCGGTTCCAGGACGCGGCCGGCGAGCGGGAGCAGATGCGGCTGGAGCGTGCCCAGGCGCTGACCCGCGTTCGTGTTGCCGGTCAGGGCGCCGATCTCCACCTCGGGGTGGACGAGAAGCAGACGCAACAGCTCTCCGCCCGCGTACCCACTCGCCCCTGCCACTGCTGCGCGTACCGCCATGGAACCCTCCTCTTGGATGGCATGACTATACGTCTCGCTGCACGTTTATGCAACGCATCGCATAGGCCGCGGCCCGCGAGTGGGGTCGCCGCGCGGGCCGCTGATGCGAGGATGCCGCGAGAGTGATCAGAAGGTGCTGGGCACCTTGGCGACGACACCGTGCGCGGTGTCAGCAACCACGACGTTGGCTCACGGACCGCTTGTTGGCAGCCTTGGGGCCATGGCCGCCGGGGTTGACGCAGTTGGCGGTGGCGGTGACTTCGATGGCGACTTGGCTCTCGTTGCCGAGCCCCGCTTCCGGAGCGGCAGACACCCTTGGAATCGACCGCATGCGCCAGGCACTTTCCAGCTGTGTCGCAGCGATGAGTTTCCGCAGGGACCACGGTCAGTACAGGAAGAGAAGACAGGCAGACAGCCAGACGCAGCCTCCACCGAACGGCAGGAGAGAGCCATGCCCCGCATCACGCCCAATCTCTGGTTCGACACCCAGAGCGAGGACGCCGCCACGTTCTACGTCTCGGTCTTCCCGAACTCGAAGATCAAGAACATCTCCCACTACGGAGAGGCAGGGCCGCGGCCCGCCGGGACCGTGCTGACCGTCGACTTCGAACTCGACGGACAGCCGTACACCGCGATCAACGGCGGCCCCGAGTTCACCTTCGACGAGGCGGTCTCCTTCAGCATCGACTGCGCCGACCAGGAAGAGGTCGACTACTACTGGACGAAGCTCTCCGAAGGCGGCGAGGAAGGCCCCTGCGGCTGGCTCAAGGACAAGTTCGGCCTGTCCTGGCAGGTCGTCCCCGACGCCCTGGGCAAGCTCATGACCGACCCGGACGAGGGGCGGGCCCAGCGCGCCATGCAGGCCATGCTCGGCATGAAGAAGATCGACGTGGCGGCGCTGTACCAGGCGGCCGACCAGACGTGAGCGCCGCGGCCACCGAATAACTGCCTTGACTTGGGGGCGACTCCAGCTCCTAGGGTCGGACATGTCCACCTGGCTCCACCTGGAGGTACCGGCATGACCACCCTTCCCACACGCCGCCTCGGCGCGCTCACCGTCTCGGCGCAGGGACTCGGCTGCATGGGGATGAGTCACGCGTACGGCGCTGCGGACGACACACAGTCCATCGCGACCATCCACCGTGCGCTCGACCTCGGGGTCACCCTCCTCGACACGTCCGACTTCTACGGCAACGGGCACAACGAGGAGCTGATCGGCCGCGCCCTGGCCGGGCGGCGCGACGACGCCGTGCTCGCCACGAAGTTCGGCTTCGCCAACCGGCTCGGCGAGCCGATACGGATCCGGGGCGACGCGGCGTACGTACGAGAGGCGTGCGACGCGTCGCTGCGGCGCCTGGGCGTCGACCACATCGACCTGTACTACCTGCACCGCGTGGACCAGAGCGTGCCGATCGAGGAGACGGTCGGCGCGATGGCCGAGCTCGTCGAGGCCGGGAAGGTGCGCCACCTCGGGCTCTCCGAGGCGAGCACGCGGACGATCCGGCGGGCGCACGCCGTGCATCCGATCGCCGCGCTGCAGAGCGAGTGGTCGCTGTGGACCCGGGACCTCGAGGCGGAGATCGCCCCCGTGTGCCGGGAGCTCGGCATCGGGCTCGTGCCCTTCTCGCCGCTCGGCCGCGGCTTCCTGACCGGGCGCTACACCTCGACCGACGCCCTTCAGGAAGGTGACATGCGGCGCGGCCAGCCGCGGTTCGCCGACGGGAACCTGGAGCGGAACCTGGCCGTCGTCGAGGCCCTGGACGCGCTCGCCGCCGAGAAGGGCGTCACGGCGGGGCAGCTCGCCCTGGCCTGGGTGCAGCACCGCGGCGACGACGTGGTGCCGATTCCGGGCACCCGCCGGGAGAAGTACCTCACGGAGAACCTGGCGGCGACCGGCATCGAGCTCTCCCCCGACGAGCTCGCCGCGATCGACGCGGCGGCGCCCGCGGGCTCGGTCGCCGGGACGCGCTACGACGAGGGCAGCCTCACGTTCGTCGACAAGTAGACATCCCCGGCTCGGCCCCGCGTAGCCTGCGGGGCATGCCCTTTCCGGATGAAGCAGCCGAGGTGTACGGCGTACCCGACGTGCTGAGGTACCTGGCCGGTACCTGGCAGGTGGAGCGGACGGCACGGGACCTGGCGGGCGACGCGGCGGGGCACTTCTCGGGGGCGACGGCCTTCACCTGGGCCGACGGCGGGCTCCTGCACCACGAGTCGGGCACCTTCACCTGGCAGGGCACCGCACGCCCCGCCGAGCGCACCCTGCGCTTCCTGCCGGGCGCGGCGCCCGGCACCGCGGACGTCCGCTTCGCCGACGGGCGTCCCTTCCACGACCTCGACCTGCGCACCGGCCGGCACCGCACCGACCATCCGTGCGCGCAGGACCTCTACCGGGGCGAGTTCGCGGTGTACGACGAGGACCACTGGTGGACGCGGTGGCGGGTCGCGGGCCCGGCCAAGGACCTGATCCTCACGACCGAGTACCGACGGCAGGGAGCACCGGCACGGGGCTAGGGCCTGTCCGATGAGTCAGGCCGGCCTTCGGCGCCGGGCGCAGATTGATCAGGGCCGAGCGGGCCCTGGTGCGTGCCAGGGGTCGCGACCCCGGCAGGACCCATCGGACAGGCCCTAGAGCGCGGCGGCGCTCTCCCCCGCCCCCGCGATCCGCAGGTTCCAGCGGCCGCCGTGACCGGCCAGGGTGACCGTCGACAGCGGGCGGGCGTCGATGTTCCAGTACGTCGACGGGGGCGCCTTCAGGGCGTAGACGAGGGCCGCCCTGACCACCGCGGGCTCCGCCACGGCCAGGATCCGGGAGCCGTCGCCGACCGGACGCGTGTCGAGCCAGCCGCCGACCCGCGAGATGAACGCGAGGAGCGACTCGCCGCCGTGCGGCGCGGAGCGCGGATCCCGCAGCCAGGCGTCGACCGCGGACGGCTCGCGCGCCGTCACATCGGCGAGCGTCAGACCGCGCCACCGCCCCATGTCGCAGTCCCGCAGGGCCGGCTGGGCCAGCGGCGCGAAGCCCAGGGCGTCGCCGGTGCCGCGGCTGCGCGGCGTGGGCGAGCAGTAGCGCAGCTCGGCCGCGGCGAGCGGAAGCAGCGCGGGGGCGGCGAGCTGCACCTCGTGCCAGCCCGCCTGGTCCAGCGGCCGGTCGTCGTCGAAGCGCTCCGCGAGCAGCGAGGCGCTGCGCGCGGCGGCGATGAGCGAGACACGTACGTGCATGCGGTGATCGTGGAGTGCCCGGCAGCCCAGGTCAAGGTTTCACCGTGCGTACGCGGATGACCGCGGTGCCCCCGACACCGCTCACTGCATCCCCAGCGCCATCCAATTCCCCGGGGCCTCAAGGGCCTTGAAACCGACCTTCTCGTACACCCCGTGCGCGTCGGCCGTGCCCAGCAGGACCCGGCGCAGACCGTACGGCTCCAGGTGGTCACGGACGGCCGCGACGAGCGCGCTCCCGAGCCCCTTCCCACGGACCGCCCGGTCGACGTACACATCACAGAGCCAGGCGAAGGTGGCGCGATCGGTCACGACCCGGGCATAGGCGATCTGGTCGCCCGAAACCACGTCATACACGCCGAAGTTGAGCGATCCGGCGATCGCCCGGTCCTGCTTCTCGCGGGGCCGGTCCAGCGCCCAGTACGCGTCCGTGGAGAGCCATCGGTGGACGCGCTCGGCGTCGAGGCGGGCGGGGTCGGTGGACAGCTCGTAGCCGTCGGGAAGTGCCCGGTGCGTATCGGTCATGGGGGCAGGCTGGCAGCCGCCCCGCCGGACCGTCGAGCGGATTTCGCCCGCCGGAACGGCCTTCAGTCCGCGGCACCCCGCACCTCGTCGCAGGCCGTACGCAGCCTGCGCACCCCCTCCTTGATCTCCCCCACGCCCGCCAGCGCCGCGAAGCTCAACCGCAGGTGCGCCGCCGGGGGTTCGGCCGCGAAGAAGGGGCGGCCGGGCGCGACGGCGACGCCCGCGCGCAGGGCCGCGCTCACCAGGGCCGCCTCGTTCATGCCGTCGGGAAGGCGCAGCCAGAGGCTGTAGCCGCCGGCGGGGATGTGCGGCACGGCCAGTTCGGGCAGGCCGATGCGCAGGGCCGCCGCCATCGCGTCCCTGCGGTCCTTCAACTCGCCCGCCACCTGGCGCAGATGGCGCGGCCAGGCCGGTGAGCCGACCAGTTCGAGCGCCGCTTCCTGGAGCGGTCTCGGTACGAAGAAGTGGTCGACGACCTGGATCGCGCGCAGCCGCTCGAGGACCGGGCCGCGGGCGACGAGCGCGCTCACCCGGAAGCTCGGCGACGTCGCCTTGGTGAGCGAGCAGACGTGCACCACGACGCCGTCGGGGTCGTCGGACTGGAGCGGCCGTGGCAGCGGCCCCGCGTCGTCGTGGACCAGGCGGCGCACGAAGTCGTCCTCGATGACGAAGGCCCCGGCCTCGCGGGCGATGCGCAGCACCTCGGGTCGGCGCTCGGCGGAGAGCACGGCCCCCGTGGGGTTCTGGAACAGCGGCTGGCAGACGAAGACCCGCGCCCCGGTGGCCTTGAACGCCGCCTCGAGCAGCTGGGGGCGTACGCCGTCGGTGTCGACCGGCACCGGGACCGGCCTCAGGCCCGCCGCGCGGGCGATCGCCAGCATGCCGGGGTACGTCGGCGACTCGACGAGGACCGGGGCGCCCGGCGGGGCGAGCGCCCGCAGCGCCGTGGTCAGCGCGCTCTGCCCACCCGCGGTGACCAGCACCTCGGCGGCCGTGATCGCGCCGCCGATGCCCCGCGCGAACCACTCCCGCAGCTCGGGAAGACCGTCGACCGGCGGCCTCCCCCACGCGCCCGGCCGCCGCCCCGCCCGCGCGAGCGCCGCCGCCATCGCGCGCTCGGGCTGCAGCGAGGGGTGCAGATAGCCGCCGTTGAACTCGATGACGCCGGGCGGCGGCGGCGTGAGGGTGACCAGGACACCGGAGGCGTCCACCGCGCGCGGCACCAGCTCCGCCGCCGAGTCCGCGCTCAGCGACACCTCCTGCCACGAGGTGTCCCCCACCGGCGCGGGGGCGGCCTGCGGCTCCGCGCGGAACACACCTGCCCCGGGCCGGGTGACGACGAGCCCCTCGGCGGCCAACTGCGCCAGGGCCCGCGACACGGTCACCGGACTCACCCTGAAACGGTCGACCAGCGCCCGGCTCGACGGCAGCTTTCCACCCGGAGAGTAGCGGTCCAGCTCGCCCCTCAGCCGTTTCGCCAACTCAGCCACACTGCTACTCTCATGCATGACAGCACAGGATAGCGCTACTCGCCCGAGTCGGATAGCAGTTGCCGAGACCGCGAGCAGCACCACGAGCCCCGAGCCGGCCCGGATCGGCTCCCGCCGCGCAGGCACCGTCATGGCCGCGCTCGGCGTCACCGCCTTCTCGCTCACCTTCCCCTCCACCGCGTGGGGCCTCGAAGGCATCGGCCCCTGGTCCTTCGTGGCCCTGCGGGTCCTCCTGAGCGCGGTCATCGCGGGCGGCGCGCTGCTCGCCCTGCGGATCCCGCTCCCCGCGCGCCGCCACTGGGCCGGGCTCACGGTCGTCGCCGCCGGAGTCGTCGTCGGCTTCCCGCTGCTCACCACGCTCGCCCTGCAGACCTCCACCACCGCGCACGCGGCCGTGGTCGTGGGCCTGCTGCCGCTGACGACCGCCGTGTTCTCGGCGCTGCGCACGGGGGCACGCCCCTCGCGGACGTTCTGGACGGCTGCCCTCGCGGGCGCGGCCGCGGTGATCGCGTTCACCGTCCAGCAGAGCGGCGGCGCCCTGTCGACCGCCGACCTCTACCTCTTCGGCGCACTCCTCATCTGCGCGGCCGGCTACACCGAGGGCGGCCGGCTCGCCCGCGAGATGCCGGGCTGGCAGGTCGTCGGCTGGGCGCTCGTCCTGTGCCTGCCGCTCGCCGTGGCGGGGGCGGCCGTCGCCCTCCAGTACGAGCCCTTCCAGCTCACCGGGCACAGCACCGCCGGGCTGCTCTACGCCGCCATCGGCTCGCAGTTCCTCGGCCTGGTCGTCTGGTACCGCGGCATGGCGGTGATCGGCGTACCGAGGGCCAGCCAGCTGCAGCTCGCACAGCCGCTGCTGACCCTGGTCTGGTCGGTGTTCCTGCTCGGCGAGCACCTCACGATCGCCGCGCCGCTGACGGCCGCCGCCGTCCTCGTGTGCATCGCCGTCACCCAACGGGCCCGCGGCTAGGAGCCTCGCGCCGCCACCCGACGTAGACTGATGGCCACGGATCGCTACCGTCGGGTGGACAAGGAGGTCGCTCCAAATGCGTGCAAGCGTAGGCGACAGGCTATTGGTGCACGGCAGGATCGTCGGGCAGCACGACCGGACCGCGGAGGTCATCGAGGTGCTCGGTGAGAACGGCACACCTCCGTACCGCGTCCGGTTCGAGGACGGTCACGAGACCCTGATGTCGCCGGGTCCCGACACCGTCGTGCGGCACTTTTCCACCAACGAGGAGTGAGTCAGGGCCTGGCCCGCTCCTGGTAGTGGTCGGCGACCACCCGCGCCATGGCGCCGATCCTGTCGACGCCCACCTCCTTCGCCGAGAAGTAGACGTGCCCGCGCACCTGCGGGAACCCCTTGGCGAAGGTGAGGTGGCGCGACAGCTCGGCCGGGTCCTGCCAGGGCGCGGCCTGCGCCGGGTCGCCCGCCTTGTAGAGCGCCTCTCCCACGTACAGACGCACGCCCGTGTCCCGGACGACATCGGCCCACCAGGGCAGCAGCTTGCCGTAGTCGGCGACGGTGAAGCCGATATTCCAGTAGAGCTGCGGGCAGACGTAGTCGATCCAGCCCTTCTTGACCCAGCCGCGGGTGTCGGCGTGCAGGTTGTCGTAGGTCTGCACGCCCGCCTGGGTGTCCGAACCGAGCGGGTCGGTCGAGGCGTTGCGCCAGACCCCGAAGGGGCTGATCCCGAACTCCGCGCCCTTGCGCGTCTTGTGGACCCGCTCGGCCATCTCGCTCACCAGGCGGTCGATGTTGTCCCGGCGCCAGGCGGCCCGGTCCGGGAAGCCGCCGCCGTAGCGCGCGAAGGCGGCGTCGTCGTCGAAGACCTGCCCCGCCACCGGGTACGGATAGAAGTAGTCGTCCCAGTGCACCGCGTCGATGTCGTAGTGGCGCAGGGCGTCGAGCATCGCGTCCTGGACGAAGCGCCGCACCTCGGGCAGACCGGGGTTGTAGTAGAGCTTCCCGCCGTACGGCACGACCCACTCCGGGTGCAGGCGTGCGGGGTGCGTCGGCACCAGGCGCGAGGGGTCCGTGTGGTTGGCGATGCGGAAGGGGTTGAACCAGGCGTGCAGTTCGAGGCCCCTGCGGTGTGCCTCGCGTACCGCGGTGCCCAGCGGGTCCCAGCCGGGGTGCTTGCCCTGCACGCCGGTGAGGCACTCCGCCCACGGCTCGTACGGCGAGGGCCACAACGCGTCGGCGGTGGGCCGCACTTGGAGGATCACGGCGTTAAGCCGGCGCCGCACGGCCGTGTCGAGATGCGCCATCAGCTCGGCACGCTGCTCGTCCGCGGTGAGGCCCGGCCTCGACGGCCAGTCCCGGTTGGCGACGCTCGCCAGCCACATCCCCCGCAGTTCACGACGTGACCGAGCCCGTCCTGGAACCGCCGCCGCGTCGCCCGCCGCTGTGAGCCCCGCCACCATCGCGGCCGCCGCCACCGTGAATCCACGGCGTGACATACGCCTCATCCGCTCGCCCCCTGAGCCCGATATCCGCCGGAACCACTGCCTGTACCGGACAGCATGCCCGACCCGGTCCGTCATGCACCGGAGGTTCGGGAGTAACGTTCATCGGCGGGGCAGGCACCGCATCCGAACGGGGGACCTGCCCGCCCGTTGATCAGCGAAAGGCACGAGGTGACCGACTCTATGCCCGACATCGCACGCGTCGGAGTAGTGGGCTGTGGCCAGATGGGCGCCGGGATCGCCGAGGTCTGCGCCCGCTCCGGACTGGATGTGATGGTCGCGGAGACCACCGGCGAGGCCCTGGAGATCGGCCGCACCCGGCTCTACAACTCCCTCTCCAAGGCCGCCGAGCGCGGCAAGATCACCGAGGAGGAGCGGGACGAGACGCTCGCCCGGCTCAGCTTCACCACCGACCTCGGGGAGTTCGCCGACCGCGACCTGGTGATCGAGGCCGTCGTCGAGAACGAGGCGGTCAAGACCGAGATCTTCCAGGTGCTCGACCAGGTGGTGACCCGGCAGGACGCGATCCTCGCCTCCAACACCTCCTCCATCCCGCTGGTGAAGCTGGCCGTCGCGACCTCGCGTCCCGACCAGGTCATCGGCATACACTTCTTCAACCCGGCCCCGGTGCAGCAGCTCGTCGAGCTGATCCCCGCGCTCACGACGTCCGAGGGGACGATCAGCCGCGCGCAGGCCATGGTCGAGAAGATCCTCGGCAAGCACGCGATCCGCGCCCAGGACCGCTCGGGCTTCGTGGTCAACGCGCTGCTCATCCCGTATCTGCTCTCCGCGATCCGGATGTTCGAGTCGGGCATCGCCAGCCGCGAGGACATCGACAACGGCATGGAGATGGGCTGCGCCCACCCGATGGGCCCGCTCAAGCTCGCCGACCTGATCGGCCTGGACACGGTCGCCTCGGTCGCCGACTCCATGTACGCCGAGTTCAAGGAGCCGCTGTACGCAGCTCCCCCGCTGCTCCAGCGGATGGTGGACGCGGGCCGGCTCGGCCGCAAGTCCGGCTCGGGCTTCTACCCCTACGCCTGACACCCGGCACCTCGTACCGCACAACGGGCCCGGCACTCGACAGAGTGCCGGGCCCGCGGCATTCACACACCGTGTGCGCGGTGGGCTCGCATATGCCCTTCGCACACTCTCCCGCCTTGGCCACCAGGCGAGTTGACTTTCCGTGCGCATCAGGGGGATGGACAGCTACAGAAAGGAGCGGACTCGTGACCGCCGACCCCGAGCATCGCGTGGTCCCGCACGAACTCGCCGAGTTACGCCGCAGCTTGGACGTGGGCCTGGCCCGCGTCGACGGACAGCTGGCGTTGCTCACCCAACACGACGAACAGAGCGTCAAGAACCAGGACGAACTGACGGTGCGGATCGCCGCACTCGAGCACACTCGCTGGCCGCTGCCCGCCCTTCTCGCCCTCACGGCGGTTGGCGCGCTCGCCGTGGCGGTCTGGCAGGCGATCGGCCACTAGCGCGCGTCCTGGCCAAGTCGCAGATGGTGCAGGAGCAGCAGCGCCGCCGCCATGTTGGCGGCCGGGACCTCGCCACGGGCCACCATGTCGGGGACGAGTTTGAGTGGGACCCATTCACGGCGGTCGGACTCGAAGTCGTCCTCGGGATGGCCGATGTAGGTGCACTCGTCCGACCAGTAGATGTGGTGCCTGGCATCGGTGAGTCCGTTGGACGGCTCGACACTCATCAAGTGCCGTAACGGGCCCGGCCGCCAGCCGGTCTCCTCCTCCATCTCGCGGGCCGCCGCGTACGCGATGTCCTCGCCGTCCTCGACGACACCCGCGGCCAGTTCCCAGCCCCAGCTGTCGGTGATGAAGCGGTGCCGCCACAGCAGCAGCACCTCGTTGGCCTCGTTGACGACGGTGGCCACGGCTACCGGCCGCAGCCGTATCAGGAAGTGGTCGAGATGCCGGCCGTCCGGCAGCTCGACATCCGCCAGGTTGACGGTGAACCAACGGTTTCCATACACAGTTTGTTCGCTTTGTTTCGTCCACTGCACGGTTCTGCCACCTTCCGCCGAGTAGATGGCAATATCGCAGCAGCGGGGGTTTCAGAGCAGTGGTACGCGGTGCACGTCACAGAGGTACGCGCAGTGCCCCGTCGATGAGTTCGGCCGCCTCGGCCGTGCCGGCGCAGTCGCTGCGTACGAGATGTTCACGCACAGCCCGCAGCCGGTCGCGCAGCCGCTGGGACTCCATCCCCCGTGCCTGTTCTGCCATTTCCACCGCCGTGGCCACGGCCTCGTCGGTGTTCCCCTGGCGCAGTTCGATCTGGCTGAGCATGGCGAGCCGGTGGACCCGGCCCCGGTCGTGCGCCGGGGTGTCCACGGCGGCCGCCGCGTGTTCCCGCGCTCCCGTGAGGTCGCCGAGGCTGAGCAGCGCCTCCGCCACTTGTACGTTGACGAGTCCGGGCTGGACATAGCCGGTCTCGGCCGGCTCGCGCCCGCGCCGGATACGGTCCGCCGCGGCCTCCGCACGCCGGATGCAGGACAGCGCGCTCCTGCCGTCGCCCAGATGCGCGTACGCCTTGGCCTGCATGGCGTAGAGATCGGAGGCGAGCGCCGGGGTGAGGTCACGCCCGGCGGCGCGCAGCGCGGCCTCCGCGAAGGCCACCGCCTGCCGGTACTCCCGCATGAACAGCGACTGGTTGACGAGGAGGGCGATGACGTAGGCGCCAAGTCCCCGGTCACCGCTGGCCTTTGCCAGGCGCAGGGCCTGGTGGAAGTAGCGCTGGGCGAGACCGTGCGCGTCCGAGTCGTAGGCGCAGATGCCCGCGATGGCCACCAACCCGCCGGTGGAGCGGTGCAGTTGGCGCCCCGTCGCGTCGGCGTAGCTGCCGCGGAGCAGCGGCGCGGCTTCCGCGTTGAGGAAGCCGACGATGCGGGTGCGCGTCGCGATGCCGCCCGTCTTGCGGCACATCTGCTCGTAGTGAGTGCGGGCCGCGCGCATCATGTCGATGTCGGCCGTGCTGACGGGGTGCCGCCCGCCGCGCGACACGTCCACGTCCTCGGGCGGGTTCTCCCACTCCCATACGGGCATCACGGCGGGCGTGCCGGTGACCGCGGGGGCGCCGAGCAGGTGGGGGCGCTGCTGTTCGTCGGAGCGCCACAGGGCGGTGGCCCGTTCCACGAACCCCGACAGTGTCGAGGCCGCGGAGCCGAGTCTCGCGGCCGGCAGGCCCGGCACGCCGAGGCCGATGTCGTCGAGGGTCACGGGGCGCTGGAGTCGCCCCGCGAGGACTTCACAGATCAGGTCGGGCACCTGGCCGCGCGGACGCTGGCCCTTCAACCAGCGGGAGACGGCGGTGTGTTCGTAGCGCAACGCGAGACCTCGCCGCTTCCCGGCCTGGTTCACATGGGCGGCCAGGCCCGCGTGGGAGATTCCGGCTTCGTCGAGGATCGCGTCGAGCAGGGTGTTGGGCTGCATGGAGGCCCTCCGGTGGCTCGGTGTGGCCAGCGTAGTTGAGGTGTCTTCACACGGGGTGTGAACGGAGTGCTCGAATCCGGGGGGTGCGCGCTCTGCCGCGTCCCCTCCCGTCACGCTTGACTGAGATTCCTCACAAGGAGGCCGGCCGGGCCGCCGGCTCCCCCTCGAAAAGTGCGGCGGCCCTCACTGGCGCCGTCCGCCCCGCTGTCTGCCCGACAACTCCAAGGCGGGGCCGGGCGGCGCATGGCCGGCGCGAACAGCCGACTGACCGACCGTCAGCTCATCGTGCTCGCGCTGGGCACCGCCTCACCCTGTAAGGGCACCAGCCTGCGGTCGTTGCGCAGGACGAGCAGCGCCGCGTCGTCGGCGGGCAACCGCCCGGTGTGGCGCAGGAGTTGGTCGTAGACCGCACAGATCACGGCCTGCGGCACCACCGGCGGGACCCGCGCCGCTTCGGTGAGCGCCTCCCGTAACGGGAAGAACCGCCCGGCGGCGTCCCGCGCGTCCTCCATGCCGTCCGTGTGCAGCACGAGCGCCTCCCCCGGAAGGAGTGGACCGCAGTGCAGCAGGGGCAGTTCGGGCGGCAGCGGAAAGGGCCCGAGCGGCGGCAGCGGCTCACCGCCGCTGACCTGTTCGGCCCGCCCGCTCAGGCGGTGCGGCCAGGGATGGCCGCAGTTCAGCGCGGTCACCTCACCGTCCGGACCGATCTCCATCAGGAGTACGGTCACGAACTCCTCGGCCACGGGACTCTCCGGCGCCGGTCCACCACCGGCCGGATGCTCGGCCCGCGACCGCTCGCGCAGATGCCGGCCGAGGGCCCGCTCCAACCGCCGTAGTACGAGCGGCAGTTCGGGCTCCTCGTACGCCGCCTCGCGGAAGCTGCCGAGCACGGCGGCGGCCGTCGCGATCGCGGCGAGGCCGTGCCCGCGGACATCGCCCATGACGACGCGGACGCCGTGGTCGGTGGCCGCGACCTCGTACAGGTCGCCGCCGACGGAGGCGCCCCGGGATGCGGAGAGCCGCCCGGCCGCGACGGCGAGGCCCTCGACGCGGGGCGGCAGCGGCCGAAGGAGCACGTTCTGGGCGGCGCCCGCGATCTCGCGCAACTGCCGCAACTCCCGCAGCAGCACGCCTCGGACGTGCACTATCAGGCCCGTGCCGACCGCGAAGAAGACGGCGCTGGTGACGATCCGGGCGCCGAGGCCGTCCTGCTGGGCGAGCGGGCAGGCGAGTTTGTACGTGATGGCCACGGCGCCCCACACCGTCGGCAGCCCGAGCGTGAGCGCGCGCCGGATCCCCGTCGGTTCGGCACGGGGCAGCCTCCGCCCGGTCCGGCGGGGAGCTCCAGCCCTGATACGGATCATGCCGACGGCCCCCCTTAAGGCCCTGTTCAGCGTGCAGGCCGTGCAGCCGCGCGGGTCAGCCCCTGCGGCCGGATAGATTCTGTCGACCACCTGGGCCGATCGGGCCAGAGAGGGCTTACTAGTCACTCAAACGAGTGAAGGGCGCACCCGGAGGTCCGGATACGCCCTTCTTTGCGCCCCTTGTGCGCCTGGCAATGACTACAGGGGGTGACTAAGCTCCGCGCAGCACAGCGCCCGTCCGCTCCGCCGCGAGGGCGACGGCCGCGTCACGGGCCGCGGAGGCCTCGTCGACGGTCAGCGTGCGGTCGGCCGCGCGGAAGCGCAGCGCGTACGCCAGGGACTTCTTGCCCGCGCCGATCTGCTCGCCGGTGAAGACGTCGAACAGGCGGATGGACTCGAGGAGTTCACCCGCGCCCTCGCGAAGGATCTTCTCGACGTCGGCGGCGGGGACGTCCTCGTCGACGACGAGCGCGACGTCCTGCGTGGCCACCGGGAAGGTGGAGATCTTCGGCCCCTGCGGGACACCGGTGCTCGCGTCCTCGAGACGGTCGAGGTCGAGCTCCATCGCGCAGGTGCGCGCGGGCAGCGACAGCGCCTTGACGACGCGCGGGTGCAGCTCACCCGCGTACCCGATGACCTGCTCCGCACCGTCGATCACGACGGCGAGCTCGGCGCACCGGCCCGGGTGCCAGGGACCGTACTGGCCCTGGCGCACGAGCAGTTCGGTGCCGGACTCGGCGGCCAGGGTGCGCGCGGCCTGGACCGCGTCGGCCCAGTCCGCCGGACGGCCCTTGCCCCACCAGCCGGCCTGCTCGCGGGCGCCCGCGAGGACGACGGCGGCATGGCGCGGCTGCACCGGAAGCGCCTCGGTGAGGGAGGCGATCTCCTCATCGGTGGGACGCCGGTCGACGGGCAGCCGCACGGCGACGCGGGCCTCCTCACGCGGCTGGAAGACCAGCCCCGTCTCGAAGAGCGCCAGGTCGTGGCTGCCGCGGCCCTCGTTGCGGCGCAGCGCACCGAGCAGCCCCGGAAGCAGCGTCGTACGGAGCGCGGGCTCCTCGTCGGAGAGCGGGTTGACCAGCTTCACGACGCGGCGCTTGGGGTCGCCGGGCTCGAGGCCGAGCTGGTCGAAGACCTGCTCGCCGATGAACGGGTAGTTCGGCGCCTCGACGAAACCGCTCCCCGCGAGGGCGCGGCCGATGCGGCGGTGCAGCCGCTGCCGGTCGGTCAGACCGCGGCCCGCGGGGGGCTTGGGCAGCGTCGAGGGGAGGTTCTCGTACCCCTCGAGCCGGATGACCTCTTCGGCGAGGTCGTTCGGCTCGGTGAGGTCGGGACGCCAGGACGGCACGGTGACGGTCAGGGCGTCCTGGCCGTAGACGTCGCAGCCGACCTCCTGCAGGCGGCGCACGACGGTCTCGCGGCCGTAGTCCATGCCCGCGACCTTGTCCGGGTGGTCCGCGGGCATGCTGATCGTGCGGGGCGCGGAGGGCGCGATGACCTCGGTGACGCCGGTCTCGGCCTTACCGCCCGCGAGCAGGACGAGCAGGTCGACCGTGCGCTGCGCGGCGGCGGACGCGGCCTGCGGGTCGACGCCGCGCTCGAAGCGCTTGGCCGCCTCGGAGGGCAGCTTGTGGCGCCGGGCCGTGCGGGCGATGGAGATCGCGTCGAAGTGCGCGGCCTCGATGACGACGTCGGTGGTACCGGCGTCCTCGGCGTGGTCCGCGATCTCGGTGTTGGCACCGCCCATGACGCCCGCGAGGCCGATCGGGCCGCGGTCGTCGGTGATGACCAGGTCCTCGGCGTCGAGGACGCGGTTGGCGCCGTCGAGCGTCGTGAACTTCTCGCCCTGCTCGGCACGGCGCACACCGATCGTGCCCTCGATGCGGGAGCGGTCGTAGGCGTGCAGCGGCTGGCCGAGCTCCAGCATCACGTAGTTGGTGACGTCGACGGCGAGCGAGATCGGGCGCATGCCCGCCTTCTGCAGGCGGCGCTTGAGCCAGATCGGCGAGCGGGCCTCGGGCTGCAGGCCCGTGACCGTGCGCGCGGTGAAGCGGTCGCAGCCGCGCGGGTCGGAGATCTTGACCGGGTAGCCGGACGCATTCGGCGCGGGCACGTCCAGGAGCGCCGGGTCGCGCAGCGGCAGGCCGTACGCGGTGGCGGTCTCACGGGCGACGCCGCGCATGGACAGGGCGTAGCCGCGGTCGGGCGTGACGGCGATGTCCAGGACCTCGTCGACCAGCTCGAGCAGCGCGATGGCGTCGGTGCCGACCTCGTGCTCGGGCGGCAGGACGATGATGCCGCCGCTGCCGTCGTCACCCATGCCCAGTTCGTCGCCGGAGCAGATCATGCCGTGCGAGGTCTTGCCGTACGTCTTGCGCGCGGCGATCTTGAAGTCGCCGGGCAGGACGGCGCCGGGCAGCACGACGACGACCTTGTCGCCGACGGCGAAGTTGCGCGCGCCGCAGACGATCTCCTGCGGCTCGCCGGTGCCATTGGCCTGGCCGACGTCGACGGTGCAGAAGCGGATGGGCTTCTTGAACTCCGTCAGCTCCTCGATGGTGAGGACCTTGCCGACGACCAGGGGGCCGGTGAGACCGGCGCCGAGCGGCTCGACGGTCTCGACCTCGAGGCCGACCTCGATCAGCTTGGCCTGTACGTCACGGCCGGTCTCGGTGGTGGGGAGGTCGACGTACTCCCGCAGCCAGGAAAGCGGGACCCGCATCAGATCTCCATCCCGAACGGCCGGGTGAACCGGATGTCACCCTCGACCATGTCTCGCATGTCTTCGACGTTGTGGCGGAACATCAGCATCCGTTCGATGCCGAACCCGAAGGCGAATCCGCTGTACTTCTGGGGGTCGACACCGCAGGCCGTGAGGACCTTCGGGTTGACCATGCCGCAGCCGCCCAGCTCGATCCAGCCCTCGCTGCCGCAGGTGCGGCAGGGGCGGTCGGGGTTGCCCACGGACTCGCCACGGCACACGTAGCAGACCATGTCCATCTCGGCGGACGGCTCGGTGAACGGGAAGTAGTTCGGGCGCAGGCGCGTCTTCATGTCCGCGCCGAAGAGCGACTGGACCATGTGGTCCAGGGTGCCCTTGAGGTCGGCCATGGTCAGGCCCTCGTCCACGGCGAGCAGCTCGATCTGGTGGAAGACCGGGGTGTGCGTCGCGTCCAGCTCGTCCGTGCGGTACACACGGCCGGGGCAGACGATGTAGACGGGCGGCTCACGGTCGAGCATCGCGCGGGCCTGCACGGGAGAGGTGTGCGTGCGAAGGACGACACCGGATTCATCTCCCTCGGTGCCCTTGGGGCCCTCGACGAAGAAGGTGTCCTGCATCTGCCGGGCCGGGTGGTCCGGGGTGAAGTTCAGGGCGTCGAAGTTGAACCACTCCGCCTCGGCCTCGGGGCCCTCCGCGATCTCGTAGCCCATGGCGACGAAGACGTCCGCGACGCGCTCCATGAACGTGGTCAGCGGGTGCCGGGCACCGGCCGGGACGCGGTCGTAGGGCAGCGTGACGTCCACCGCCTCCTCGACCAGGACCCGCGCGTCGCGCTCGGCCTCGAGCTCGGTCTGGCGGGCGGCCAGGGCCTTGCTCACCGCGCCGCGCGCCATGCCGACGCGCTTGCCGGCCTCGGCCTTGGCCTGCGGGGGCAGCGCGCCGATCTCGCGGTTGGCGAGCGCCAGCGGCGAGGTGCCGCCGGTGTGCGCGACCTTGGCCTCCTGGAGCTGTTCGAGGTCGCCCGCGGTGGCGAAGGCGGCGAGCGCCTCGTCCCGCATGCGCTCGATCTCTTCAGGTTTCAGTGCCTCGACCTCAACAGGGTCGTACGACTTGTTCGGTGCCGACATCTCTTCCCGTGCTTCCGGTTGGCTGGTGATGGTCCCCGTCTACGACTCGGAGACGAATCGTCCACATAGGGGGACGCAAACGTGCCAAGGATCGAGTCTAACGGGGATGGCGCAGGTGAATGAGCCCGCGGGCGGTGCTCGGGCGGATCAAAGGTGATCAGTGATGATCAGAGGAGATACGCCGGAGTGCCCACGGGCAACGTAAATCGGAACTGGGCGCCGCCGCCGGGCGCACGGCCGACGGTGATCGTCCCGCCGTGCGCTTCCACGATGCCCTTCACGATGTACAAGCCAAGTCCTGTCCCGCCGCGTTTGCTGCCCCGCCAGAAGCGGGTGAAGACGCGGCCCATCGATTCCTCCGGAATGCCGGGGCCCTCGTCGCTCACGGTCACGGCCGTCGAGCAGGTCACCGAGGACGCCACATCAATGGTGACGGTTCCCTCGCCGTGCCGCACGGCATTTTCCAGGAGGTTGCTGAGCACCTGGTCGATCTTGTCGGGGTCGGCCCAGAGGTCGGGCAGCGGCTGCTCTATCCGTACGAGGAAGCGGTCCGCGTCTTGGCCCGACGCGACATGGGCCTGGACGTGGCGGCCGACGGCGGCGCCGATGTCGACGGGCTGGCGGCGCAGTTCGAGGCGTCCGGAGTCGATGCGGGAGATGTCGAGGAGCTCGGCGATGAGGCGGGTGACGCGGTTGGCGTCGGCGTCCACCGTCTCCAGCATCAGCTTTTTCTGGTCGTCGGTGAACCGCTCCCACTTGGCGAGCAGCGTCGCCGTGAAGCCCTTGACGGAGGTGAGGGGCGAGCGGAGCTCATGGGCGACCGTGGCGATCAGCTCGGCATGGCTGCGTTCGGTGCGGCGGCGGGCCTCGGTGTCGCGGATGGACACGACGACACGGCGGACGGGCCCGGTGGGCGCGGTGCGCACATAGCGCGCGGAGACGAGGACCTCACGCCCGCCGGGGAGCAGCAGATTGCGCTCGGGCTGGGCGAAGCGGATGGCGAGGCCGCCGTAGGGATCGGTGAGCTGCCACCAGCGGCGCCCTTCGAGGTCCTCTAAAGGCAGGGCCAGCTCCAGCGGTGAGCCCAGGGCGTCGGCGGCACGGACCGCGGTGATGCGTACGGCCGCGGTGTTGAAGCAGATGACGTGGCCCGTCTCGTCCGCGACGACGAGGCCGTCGGGCAGCTCGTCCGGGTCCAGGCCCAGGCTGCCGAGGCCGCCCGGGTCCGCGCGGGTGCGCAGGACGGTCTGCGCTCCCGGTGATCTGCTCGTGCCGATGGTCATTCCCCGTATCCCACCTCTAGGACTGGCGTGGGCCCCCGAGTCCGTCACACTACTAGCTGGGGGTTACAGAACGGCACCCTCCCACGGCACGCTGTGCACGGGCGGAGGCGTAGAGGCACACCGCCGCCGCCGTCGCGAGGTTGAGGCTCTCGGCCCTGCCGTGGATCGGGACGCGCACCACGGCGTCGGCGAGTGCGCGGGTCTCCTCCGGAAGCCCCCAGGCCTCGTTGCCGAAGACCCAGGCGGACGGCGTGCCCATGGTGCCCTTGTCGAGCTCGGTGTCGAGATCGTCCTCGCCCGCGCCGTCGGCGGCGAGGATGCGTACGCCGGCGTCCTTGAGCCCCCGCACGGCCCGCTCGACGGGTACGCCGACGGCGACGGGCAGATGGAAGAGCGAACCGACCGAAGCGCGCACGCACTTGGGGTTGTAGAGATCCACGGAGGCGTCCGTGAGGATCACCGCCTCGGCACCCGCGGCGTCGGCGCACCGCAGCACGGTGCCGGCGTTCCCGGGGTCGCGGACGTGCGCGAGCACGGCGACGAGCTTGGGCCGGGCGGCGAGGATGTCCTCGAAGGGCGTGTCCAGGAACCGGCAGACCCCGACGAGCCCCTGCGGCGTCACGGTCGTCGAGATGTCGGCGATGACGTCCTCGTCGGCGAGGTGCACACGGGCCCCGGCGGCGCGGGCCTCCCCCACGATGTCGGCGTACCGCTCGGCGGCGTCGACGGTCGCGAACAGCTCCACCAGCGTGTCCGAGTACGCGGCGGCCTCCCGCACGGCCTGCGGCCCCTCAGCGAGAAACAGCCGCTCCTTCCCCCGAAAATTCCGCTTGGCGAGCCGCCGCGCAGCACTGACGCGCGGGGACTTGGGAGAAATCAACTCAGGGGCGGCAACCATGAACTCACCTTAGGAACAGCGCCCCGTCAGGGGCGCGGGGAACTGCGCGACCAGCCAGGTACAACCCGCGGACGGCAGCGCACAGACGACGGCAGACGGGAAGCCGGACGCACTCGGACCCGCAAGCCAAGTGGCCTGCGGGTCCGATGTCACGCTCAGCTCAGCGCAGCGTTACGCGGCAGCCTTAGGGGCGTTGACGTCCGAAGGCAGAGCCTTCTGCGCAACCTCGACGAGCGCCGCGAAGGCGTTCGCGTCGTTGACGGCCAGCTCCGCGAGGATCTTGCGGTCCACCTCGATGTTGGCGGCCTTCAGACCCTGGATGAGGCGGTTGTACGTCATGCCGTTCTGGCGGGCCGCAGCGTTGATGCGCTGGATCCACAGCTGACGGAAGTCGCCCTTGCGCTTCTTGCGGTCGTTGTAGTTGTAGACCAGGGAGTGGGTGACCTGCTCCTTGGCCTTGCGGTACAGGCGCGACCTCTGGCCGCGGTAACCCTTGGCCGCCTCGAGGATCGCCCGACGCTTCTTGTGGGCATTGACTGCCCGCTTGACGCGTGCCACTTGTTAACTCCTTGTAGCGGGGCCGTGGTTGGACTCACACGACCCGGTTATCGAATAGGTCCCGGTCAGAGCTCAGGCGCGGTGTGCGCCCGGACTCACTTGCCGAGAAGCTTCTTGATCTTCTTGGCGTCGCCCGGGGCCATCTCGGCGTTGCCACTGAGGCGACGCGTCAGACGGGACGACTTGTGCTCGAGCAGGTGGCGCTTGCCGGCGCGCTCACGGAGCACCTTGCCGGAGCCGGTGATCTTGAAGCGCTTGCTGGCACCGCTGTGCGTCTTGTTCTTCGGCATAGCGCCGTTCTCTCCTCGTCAGTGGCACTCCCTGCCGTTTCCGGTTCCTGCGAATCGGAGGCAGGGAGCGTCAGATGTATCGGTTGTCATCCAGGGCGCGCGTGGGAGGCGCGTCCCGGATCAGGCTTCGGCAGGCTCCTCGGCGGGCGCCTCGACCTCGGCTGCGGCCTCGACGGCCTCGGCCTCGTCGGGCGTCTCCTCCGCGGAGTCGTCCGTGCGGCCCTGTCGCTCGGCCTTGCGGGCGGCCTGGGCCTCGCGGGCCTCGGCCATGGCTTCAGTCTTCTTCTTGTGCGGACCGAGGACCATGATCATGTTTCGGCCGTCCTGCTTCGGGTTCGACTCGATGAACCCGAGGTCTTCGACATCGTTCGCGAGACGCTGCAGGAGTCGGTAGCCGAGCTCCGGGCGGGACTGCTCACGACCACGGAACATGATCGTGATCTTGACCTTGTCGCCCTGCTTGAGGAACCGGACGACGTGACCCTTCTTCGTGTCATAGTCGTGCGGGTCGATCTTCGGCCGGAGCTTCATCTCCTTGATGACCGTGTGCGCCTGGTTCTTGCGCGCCTCACGGGCCTTCATGGCCGACTCGTACTTGAACTTCCCGTAGTCCATGAGCTTGCACACGGGCGGACGGGCGGTAGCCGCCACCTCGACCAGGTCGAGGTCGTACTCCTGTGCAAGCTCCAGGGCCTTGGCAAGCGGAACAATCCCGACCTGCTCGCCGCTGGGACCGACAAGTCGCACCTCGGGAACGCGAATCCGGTCGTTGATGCGGGGCTCGGCGCTGATGGATCCTCCTCGGTAGCACCACGCGGCGGTCTGGCGGACAGCCGCGTTACGTCTGTGTTTTCGGACCAACAGCTTCGGCGCACAAAAAAATGCCCCGGCCGATCACAGGAAGGGGCTCCATTACTACCGGAGCACCTCCGCGGTGATCGCGGGGCGCAACTCGGGCGGGCCCGTAGTCTCGGGGACTATGGCCGCCTGACCGGTGACCCGCCGCTCCGGGGAGCGGTCAGGTGGGAAGCGGAGCCTCCACTTGTGGGCCGGTTCCTTGCGTTTGGACGCGAGTATCCGGCCGGTCGTTACACAAGGTTAGCAGGTCCCCGGGGGTGCGGCTAACCAGCGTGCACGCGGACTCCCGCGGCGCCGCCCGCACAGGGCTCCGCTTATCGTGTGGGACATGAGCGACGCGACCCCCACCCCCGAGTCCCCCGCAGGCGACTCCCCCGACTTCGACACCCTGACCCGCGACATCGCGGACGTCCCCGCGGTCGAGGTGATCACCACGGTCGCCGTCCACCTGATGAGCGCCGCGGCCGTGAACCTGGGCCTCGCCGAGGGCGGCGAGGGCCACAAGGACCTGGACGAGGCCCGCAAGCTGATCCACTCCCTGGCCGGTCTCATGGACGCGAGCGCGACGGAGATCTCCTCGTTCCACGCGGCCCCGCTGCGCGACGGCCTGAAGTCGCTGCAGCTGGCCTTCCGCGAGGCCTCCGACGTGCCGGACGAGCCGGGTCAGGGCCCGGGCGAGAAGTACACGGGCCCGGTCTTCGGCTGATCCCTCACACCGTACGTACGTAAAGGGGCTCGCCCGGTGGCGTCGCCTCGGCCGGCAGCAGTGCCAGGTCGAGGCCGCTCACCAGGCGGGCCCTCAGTGTTTCGTCGGCCGCCAGGTGCCGGGCCACGCGCTGTGCCGTTTCACCGGGGGCGGCGGAGGGGTCGATGACGAGGGCGAGGGTGCCGTCCGCGGTGCCGGCGCCGAGGTAGGCGCGCAGGACGGCGGGCTCGGCGGCGACGGCGGAGCGCACGGCCGCGGTGACGGCGGGGTCGCTCAGCGGGTCCTGGCTGTGCCGGCCCTCGGAGAGGGCGATCAGGGCGGAGCGGTTGATCTCGTACGGGACGGGGCCCGCGAGGTCGAGGACGATGGTGTCGGCCTGCTCATGGGCGGCGGCGGCCAGGGCCTGGTGCAGCGGCACGGCGACGGGCCTGGCCTCCGGGTCCCACAGGGCCAGTGACGCGGTCGAGGTGAAGGCGGGCAGCGCCTTGCGGTTTCCGGCCTTGAGGGTGGGCACCGCCATGTCGCTGGTCTTCTCGCGACGCAGGCCGTTCCCGTCCTCCTCGACCTCGCCGAGGACGGCGACGACGGGGACGAGAAGGCGGGCGCCCGCGAGTGCTTCGAGGACCGGGCCGTGCGCGCTGCGGTCCTCGGCCCAGGCGGCGAGCGCGCTGGTCAGCCGGGGGTCCGCGGACCCGTCGTCGTCGGAGAAGCCGGGGTCCGGGATGTTCTTGTTCGCCACGGTCCTGACCCTATCCACCGTGGCAGGGGGCCCGACGACCGCGGTCCGCCCCTATCGGACGGCGCCCGGCCGGATCCCCCGCCGGCCGCGCCACAAGTACACAGCCGCCACGAGGAGCGCCACACCCAGGCCGCCCGCGACCGGGCCCACCCAGCCCGCCGGGCCGTCGTCGCCCTGGTCGGGGTCGGGCCCCGCACCGAAGTACTTCTTCTCGTACGCCGCCGAGCTCAGCCCCTCCGGCTTCACCTTGCCGCCCTCGGCGATCGCGGCCGCCGGGTCGATGAAGCCGAAGCCTCGGGAGTCGTCGCGGCCGCCGCCCGGCACGTCGCGGGCGGTGTCCTCGACGAGCTTCTTGATCTGGGCGGGGGTCAGGCCGGGGTGGGCGTCGCGGATCAGCGCGACGGCGCCGGAGACGAACGCGGACGCGGCGCTGGTGCCCCACCCCTCGTAGTACTCGCGGTCGGGGTCGGCGATGACGATCTTCTTGCCGGGGGCGCTGACGGTGGCGTACCAGCGGCGGGTGGAGAAGGAGGCGCGGTCGCCGTCCTGGTCGACGGCGGTGGCGGCGATCACTCCGGGGTAGGCCGCCGGGTACGAGATGTGGTCGCCGCGCTCGCCGCCGTTGCCCGCGGACGCGACGACGACGGCGCCCTTCTTCAGGGCGTACTGGACGGCGGCGTCCTCGGCGGGTTCGGGGTGGGCGGACTTGGAGTCGTCGCCCAGGGAGAGGTTGATGACGTCGGCGCCGTGGTCCGTGGCCCAGCGGATGCCGTCGGCGAGCGCGTTGCCCCGGGTGTTGCGGGCCTTCGAGCGGGCGGAGTCGCCGTCCTCGAGGATCACGCGGATCGGCAGGATCTTCGCCTCGGGTGCGATGCCGAGTACGCCGTCGGTGCCGCCCGCGCCGTGTCCGTGGCCCGCGATGATGCCTGCCATGGCGGTGCCGTGCCGGGCCCAGGGGCGGTCGCCCCGCTTCGCGCCGAAGCCGACCATGTCCTTGCCTGTGAGGACGTTGCCCTTCAGGTCGGGGTGTTCGGCGTCTATGCCGGTGTCCAGGACGGCGACGGTGATGCCCTTGCCCTTGGTGGTCTGCCAGGCCCGGTCGGTGTGCATCGCGTCCAGGGCCCACTGCTGGGCGCGGATGCCGTCGTCGGCGTGCGCGACGGTGGGCAGCAGGGCGAGTGACCCCGCGACCAGGGCGGCGGCCGTCATCTGACGGATTCTCATGAGGACTTCTCCGTGGCCGCGATGGTCTTGCGCAGGCCGCGCTCGACGCGGTCGGCGATGCCCTTCGCCTCGTTGCCGAGACCGGCCTGGGCGGGGGCGCTGGTGGCGGAGGTCTTCATGGCCTCCTCGGCGGGCTCCGGTTCGGTGACCGTGCGGCCGTCGGCGAACCCGGAGACGGCGAAGGCGACTACGGGGGCGTCCGGCAGGACGGACACGGTCCAGGACGCGCGCTGGGCGTCGCCGAAGTCGGCGGCCAGGGTTCCCTTGGCGGCGTACGGCCGTGGCATCAGGTCGGCGCGCCGGTCGAGGCCCTCCTCCGTGAAGCGGGTGCGCAGGGAGCGCATCGCCTCGGCGTCGGCCTTGGTGAACAGCAGGCCCACCGTGGTGACATGGCTGCGGGTCGCGTCCGTGTACGTGGCGCGCAGCAGCCGCAGGCAGCCTGCCGGGGCGAGCGCTTTGCGCAGGAGCGGGTCGAAGGCGGTCTTGCAGCCGCTGTCGGGGGCGACGGCTATCCGGGTCCAGGTGCGGTCGGCGCCGCCGGGGCCCGCGCCCTCTCCCTTGATCGTGACGGGGAAGAGCCGGTCGACGGGCACGCTGTGCCAGAGCTCGCCCGCGACGGCGTACGCGCTCTGTGTGCCGCCCGCTCCCTCGGCCTCGCCGGTCAGCCAACTCCCGGTGGCCGCACCGCCGATGAGCCCGAGGCCGAGCACCACACAGGCAGCGGCGGCCACCGCCTTGGGGCGGGCCCAGGAGCGGACGGGCCGCAGCCGGGTGGTGCTGTCGTCGTACAGAGCGGGCCGCGCGAACGTCACGAAGGGGCGCCCCGTGCCGGGTCCCGGCGTCAGGTCGACGGCGCCGACTGCCCTGCGGGCGGCGGCGGTTCGGGGGGAGGGCGCCGGCGGCGCGAGCGGGCCGGGCG
>NZ_SRIC01000249.1 GCF_004684775.1 Streptomyces sp. MZ04
GGCGGGGCGAGTTCGGCCACGTACAGCGGCACGGCCTGCGAGGCGAGGCCGACCGCGAAGCCCAGCACCATCCGGGCGATGCCCAGCGTCCACGCCTCGGGAGCGACGGCCGCGAAGACGGCACCCGCCGCGAAGACAGCGGCGGAACAGATGACGGCCCGGCGGCGGCCGAGGCGCTCGGCGATACGGCCCGAGAAGCAGGCTCCGATGATGGCACCGACGAGGATGGCGCTGGTGACGATCTGCTTGCCCGCGTCGGCGAGCCCGAAGTCGTCGGCGATGGTGGGCAGGGCACCGGAGATGATGCCGGTGTCGTAGCCGAAGAGCAGGCCCCCGATGGCACTGACGACGGCGATGGTGACGAGGGAGCGACCAGAGCGGTGGCCGGTCCCGGTGGAGGCTGAAGGTGGGGCGGTGGCAGTGCTGCGGCTCATGGCAGGATGCCTCTTCTCTTTCTCTACGCCTCCGCGGCGAGTTCTCTACGCCTTTGCGGCGAGGCACTGCTGACGCGGGGTATCGATAACAAAGGAGGAGGGGGCGGGGAGCGGTCCCTCCTCCTTCGGGAGATGTGCGGCCGCCCCGGTCCTAGCTGACCAGGGACTTGACCACGTGCACCGGTCGCTCGCCGAGCGGCCGGAGCCGGTAGGAGCCGACCGCGGCGGGCACGGTCAGCGTCCGCGCCCTGGCGGCGGGTGTCGAGGTCGTCGAAGCCGTGGTCGTACGGCAGCGGGCGGGAGTTGCCCCGGGCGTCCTTGCGCAGCCAGTCGTAGAAGCGCAGGGAGTAGAGATACGGGGTGGCGCTGACCTCGAGAACGAGGTTGCCCGCACCGGAGGCGTGCGGGGTGCCCGCCGGGATCATGTAGAGACGGCCCTCCTCCGAGGGGTGGCTCCGCACGAACCGCTCGACGTCCATCTCCTCGCCGCGCTCGATCGCCCCCTCGACCTGCTTGCGCATCAGGTCGATGTCGGCGTCCTGCTGAAGGCCGAGGTAGACGCGCGGGTCGTCTCCGGCGACGGCGGTCACGTAGTACGTCTCGTGCTGGGTGTACGGCCGGCCGAAGCGGGTCCGCATGTACTCCTCGCGCGGGTGGAGGTGCAGCGAGAGGTTGCCGCCGTCGATCGTGTCGAGGTAGTCGTAGCGGATCGGGAACGACGTCCCGTACCGCGCGTGCACGGCCGCGCCCAGGAACTCCGCCGGGTGCAGCACGCACAGCAGCTGGAACGGCAGCTCGACCTCCGCCTCCGGGCCATCACCCACCAGCACGCCCGCCTCGGGCGCGATCAGCTCGTAGCCGAGCGCGGTGTTCTCCTTCTCCGGCTCGAAGCCCAGCTCGCGTGCCGCCCACTGCCCGCCCCACGGCGTGGAGTTGAAGTAGTACGGGTCCGCGTCGGGGCCTGCGCGGTCGCCGGTCCGGTCGAGGACCGTATCCCAGTCGGCCTCGAACGTGCGCAGATCCAGCAGTCTGCTCCAAGGGCCGGATCTCGGGGAATGTTAACGATACCTTCGCGTGTTAACGATACCGAGATGGGCCCGGCCACCCTCCATGTCAAGAGTCATCAGGAGGCGCCACCGGGCGCTTCAGCCGTCGGGGGTGCTACGGCAGGTCATACGGAACCCGCCGGCGGGCCCATGCACAAGGCCAGGTGGTCGACCACGTCGTGCAGGTTCGAGCGGCGTCGGTGGACGGCGCGTTGTCGGTCGGCCCCGTTGCCCTCGGCGCACAGGCGTGCCCAGCCGGCCCGCACCACCTCCAGGTCGCCGTGGCGGTGCAGGGCGGGCCGGATCCAGGACAGCATCCGCCGGACGTGTGTCCGCGCCGGGACGAGGCGGCCGGTGAGAGGGTCGACGGCATGGCCCGTCAGCCCGTCGCGTGCCGCGCGCCAGCAGGCGGCGCGCAGCATCTCCGGCTCGGGCCGCGGTGCCGGCTCACCGGATGCGGCCGCCCGGAGCGCGGTGTCCGCGAGTGCCCGTACGACGGCGGCGAGCAGGGCGGTGTCCTCGGCGGCGTACGCAGCGTCGGCGACGCGGACCTCCAGGGTGGGCACGTGGTGGGAGGGCCTGATGTCCCAGTACAGGCCGCTGCGGTCCATGATCGCGCCGGTGGCCGCGCAGCGGCCCACGAGTTCGTCGAAGTGGGCCGGGGACTCGAAGTACGGCGGTGGGCCCGCGACCGGCCACCGCGCCCAGACCATCGTGCGCCAGCTCGCGTAACCGGTGTCCCGCCCCGCCCAGTACGGAGAGTTCGCGAGGAGGGCGACGAGGACCGGGAGCCAGGGCCGCAGCCGGTTGCTGACCTGGAGCGTGCCTGCCGGGTGGTCCGGCATGCCGATGTGGATGTGGCAGGCGCAGACGGTCTGTTCGTCGTCGAGGGCGCGGAAGGCCGCGACGCTCCGCGTGTAGCGCGGGTCCGGGACGACGGGAGGCGGGGCGGGCTCGTCGAGGACGGGCGTTCCGCTGGAGATGGCGCGCACCCCCTGCTGTTCGGCGGCGACGGTGACCGCGGCCCTCATGGCGCGCACCTGCTCCGTCAGTGCGGACAGGTCGGTGTGCACCTCGGTCCGGGCCTCGACCTGGTAGCGCGTCAACTCCGTACCGACCCTCTCGCCGAGTTCGGGCGCGGCCGCGGCCACCACCTTTTCGCTGTACGGACCGAGCTTCCGCGACAGCGGGTCGACGAGCAGGTATTCCTCCTCAAGACCCACTGTCAGACGTTCCGGCGCTGCCCGCACAGATGTCCTCCCTCGTTCTTCGGCCGCAAGGGGCGGTCTTGCGCTTCGGGGGCGCCTCCGGCTCCACTGGACAGGACCGGTGACCATGATGTCACGGTTGGTAACCGCGGTGCAGGGCGCTTTCCGGGCATGCCGCCAGGCACAGCCGGGCGCGGATTCCCCACACGACGAGGAGCTTGGCGTGGACGAGCGGACCCAGGTGCTGGTCACCGGCGGCGGACCGGCAGGCGCCACCGCCGCGACCCTGCTCGCACGGCAGGGCTTCGAGGTGACCCTGCTGGAACGGGACCGCTTTCCCC
The DNA here is from genome assembly GCF_004684775.1 of Streptomyces sp. MZ04. Classification (GTDB taxonomy): domain Bacteria; phylum Actinomycetota; class Actinomycetes; order Streptomycetales; family Streptomycetaceae; genus Streptomyces. The sequence goes on from NZ_SRIC01000249.1 coordinate 3,030, forward strand.
GCTACCACATTGGGGAGTCCCTGCTGCCCTCACTGCTGCCCGTACTGGACGTGATGGGCGCACGCGAAGCGGTCGAGCGCCACGGCTTCACCCGCAAGACCGGAGCCTTCTACGGCTGGAGCGGGCAGGAGTGGCAATTGCGGTTCGACAGCCCGGACCGGCCCGCCGCCTACAGCTTCCAGGTCATCCGCTCCGAGTTCGACCACCTGCTCCTGGAGCACGCCCGCGCGCAGGGAGTGCGGGTGCGCGAGGAGACACACGTACACCGTGTCGGCTTCGACGGCGACCGCGCGACCTCGGCCACCTGGACCTCCCGGGACGGCCGCGACGGCGACGACGGCCACGACGGTCAGACCCACTTCCGGTGCCTCGTCGACGCCTCCGGCCGGGCCGGCGTCCTGGCCGCACGTCAGTTGCGCACGCGCCGGTTCCACGACGTCTTCCGCAATGTCGCCGCCTGGGGCTACTGGCGCGGTGCCGCGCCCCCGCAGGGCACACCCGAAGGCGCGATCGGCGTCTTCTCGCTGCCCGAGCACGGATGGTTCTGGGCCATTCCCCTCCACGACGGCACCCTCAGCGTCGGCCTGGTGACGGACAAGCGCTCCTTCAACCGGGCACGGGATCAACACGGCTCCGTCGACGGCCTCTACGCGGAGGCGCTGGCCCAATGCCCGCTGCTCGGCCGCATGCTGGACGGTGCGCGGCGCGTCTCGGGGCTCAAGGTGGAGAGCGACTACTCCTACGTGGCCGAGGAGTTCTGCGGCCCCGGCTACTACCTCGCCGGGGACGCCGCCTGCTTCCTGGACCCGCTGCTGTCCACGGGCGTCCATCTGGCCATGTACAGCGGGCTGCTCTCCGCCGCCGCGATCGGCAGCGTACTGCGCGGCGAACTCGACGAGGCCTCGGCCCAGCGCTTCTACCGCACCGCCTACCGGCACGCGTACGAGCGCCTGCTCATCCTGGTCGGCGCCTTCTACCGGATCCACGACGGCCGCGACACCTACTTCCGCAGGGCCCAGACCCTCAGCCACCGCGACCAGCAAGACCTGCGTCTGCACGAGTCGTTCCTCAACATCGTGACGGGTGTCGAAGACCTCGGCGACGCCCAGGACGAGGCCGTCGCCACACTCCTCGACACCCTCCGCCGCCCTCTCGACGGGCACCACGCCCAGGGCCTCGGCGGCCACGGAACCAGCCACATGGTCCCCCTGCCCACCCGCCCCGAACAGGCGTCAGCCGGCCTCTACCTGACCCTCGATCCCGTGGGGCTCCGCCGAGCGGGGGCCGGCCGCGGCACAGAATCGGGGCCGCACCCCGAAGGCCACGACCCCAACTGACCTGCAAGACAGCACCGTGAGCGAGGCGCTCAACAGCATCCTCAAGGTGAGTACGAAAGAGTCCGATCGACTGCTCACTGTCCATGTGCCATGGCCTCCGGCAGTGTCTGTTCGGCCCAGATCACCTTGCCCTGGGGGGTGTACCGGGTCCCCCAGTGCTCGGCGATCTGCGACACCAGAAACAGGCCCCGGCCTCCCTCGTCCGTCGTCGCGGCGTACCGCAGATGCGGTGAGGTGCTGCTGCCGTCGGCCACCTCGCAGATCAGCGTACGGTCGTGGATCAGCCGTACGTGGATCGGCTCGGAGCCGTAGCGGATGGCGTTGGTGATGAGCTCACTCAGGACGAGTTCCATGCTGAAGCCGAGCTCGGACAGGCCCCACTCGTCGAGCTTCTGGGACACGGCGTCGCGCATCCCCGCGACGGCGGCCGGGTCGAGCGGCACATCCCAGTCGGCGATCCGGTCGGGCGGCAGCCCCCGGGTGCGGGCGATGAGCAGGGCGACGTCGTCCTGGGGACGCCCGGGCAGCAGCTCGTCCAGCACGGCCTGACAGCTCTCCTCGGGCGGCCGGTCAGGGTGGCCCGCCAGCGCATCACGCAGCAGTTCCATTCCCACGTCCAGGTCGCGCCTGCGGTCCTCGATGAGGCCGTCGGTGTAGAGGACGAGCTGGGCGCCCTCCGCGAGCTCCAGCTCGGCGGTCCGGAACGGCATGCCGCCGAGGCCGAGAGGAGGCCCGGTCGGCGGGTCCGCGAAGGTGACGGTGCCGTCGGGGTGGACGAGTGCGGGCGCCAGGTGCCCCGCACGCGCCATGACACAGCGGCGCGTCACGGGGTCGTAGATCGCGTACAGGCAGGTGGCCCCCACGACGCCCGCGGCACTGTCCGTACCCACCTCGTCCTGGTCGATCCGGCCGACCAGGTCGTCCAAGTGGCTCAGCAGCTCGTCGGGCGGCAGATCGAGTGTGGAGAAATTGTGCACCGCGGTCCGCAGCCGCCCCATCGTGGCGGCTGCGTGGAGGCCGTGGCCGACCACATCGCCGACGACCAGCGCCACCCGGCTCCCCGGCAGGGGAATCACATCGAACCAGTCTCCGCTCACGCCCGACTGGGCGGGGAGGTAGCGGTAGCCGATGTCGAGGGCGCTCTGCTCGGGCAGGGCCCGCGGCAGCAGGCTGCGCTGGAGGGTGACCGCCACGGCGTGTTCGCGGGTGTAGCGGCGGGCGTTGTCGATGCCGACCGCGGCACGTGCCACCAGTTCCTCCGCCAGCGACAGTTCCTCCTCGTCGAAGGGCTCGCGCTGCTCGGAGCGCCAGAAGTTGGCCATGCCCAACACGACGCCGCGGGCCTGGATCGGGGCGGCGATGAGGGAATGGATGCCGTAGTCAATGATCTCCTTGGTGCGCTCCGGGTCCTGTGCGTGCCAGCCGGTGGCGGTCGACAGGTCGGCCACCAGCTCGGAGTGGCCGCTGCCGTAGCCGCGCGCCTGGGGCGTGGAGGGCAGAAAGTCGATCAGCCGACCCTTTTCATAGAGCGGGTGGTCGTCCCGGATGCCGCACACGGCCGTGCGTCGCATGGCCGGTGTGGCGGGGGCCGGCTCCTCGCCGTGCAGCACGGCGTCGGCCAGGTCCACGGTGACGAAGTCGGCGAAGCGAGGGACGGCGACCTGTGCCAGCTCCTCGGCGGTGCCACGCACGTCCAGGGTGGTGCCGATGCCGAGTCCGGCGTCGTACAGCAGCTTGAGCCGTTCCCGTGCGATCTCGGCCTTGCCGGTCACGGCCTGCAGCTCGGTGGAGTCGCGCAGCGTCACCACCGTTCCCTCGGGGCCTCCGCCGCGATCCGTCGGCCGCTGGTTGACCGCAAGGAGCCGCTCTCCGGCGAAGTGCACCTCGTCGGTGACCTCGCGTCCGGAGACGAGCAGCGCCACTGTCTCGGGGTCGAGGCTCGACAGTTCCGACACGAGCCGCCCCTCGACGTCCGGGGGCAGCTCCAGCAGCCGTTTGGCCTCGTCGTTCGCCAGCAGCAGCCGTCCGTCGCCGGCGACGATGAGCACCCCTTCGCGCACGGAATGCAGTACCGCGTCGTGATGCTCGTACATGCGGGTCATCTCGTCCGGGGCCAGGCTGTGGGTCTGCCGTCGCAGCCGCCTGCCCACCAGCGCCGTCCCGCCGGTGGCCACCGCGAGCGCCCCGGCCCCGGCGCCCAGGATGATCGGTAGTTGCCGGTCCACCTGATGGCTCACGTTCTTGACCTTCAGCCCGGCGGAGACGAGGGCCACCACCTTGCCGTTGGCGTTCTCGACAGGGACGGTGGCCTGCACCTCGGGGCCGAGCGGGCCGTGGACGCTTTCCGTGTAGACCTTCCCTGCCAGCGACGGTCCGATGGTTCCCACGAACCGCTTGCCGATTCGGTCCGGCAGGGGGTGGGTGTAGCGGATGCCCTTGGTGTCCATGACCACGATGAAGTCGACGCCGGCGGCCTTGCGCCCCACCTCGGTGAGCGGCTGGAGAATCTTGGTCGGGTCGGGGCTCCGCAGTGCCGCCAGGACACCGGGAGAGTGTGCGAAGGTCTGCGCCACGGCTACGGAACGGCGCTTGGCCTCGTCGTTGGTGTCCCGCTCGGACTGCAGGACGAGGGCGATGACGGCGCAGGCCACGAGCAGCACTACCACGGCCACCTGGAGCACGAACACCTGCCCGGCTACGCTTCGCGGACTCTTGCTGACAAGTGGCCTGAGCAATAGGCGACGAAAACGGGCGAAAAGACTCGCCATGCAACCTTTCTAACACTGGCGATCCCAAGGGGCCAGGGCCCGCCCCAGGACTGACCCCCACCCGGCCAGACCTTGGGCGACTGTGCTCAAGCATGCGTTCCACCGCCTCTGCCATTCCGGCCACTGCGGCATCCCGGTCGGCGGGATCCACCGCGCACGAGTGCATACTCCAGCAGGGATAAATGCCTGCTTCGACCGATATGATGCATTTCGTGATCACGTTCGGACGGCTGCGACGCCGTCGTCCGCCCCACGGTGACAGGTGGGCCGCTGCCCATCTGTCACCGATGATCCTCACCGTCCTCATCGCCGGCCTGGCGTTCTCCACACCGAGGCAGATTGCCTTCAGTCGCCTTCTGCCCGCCGCCCCCGCCCTCGCCGCCGCGATGTGGCCCGTGCTTCCCACGATCCTGTTGGGGGCGTTCTGCCTGTTGGTCATGATCAGCCTCAGCTTCTTCTACGCCGATCTGGGGACGCAATACACGGCGGCCGCGATCGTCGCCGTCACCTTGGCCGCCGCATACGCAAGCCATGTCCGACTCCAGCGGGAGGAGATTCTCTTCCAGGTCCGGCTCGTCGCCGACGCGGCCCAGAAGGTGCTGCTGCGCCCCTTGCCGCGCCGCTTCGAGGACATCGAGATCGAGTCGCTGTATCTGGCGGCGCAAGAGCAGGCCCGGATCGGCGGCGACTTCTATGAGGCGGCCGACACACGCTACGGGGTCCGGCTCCTCATCGGCGACGTTCGGGGCAAGGGCCTGTCCGCGGTGGGGGCGGCCTCGGCGGTGATCAGTTGCTTCAGGGAGGCCGCGTACGACGAGCCCGACCTGCGGGGCGTCGTCCATCGTCTGGAGACCAGCATCGCCCGCCACAGCGCTGCGTTTCTCGCCCCGGATCTGCCAGAGCACTTTGCCACCGCTCTCATCGCCGAGATCCCGCACGGCGGCGGCCACGTCAGACTTCTCAACTGCGGGCACCCCCCACCACTACTTGCTCATCGCGGGAGGATCCGCGTCCTGGAGCCCACCACCCCCTCGGCGCCTCTCAACCTCGCAGCACTCATCGGTGACTACTACTGCGTCGACACCGTGGCCTTCGCCCAAGGCGACCAGCTGCTGCTCTACACCGACGGCGTATCGGAGACCCGGGACCGCACCGGCGAGTTCTTCCCGCTGCCGGACTGGATGCGGCGGCAGGGCCCGGAGCAGCCCCGCGAGCTGCTCGACCGGCTTCACCGGGACCTGCTCCACTACAGCGGCGGAAGGCTCGACGACGACATCGCGGCCCTCGCGGTGAGGTGCCAGAACGCCCAGGGCCAGGAGCACCCGGCGTAGGTGGCTCACCAGCAGTCCCGGCACATCCATGCGGCTGCCCACTCAGCAGGTGAGCGGCTGACGGCAGGCAGCCTTCGTCGACCATCACCACCGCGCCTCGAAGAAGGGCGACCCGGCCCGGGCAATGGCTCCGGGCCGCGAACCGGCGGGCTCAGCGAAGGGCCCGATACTTCCGTGCGTACTCATGACCGGTGCCCGCCCGCGCGTTCCGCGCTCAAGGCGTTCAGGAGCCCGGCGCCGCGTTCGGCGTCGTCCACGCTGACGGCGAAGTCCTTGCCCCTGGCCCGTATGACGAGGCATTCCCCGCCGCGCAGCATCACGGTGGTGCCCAGGCCGCTCAGCCGGTAGCCCCAGCCTCCCACCTGTGCGGGAGTGCGGTGCTCGACGCGGGCGGACTCGATGTCCTGGACGGCCCAGCTTCGCGCCGGCCAGCCGAGCGGGCCGAACGACACCTTCACGCCTTGCTCGCTGACGCGTACCTGCACGGAAGAGCAGCCGAGTACGACGAGCGAGGTGAACGCGAACGGAGCGATCAGCGCTGCGTGCAGGGGGATGAGACCACCTGCGCCGACCGCGGTGATGGCCAGTGCCGCGAATCCGGTGACGGCCGAGGTCGCGTGGAGCCACCGGTTGGACGTGCGGGAGAACCATGCGAGTTGCTGGTCCGGTGGAATGCTCATGCCGGGGCCTGTTGCCTGCCGCTGCCCGGTGGCGGGGCCGCGGGTGGCCAGCCAGGCGAGTGCGCCTGCCGTGACGGCCACCGTGATCGCCGCGATCACCCAGGGTGTCACCGAGTCGGCCGCGTGCCAGTCGGACCGGTCCAGATTGGCCCGCACGATCGAGGCCTGTCCGCCGACCAGGAACACCCCTCCTGACGCCAGAGAGATGGCGGCCCATCCCCGGGCCCCGCTGTTCGGGCGCCTCGCCAAGAGGACCACGGCCAGTACCAGGACCAGCCAGACCAGCACGGGGAAGAAGACAGCCGCCCACAGCGGCATGGACCCGTCGGGCTCCCCGCCCGTGCCCCAGTGCGTCGCCAGCCTGTCCGGCAGCCGGCCGCTCGCCGCCAGCGGTATGCACAGGAGCAGTACCAGGACACCGGCGCACCAGCCGGCACCCGCCCAGGCTGTTCCGCCTCCACGCCTTGCGCGCTCGTTCACGAATCCCCCTCGATGATGGCGATGATGTCGGCCTTGCTGTAGCCCCGGCGAGCCGCGTCGGCGACGAGGGCACGTACCTGTTCCACCAGGTCGGAACGTTGGTCCGCGCCGTCGGCCACGGTCACACCGCGGCCCCGCCGGAACTCGAGGACGCCTTCGTCCCGCAGCGTCCTGAGCCCTCGCAGCACTGTGTTGGCGTTGACGCCAAGCGCCTGGGACAGCTCACGGGCCGGGGGCAGTCGGTCCCCCGGCGCGCACTCTCCCTCGGCGATGGCACGCCGGATCGCGCCCGCCACCTGTTCGTGAAGAGGGCGGGCATCCGCAGCGTTCAGTCTCAGCAGCATGATGCCAATGACGCTAGCACCATAGGTTCCCTTCACGGAAGGCGAAGTCGCGCCGACCGCAGGGCACTTGGCGACACATGTGACTCTGGTCACTCCAGCCACAAACTTCACGGCATCATGAAAGGATCTTCACGGTAGTCACACGACGGGGGGAAACGTGTTGACCGCACGTGGGTTACCCCTCGCCGTTTTCACCGACTCGAGGGGAACACAATGAGAATCAAGCAGCGCGGAATCCTGGCCGTTGCCGGCATCACGGCGGCAGCCGTTTGTGTGGTGGGGTCCAACGCGGTTGCCGCGGACACCGGCACGGACACGGCCAAGACGGCGGTCAGCACTCCTGCGATATCGGCCAAGACCGACGGCGAGAACATCTTCCGAGGCCTGTTCTTCTCGCAGGGCGAGGTCGGGAAGGACCTGTCCCGGCTGGATCTCTTCGCCGAGGCGCGTCAGCATCTCGACAACGAATCCGCTGACGAGAAGCGCGCTTCCGACGCCGTGATCAAGCTGATCAACAAGAAGTCGCCCGGCTTCTTCGCCGACTTCAGCAAGAAGTCCCGCAGCGGCGACCCGCGCAAGGTGGAGCGGGCAGTCTCCGAGGCCCAGGAAACGCTTCTCTCCGTGGCCAAGGCAGACAAGTCCGCCATGCCCGTGGAGAACGGCCAGCGCTGTGGCGTCACCGTCGCGGTGGGCGCCGCGGTGGTGCATGTCGCGGCCGTCGTAACGGCCGCCGGTGCCGTTGTCACCGTCACCGTCGCGGTGGGCGCCAACTTCGTCAAGGGCAAGAACTGGTTCTGGAGCGCCCAGCCGACCACCGGCGACGGAACCCAGCTGTCGAAGGACGAGGCTGTCGCCCAGGTCACCAAGGCACTCAAGGCCGCGTAAGCAGCGCCCGGTGGGAGGGGGGAGGCTGCAGACTCCCCCCTCCCACCGGCCCTGCCGCATGGCGTCCTTTGGGGGCAAGGAACCACATCAAAATGAAACGTAAATTCCGTTATCTCTACGACGCCTTCAGTCATCACAGAAGCGATTCCGTCGCTGTCTCGCCGAAGGCGATCGTCTCCATCATCCTCATCTGGGCTGTTGCCATCCTGTACGCGGTCCAGGAACAGTTGCCCAAGAACGTCATATCGCTGCCGGCCCAGAAAGAGGTCAAGCACACCGTGGCGAACATGGCGCCGCAAGGATGGGCGTTCTTCACTAAATCCCCGCGCGACCCTGAAGTGATTCCGTTCAAGAGGGAATCGGGCAACTGGGAATCAAAGTCGCTGACGCCGCACGCGGAACCGCGAAACGCCTTCGGACTCAACCGCGCATCGCGCGCCCAAGGCGTCGAGATAGCGATGCTGCTCTCGGCCGCGAAACAGGACGACTGGCATTCCTGCGACGAGAGCAGAGCGACCTGTCTCGAGAAATTCGGCGCAGCCGCCCGGAGCATCGACAACAAGCAACCGAACCCCACACTGTGCGGGACGATCGGCTTGTCGGCGGAGCGTCCGACACCCTGGGCCTGGCGTGACCTCGTCCCGGAGACCCACACCCCGGAACGCGTCCTGGTTGTGGAGGTGACGTGCTGATGCGACAGCGCACGATCACCCTTCCCTGGGGCACCGGATACGGACTGGCCCGTACCCTGCTGGCCCTGGGCACCTTGGGCACGCTCGCGTTCAGTGACGCCGCCTCCCTCTTCCAGGAAGTGGCGACCGTGGGCCAGTACCCGCTGTGCCAGGGAGTCGCCGGCGGAGGCGCCTTCTGCCTCGTGGAGCCCGATCACTACGACACCGTCCGCTGGCTGTGCTGCCTCGTGCTGCTCGTCGCGGCGAGCGGCTGGAGGCCCCGTCTCACCGCCATTCCCCACGCCTACGTGGCTTTCAGCGTCTTCACCGGCATCTCCATCCCGGACGGCGGCGACCAGATCACCTGGGTGCTCACCCTGCTGATCGCTCTGGTGTCGCTGGGCGATTCCCGTCGCTGGCACTGGACATCCACCCAACCCT
>NZ_SRIC01000250.1 GCF_004684775.1 Streptomyces sp. MZ04
GCGGGGGCCTTGGGGGCCGCCGCCGTGGCCGCCGTGATGGCGCCCTTCACCGCGTCGGCGTGCTTCGTGGCGTCCGCGGCGGGCAGTTGGCCGCTGTCGGCCTTGAGGATGGCGTCGAGCAGCGCGGTGACCGGGGTGAGCACACCGCCGGCGTCGCCCAGGGTCTTGGTCTGGGCGAGCAGCGCGTCCGCTCCGGGTACCGGTGCGCGGGCGGCCTCCTGGGCGCTGCCGTGGGGGGAGTCGTTCTCGGCGGCGATGACGGGACCGGCCGTCCCGAGGAGGAGTGATGCGCAAAGGACGGAGGTCGCGATACGCCGTGCGGGCAGAGCACGCATGGATGTTCCCTTCGGTGATGCGTCAGATCTTGTGTTCACCGTGAAAGCGGTGAAGGCCGACCGCAACCGAGCGACTGCCATTTGGGGCATGCGGGCCGTGCGGGGTCGCACAGGGGGCGAAGCGGAACGCACGACGGCCGCCCTCCCAGGGGGGAGGGCGGCCGTCGCGGAGAGCCGACTGCCGCAGCGTCAGCTGCCGAGGTGTCAGCTGTTGACGCAGGTGTTGCCGAACGCCGGGTTCAGCAGGCCGATGAAGTTGATGGTGTTGCCGCAGGCGTTGACCGGAATGTGAACCGGAACCTGGACGACGTTGCCCGAGCCGACGCCGGGGGAGTGGGTGGCGGCCCCCTGGGCGCCGGCGTCGGCGGCGGCGATGCCGGCGCTGCCGGCCACGGCGGCAACGGCAACGGAGGTGAGGGCGAAAGCCTTCGCGGTACGCGACATGGAGAGTTGCTCCTTGGTCAGTTGATGCATCGGCAGGGCGGAGTGCCCGGCCCATGGATCAACGGGCGTCGCTCGCGGGGGTTGTGGGCCCAAAAGGGTGATCTGCTGGCGCGAGGTTAACGCGGCGGCGCACGGGTGGCGTACCGGCGGCGTTCCCGGAGTGCGGTGGACGCGCGGTGCTTCACGATTCCGACACACTTGTCAGCCTTCCTGGATAAATTCAGAAAGCGGCTAGTGTTGCTCTCCTCCTGAAGCCATTTGACAGAACGAATGCGGGAAGTTTACGAGGCTAGTGTGACTTTCCCATTTTAATTCTCCATCCTGGTTCGGAATCTTCCCGAAAGGGTAACGCCGGTCATGCGCAATTCCCTGGGCCCGCTTCTGCGCCGTGCGATGCTGTGCGCCTTTTCGTTCGCGGCCGTCTCGGCGACGGGCGGCCCCGCCGTCGCCGCACCCCCCGCGGCGGAAGCGGCGACCACCAAGTTCGCGGAGCGCCACCACGCGCTGCGGCGCGGCGGGGTCGTCCGCGCTGCCAACTCGGTCATCCGTCTCGCCTCGCAGCGAGAGTCCGCCTGGGCCGGTGTGCTCTTCGCCGCTGTCGACGCGAAGCGGTAGCGCACCACCTCCCCCTGAGCAAGGCGCCGTGCATGCAACAGTCATCAACTGCCCTCTGGCCGCGGGTCCTTCACGTCACGCAGCCCGTCGACGGCGGAGTGGCCCGTGTGGTCACCGACCTGGTGGGAGCCCAGCTGTCCGCGGGGATGCGGGTCGACGTGGCGTGTCCGGACGGCGGCCGGCTGCCGGACGCCGTGCGGGGTCTTGGCTGCGGCACCCACCGCTGGGAGGCGACGCGCTCGCCGGGGCCGCGGCTGCCGGACGAGGTGCGCCGCATCGCTCGCATCGTCGACGAGCTCCGGCCGGACGTGGTGCACGCGCACAGCGCCAAGGCGGGGCTCGCGGCACGCATCGCCGTCCGCGGCCGGCTGCCCACGGTGTTCCAGCCGCACGCGTGGTCCTTCGAGGCGGTCGGCGGTGTCACCGCCCAACTCGCCCTGAAATGGGAGCAGTTCGGGGCGCGGTGGGCCTCGCACGTGGTCTGTGTCAGCGAGGCGGAGCGGCGTACCGGGCAGCGTTCCGGGATCGCCGCCCGGTGGTCGGTCGTGCCGAACGGGGTGGACGTCGAGCGCTTCGGGCCCGGCGACACCGACGCGGGCCGGGCCGCGCTCGGGCTCGACGAGGTCATCGCGCACGCGGCGCCCCTGGTGGTGTGCGTGGGCCGGCTCTGCCGGCAGAAGGGACAGGACGTACTGCTGCGGGCCTGGCCGACAGTGGCTGAGCGGCTGCCGCTGGCCCGGCTCGTGCTGGTGGGGGACGGGCCCGACGGACCCGCGCTGCGCCGGCAGGCGCCCCCGTCCGTGCTGTTCGCCGGGGACATCGAGGACGCCGCGCCCTGGTACCGGGCCGCCGACCTCGTCGTCCTGCCGTCCCGGTGGGAGGGCATGGCGCTCGTACCGCTCGAGGCCATGGCCTGCGCGCGCCCGGTCGTGGTCACCGATGTGGACGGTGCGCGCGAGAGCCTGCCGCCCGGACTCGTGCCGCACGGCCTGGTCCCCCGAGAAGACCCCGGGGCCCTCGCTCGGGCCCTCATCGCTCTCCTCGGCGACCGGTGGCTGTGCGCGGAGCTCGGCCGCCAGGCGCACCGCCACGTACGGAACACCCACGACGTGCGGCACACCGCGGACGCTGTCGCGGCCGTGTACCGGGAGCTGCTGGGCGTGGCCCCCACCGAGTGCAGGGAGTCCATCAACCCGTGAGTGCGGAACGAACCGTCGCCACCCCTGCCACGCAGCCACGGGCCGCGGACCAAGCCGTCGTCACCGCGTCGGTCGTCCCTCCCCGCGCGGCCGGGCGAAGCCTGCGGGCGACCATCGGCCTCGGCTCCTCCGTGCGCCGCCCCGCGGCCTTCCCGCTGCTGGCCGTCGACTGCGCCGCGGCCCTGCTCGGCACCCTGCTCCTCGCCGGGCCGCAGCGCCACCCCCTGCTGGTGGCCGTGCTGGTCGTCGGCGTGACCAGCCTGAACACCCGCGCCGCGCTGTACCGCAGGGTGGCCGTGCCCTCCGTGCTCGACGAACTGCCCGTGCTGGCCTGGCAGATCGCGGTGACCTGGGGCGCGGCAGGTCTCCTCGCGGCGAGCTTCTCCGCGCTCGACCCGGTCTCCGCCACCACCCTGGCGTCGGCGGCCGCCCTGCAGTGCGTGCTCAGCTGCGCCGGGCGCGGCGCCGTGTACCTGCGGGCGCGCCGTGCGGTGCTGCGCCAGCCGCGCCCCGCGCTCGTCGTCGGCCCCGGTGGCGTCGCCCGGCGGGTGGCGGACGCGGTCCTTCGCCATCCGCAGGCCGGGGTGCGGCCCGTGGGCATCGTGGCCGAGGCGCAAGGAGAGCGGACGGAAGCGGCCGAAGGCGCCGAACTGCCGGTGCTCCGCACGCTGGAGGAGCTGCGCCGCGCGGTCATCCAGAACAGCGTGCGGACCGTGCTGGTCGTCGGGCCCGACCCCGGCCCGGAGCAGATCGGCTGGCTGCGGTCGCTGAGCGCATCGGGCTGCGACGTATGGGCGGTCGACGCGACCCAGCCGCCGGGGTACGACGCGCCGGGCCGCCGCTATCGTTCCGGGCGCATCGCCGGGTTCCCCTGCCGGCCGCTCGCACCGGCCGGGCAGCGGCACCGCAGCATCAGCAAACGCGCCCTCGACCTGGTGACCTCGGGGATCCTGCTGTTCCTCCTCAGCCCCGTCCTGCTGGTCTGCGCCGCCGTCCTGCGGTCGAGCGACGGCCCGGGAGTGATCTTCCGTCAGGAGCGCGTCGGCCGGGACGGGCGGCCCTTCACCCTGCTGAAGTTCCGCACCCACCGGCCCGCCGATCCGCACGAGGCCGCCACCCGGTGGACCGTCGCGGGCGAGCAGCACATGAGCGGGTTCTGCCAGTTCCTGCGCCGTACGTCGCTCGACGAGCTGCCGCAGCTGTGGAACGTCCTGCGGGGCGACATGAGCCTGGTCGGGCCGCGCCCCGAACGCCCTTACTTCGTCGCCAAGTTCAGTCAGGCGTATCCCGGCTACGCGGAACGCCACCGCATGCCGAGCGGCATCACGGGCCTCGCGCAGATCCAGGGCCTTCGGGGCGACACCTCGATCGAGGACCGGTGCCGCTTCGACAACGCCTACATCGACAGCTGGTCGTTCTGGCAGGACCTGTGCATCCTGCTCCGGACCGCGGCCTCCCTCGTACGCCCGTCAGGGAGTTGACCCGGTGAACAGCGCGTCGATCAGTATCTTCCCGCCCGGCTCACCGGCCGCCGCGATCTCGGCGGCCCTGCGCGGGGCCGCGCCCGTGCTGCCGGTCATGCTGCTCGTCGGGCTGCTCGCGCTGCCCGTGCCGTCGAGCGGCCCCGACTCCGGGGGCGGCACGATCGCCGACGCCGCGTCCGGCCTCGTCGTGCTCTGGTGCGTGGCCCACGCCGTGCGCACGGCGCGGCGGCCGCTGACGCGGACCGCAGCCGTCGTGCTCGGCCTGCCCGTGCTCGGCATCGCGGTCGCCGCCGTCGGCGCGAGCACCGTGTCCGCGGGGACGACCGGCCTGGTGCGCTACCTCCAGATCTTCGTCCTGGTGCCTGCCGCCGTCCTCGTACTCGTCAGGGACCGCCGCGACTTCCGCCTGGTGGCCTGGTCCCTCATCGGCCTCGCGCTGTGGCAGGGCGCGTTCGGCGTCTACCAGTACGTCACGGGCACGGGCGCCACCTACATGGGCGCCGACATCCGGGCCGTGGGCACCTTCGGGGCCTCCGACGTCATGGGCATGGCGACCGTCGTGTCGTACGGAGTGGTGTGCGCCCTGGCCCTCGCGCTCGGCCCGGCGGCCCCGAAACAGCGGCAGGCGGCCGTGATCTGCGCGCTGCTCCTGATCGTCCCCCTCGCGCTGTCCTTCAGCCGCGGCGCCTGGATCGCCACCGCCGTGGCGTGCGGCGCGCAGCTGGCGTTCGCGGGAGTGCGGCGGGCGCTGAAGGTGCTCGCCGCCGTCACCGCCGCGGCGGTCGTACTCGTCGGCGGGTTCGGGATCGGCACCGCGATGCTGCAGGAGCGGATCACCAGCATCACGCAGGTGGCCGACGCCCCGGACCAGTCGATCACCGACCGGTACACGATGTGGGCGGCGGCCGTGGACATGTGGCGCGACAAGCCGCTGACGGGCGTCGGGCTCAAGGCGTTCCCCGACCACCGCGACAGCCACGCGTCGGTGGCCCTCTCCTCCGGCAGCGACACCGGCGGCGCGGGCGCGGAGTTCCGCCGCCAGCCGCTGCTCTCCCCGCACAACATGTACCTCCTCGTCCTCAGCGAGCAGGGGCTGCTCGGCCTGTGCGCCCTCGCGGGCAGCTGGCTGGCCTGCCTCGTGCTCGGGCTGCGGCGCCTGGTGCATGCGCGCGGCGGACCGGGCAGCGGCCTGGACTGCGCCCTGGTCGCGTGCGGGCTGCTCGTGTGGCAGCTCGTGGACTTCGCGTACGCCGACATCGGCGGCCCGTCGACGGTCCTGATGGCGGTCGTGCTCGGGCTCGTCGCCTGGTGGGCGCTGTCCCGGCGGGCGTTGGAGGGGGAGGTCCCGCGATGACATCGACCACCCGCTCCGTCGACGCCGCCCCGGCCGGCAAGGTGCTCGCCCCTGCCACCGAGGCGGCGCCCCCCAAGGGATCCGACCCCTCCAACGGCTTTCTCGCCAAGGCGGCGTTCGTCACCGCCGTGCTCACCGTGGCCGGGGCGGTGCTCGGGCTCGGGCGCGACCAGGCCCTCGCGCACTTCTTCGGGGCGGGCTCCGAGACCGACGCCTTCCTGGTCGCGTGGACCGTGCCCGAGGTGGCCACCACCCTGCTCATCGAGGACGGCCTCGCGTTCGCCCTCGTACCGGCCTTCAGCATGGCCCTGGCCCGCCGCCGCAACGCGCGGGAGGACCCGGTGCGAGAGCTCGTGGCCGCCACGCTGCCGCGCCTCTCGCTGGCGTTCGCGGGCGTCGGGCTCGTCCTGATGGCGGAGGCGTCGCACCTGGTGGCGCTGCTCGCGCCGGGCCTGCCCGACCCGCGGCTCGCCGTGGACTGCACCCGCCTCACCGCAACCTGCGCCCTGAGCTTCGGCCTCGCCGGCTACTGCAGCGCGGCGCTGCGGGCGCACCGCAGGTTCGTGGCGCCCGCCGCCATCTACGTCGCCTACAACGTCGGCATCATCGGCACCCTGTTCGTGCTCCACGGGCGCGGCGGCGTCCGGTCCGCCGCGCTTGGCGTCGCGATCGGCGGCGTACTGATGGTGGCCGTGCAGGCGCCCTCGCTCTGGCGGCAGCTGCGGCGGCGTCCTGTGATCACGCCGAGTGGCACCGCGACGGACGAGGCGTCGGCGGCGCGGCTGATGAGCGGCGCGCTCATCGCCACCGTGCTGCTGTTCGCGCTGTGCCGCCAGTCGCAGGTCCTCATCGAGCGCTTCCTCGCGTCGTCGCTGCCCGCCGGGGCCATCTCGCACCTCAATTACGCGCAAAAAGTCGCCCAGGTGCCGATGATCCTCTCCCTGATGCTGTGCACGGTCACGCTCCCGGTCGTCGCGCGGGCCCTGGCCGAGGGGGACGTCAAGCGGGCCAGGTCCCGCGTCGAACGCGACCTGGCGCTTGCCGCGTGCGTCGTGCTGCTCGGCGCCGCCGTGGTGATCGCGTGCGCGCCGCAGATCATCCAACTCCTGTTCCAGCGCGGCGCGTTCACGCCCGCCGACACCACGGCGACGGCGGCCGTCATGCGCGTGTACGCCCTGGGGCTCCTCGGCCACACGCTGGTGGGCGCGCTGGTCCGCTCGTACTTCTCCGGCCATCGGGTCACGTGGTACCCGCTGGGCGCGATGGCGGTGGGGGTCGCCGCGACGGCCGTCATCGGCAGCCGGGCCGTGGACCTGTGGGGCGTACGCGGCATCGCGCTCGCCAACGCGGCCGGCATCAGCGTCACGGCGATCGTGCTGCTGTGCGGGATGGGGCCGCGCAATGTGCCGATCCGGGTCCGCCGCGTCCTTGCCGAACTGGCCAAGCCAGCGGCCGCGATGGTGTGCGCCACCGGATTCGGCGCGGCCGTGGCGATGCGCGTCGCGTCCCCGCTCGTCGGGGTCGCGGCCGGGAGCCTGACCGTCGCCGGTGTCTTCGCGCTGGTGCTCTGGGCGCTGCGGCCCCAGGCCTTCGAGCCCGTCGTCCGCTCCGTCGTCCCCTCTATCGTCCGTTCCGTCACACGAAAGCTCCCGCATGTCCGTTGACACAGCACGTGGCCACAGGCCCTGGACCCTGCTGCCCGAGGCGCCGATGTGGGTGGCGATGTACCACTCCGTGGACGACTGCGCGGACGATCCCTACGAGATCACCGTCTCCACCGAGCGCCTCGCGGCCCAACTGCGGTGGCTGCGGCGGCAGGGCCTGCGCGGCGTGAGCATGACGCGGCTCCTCGACGCGCGCGCCCGCGGCGAGGGGCGGGACCTGGTCGGCCTCACCTTCGACGACGGGTACACCGACTTCGTCGACCACGCGCTTCCGCTCCTTCACCAGTACGGCTTCGACGCCACCGTCTTCGTCCTGCCGGGCAGGCTGGCCGGCGAGAACGCCTGGGACCCGCTCGGGCCGCGCAAACCGCTGCTCGACGCCGACGGCATCCGGCGCGCGGCCGCCGAGGGGATGGAGATCGCCTCGCACGGCCTGACCCACGTCGACCTCACCAGCGCCGACGACCGGCTGCTGCGGCGGGAGACCAGCGGCAGCCGGGAAGCCCTCGCCGAGCTCGTGGGCCGCGAGGTGGAGGGCTTCTGCTATCCGTACGGCACGGTCGACGCGAGGGTCGTCGACGCCGTACGCGAGGCGGGCTACCGCTACGCGTGCGCGATCTCCCCCGGCCCGCTGACCGGGATCCACGCCCTGCCGCGCGTCCACATCGGCCGGCGGGACACCGCCCTGCGGCTGCACCTGAAGCTGCGCCTCCACCGCTTCCGCCGCCGCGCGGTCCGCGAACCGGCGGTGACTCCGTGAAGGCCCTGCACATCATCACCGGCCTCGGCGTGGGCGGCGCCGAGCAGCAACTGCGGCTGCTGCTGCGGCACTTGCCCGCCTCCTGCGACGTCGTGACCCTCACCAACCCCGGCCCGGTCGCCGACGGTCTGACGGCCGACGGGGTGCGCGTCATCCACCTGGACATGTCCGGCAACCGTGACATGGGCGCGCTGCCCCGCCTCGTGAAGCTGATCCGGGGCGGCGGATACGACCTGGTGCACACCCACCTCTACCGCGCCTGCCTGTACGGGCGGATCGCCGCGCGCCTTGCGGGGACCCGGGCGGTCGTGGCCACCGAGCACTCCCTGGGCGACTCCCAGATGGAGGGCCGCCCGCTGACCGCCGGTGTCCGCGCCCTGTACCTGACCGGTGAGCGCCTGGGCCGGGCCACCGTGGCGGTCTCGCCGTCCGTCGCCGAGCGGCTCAGCCGGTGGGGCGTGCCCCGGCAGCGCATCCACGTCGTACCGAACGGCATCGACGTCGAGCGGTTCCGCTTCGATCCACGGGCCCGGATCGCGGCCCGCCGCCAACTGGGCCTTGACGGCGAGGCGTTCGTCGTCGGCGGGGTGGGGCGGCTCGCGGCGGGCAAGCGCTTCGACGTCCTGCTGCACGCCCTGGCCGCGCTGCCCGGTGACGTACGCGTCCTGCTCGTCGGCGGCGGCCCCGACGAGGCCCGGCTGCGCGCGACGGCACGTGAACTGGGCGTCGCGGACCGGGTGTTGTTCGCCGGGGAGCGCCCGCACCTGGCCACGGGCACGGACGCCGAGGGTGGTGACCTGCCCGCGCTCCTCGCCGCCATGGACGTCCTCGCATCGCCCTCGCCCGAGGAGGCCTTCGGCCTCGCCGTGGTGGAGGGTCTCGCCGCCGGTCTGCCGGTGCTCTACGTCAGGTGCCCGGCCGTCGAGGACCTGCCGCCGGGCGCGTCCCGCGGGGCGCTGCGTGTGCAGGGGGACCCGGATTCGTTCGCCCGGGCGCTGCTGCGGGCCCGGGACGCGGGGGCGCGGCAGCGGCTGCCGCTGGACGCCGCGCACCACTACAGCATCACGCGCAGCGCCGATCAGTTGATGCGTGTGTACGAGACAGCTGCCGCCGGCCCGACCCCGAGACACCCGACCCCGAGACACCCGACGCCGAGATGCCCGACCCGAGACGCGCGACCCCGAGAGTGAGTTCCCGATGACCGAAACCCTTAAGCGAAGGCACCGCCCGGCAGGACCGCCCGCCACGGTGCTCGGCCGCGTCAAGCGCCTTCCCGCGTGGTGGCTGCTGCCGGCCGGTGCGCTGGCCGGCGCCCTGGCCGGTGGCGCGTACGGCGTGGTGAAGACACCGACGTACACGGCCACCAGTTACGTGCTCGCCGTGCCGCAGGGGGAGTCCGACCCCACCGCGGCGCTCGGCTTCGCCCAGGCGTACGGCCGCGTCGCCACCCAGCTCGCGGTGCTCGGCGACGCCCAGGTCGAGTCGGGGGTCTCGCCGCAGACGCTGCGCGACAGCGTGCAGGCGGCCACCTCGCCCGACGCGCCGATGATCTCCATCTCGGCGACCGCCGCCAAGCCCGGCAAGGCGCGCGACATCGCCAACGCGGTGTCGCGGTCCCTGACCAACAACGCCAACCACACCAAGGACAGCACGCGGGTACGGCTGCTCCAGCTCTCCCGGGCGATCAAGCCGGCGGCCCCCGCGTCGGCGTCACCGCCCATGACGGCCCTGGTGGGCGCGAGCGCGGGCGGTCTGCTCGGCGGCCTCGCCCTGCTCGTACGGCCCCGGCGCACCGAGGAGGCGGTGGCGGCCCCCGTGCCCGGACCCGCGCAGGCCGCCGATCTCGGCCGGGAGATGTGATGGCCCCGCACGGCCCCGCGTGCCCCGCCCTGACCGTCGAAGTCTGCGCGGACCAGGAGGAGTTCGGGGCGCTCGCGGCGGCGTGGGCGAGGCTGCACCGCCGGTGCCGGACGGCGACGCCCTTCCAGAGCCATGCGTGGCTGCACTCGTGGTGGCTCTCCTACGGCAGGCGCGGGCGGCTCCGGGTGGTGCTCGTGCGCAGGGACGGCGAGCTCGTCGCCGCCGCGCCGCTGATGCGGACCCGTCTGCCGCTCCCGGCGCTGGTGCCGCTGGGCGGCGCCATCTCCGACTTCACTGATGTGCTGCTCGACGACGAGTACGCCGATGAGGCCTCGGAGGCGCTCGCCGTCGGTCTGTCGAGGCTGGCCCGCGGCGCGCTGATCGACTTCCGCGAGGTCAGGTCGGGTGCCGCCGTGGAACGGATCTACGAACAGTGGCGCGGACCCCGGCTGCGCCTGACGGACTCCCTCTGCCTTGAGCTGCCCGCGGCCTCCATGGACGAACTGCTCGGCCGGCTGCCCACCCCGCGGGCCCAGCGGGCGCGCGCCAAGATCCGGAAGATGGACGCACTGGGCGTCGAGCGGCGGATCGTACGCCATGACGAGGTGGACGCCTCGGTGCGGACACTCCTTCACCTGCACCAACTCCAGTGGCAGGGAAGGAAGGTGACGTCCGAGCACCTCCAGCCGCGGTTCTCCGAGCACCTGATCAGGTCGGTGGGGCTCATGGTCAGGGCGGGCGACGCGGTCGTCACTGAGTTCCGGCTCGACGACGACGTGGTGGCGGCCGATCTGACGCTGCTCTCGCCCGGCCTGGTCGGCGGCTATCTCTACGGCG
Source organism: Streptomyces sp. MZ04 (assembly GCF_004684775.1). Classification (GTDB taxonomy): domain Bacteria; phylum Actinomycetota; class Actinomycetes; order Streptomycetales; family Streptomycetaceae; genus Streptomyces. The sequence goes on from NZ_SRIC01000250.1 coordinate 10,553, forward strand.
CGCATCCGCGGCTGCGGGAGCGGAAGGTCGACGTGGCGACCATGCTCCTGAACGCCTGCACCGAGCATGCCGAGGGCGACCGCGCCCGGGTGCTCAGCCTCCTTCGCGGCAACGAACCGTACAAACACCACTGGCGCCCCGAGGCGGTCACCAACCACCGCTTCCTGCTGGCCCGCCGCCGCACCGCCCCCGTGCTGCGGGCGGCCGCCTGCGACGCGGCCGCCCGCAGCCGCTGCAAGGAGTACCTGTGCCGGCGGGAGGAGCGCGGTGGCGGCGGTTCCTGAGGCGTGCCGCCGCCACCGCGCGATGCCGGATCAGCGGCGGCTCCACCAGTCCAGGCGCATGCAGAGCTTGCCGCCGAGCCAGTACTCGACCCAGTCGCCCATCTCCAGCGGGGAGCAGTTGGGCGGATGCGTCGGCACGACCGGCTGGGGCGGCTGGGGCGGCTGGTTCGGCTGCGGAGCCGGCTCGGTGTCCTTGCGGCCGAAGAGCAGGGACCGGTACGCCTTGGACGCCTTGGGGTTGTCCTCGCACTGCCACACGCCGTGCGGGCAGTAGTCGGTGACGGTGTTGTAGAACGGCTTGTGCTTGTCCATCCAGACGAGCATTTTCCGCATGTACTCCTCGTTGTCGCCGTTGCGGAAAAGACCCCACTCGGGATACGAGATCGGCTTGTTGTGGGCGGCGGCGAATTCCACGTGCTCCTGCAGTCCGTACGGCTCGCTCACCTGCTCGGCGAAGGACTGGCCCGCCGGCTGGTCGTAGGAGTCCATGCCGATGATGTCCACGACGTCGTCACCGGGATAGCACTGCGTCCACGGAATGGCGTCGCGGCCCCGGTTCGGGGTGAAGTCGAACTTGAACTTCTGGCCCGGCACCGAACGCATCGTGGTGATGACGCGTTTCCAGTACTTCTTCCAGGACTCCGGGTCGGGACCGCACCGGTGGGTGTACGTGGTCCCGTTCATCTCCCAGCCGAGCACGACGACCGTGTCGGGCACCTTGAGCTTCACGAGGCGTTCGGCCAGGGTGCGGAAATGCTCGTCGAAATCGCCCGCGGCGCCCTTGCGGAGCTGTGAGCGGACTTCCCAGTCACCGACGTTTTCCTCGTTGCGCTCCAGCATGGGGACGTTGAGCACGAAGAGCCGGTCGTCTTTCGCGCGCCGCCACTGTGCCCAGCTCTCCAGGAAGTTCGGCGCCCCCTCGATGTTGCTCCACCGGTCACCCGGCAGATAGGTGTGGCCGACGCGCAGCTCCGCGCCGCCCAGCCAGGTGCTGAGCTCCGCCATCCGTTGTACGCCCTTGGGGCCGTAGTCGAGATAGGCGCCGAACGCCGGACTCCGCTCTGCCGGGACGGGCGTGGTGGGGCTCGGCGGGACGGGTGGTGTGG
>NZ_SRIC01000251.1 GCF_004684775.1 Streptomyces sp. MZ04
CTGTGGCGGGACGGGAGTCCGCCGCGCTTCCGTGCTCATGCACCCCCCGTTTCCTCGCTCTTGTGCGCGTAACTCTAAAGGCAGACGCAGGTCGGCAGGGAACCAGTCCGCGGGCCGGGGTGATCTGCCCGGATCGTCCCCCTACCCTCGGGTAATCGCGTCTGGCAGGCTTCGCCCATGACAGCCCGTGCAGCAGACCGGGCCCGCTACAACCGGGCCACCGCGCACCTCGACGCCCCCCACGCGATCGTCGACCTCGAGGCGTTCGACGCCAACGCCGACGATCTCGTACGCAGAGCGGGCGGGAAGCCGATCCGGGTCGCGAGCAAGTCCGTGCGCTGCCGGGCCCTGCTGGAGCGGGTCCTGGCCAGGGACGGCTTCGCGGGGATCATGTCGTTCACGCTCGACGAGTCGATCTGGCTCGCCCGGTCCGGGTTCGACGACGTGCTCCTCGCCTATCCGTCGGCCGACCGCGCCGGCTTCGCCGAGCTCACCGCCGACCCGAAGCTGGCCGCGTCGGTGACCGTGATGGTCGACGACCCGGCGCAGCTGCGGCTCATCGACGAGGCCAGGGGCGAGGGGGCCGAGGAGGTGCGGGTCTGTCTCGAACTGGACACCGCGTTCAAGGCCCTCGGGGGGCGGGTGCGGATCGGGGCGCGGCGCTCTCCCCTGCACTCCCCTGTCCAGGTCGCCGCCCTCGCCCGCGCCGTGGCCCGGCGGCCCGGCTTCCGGCTTGTGGGCGTGATGGCGTACGAGGGGCATGTGGCCGGGGTCGGTGACGCGATCGCGGGGCGGCCGGTCAGGTCGCGGGCGATCCGGATGATGCAGAGCGCGGCCCGCAAGGAGCTCGCGGCCCGCCGGGCGGAGACCATCCGCGCGGTGCGCGTGATCGCGCCGGACCTCGAGTTCGTCAACGGCGGCGGCACGGGCAGCGTCCAGCACACGGCGGCCGAGCACGCGGTGACCGAGATCGCCGCCGGGTCGGGTCTGTACGTACCGCGGCTCTTCGACAACTACACGTCGTTCAGCGGGCGTCCGGCCGCTCTCTTCGGGCAGCCCGTGGTGCGCAGGCCCGGCGTCGGCATCGTGACGGTGCTCGGCGGCGGCTACCCGGCGTCGGGCGCCGCGGGCCCCGACCGCTCCCCCGTGCCGTATCTCCCCGAAGGGCTGCGCTACGACCCGCAGGAGGGCGCGGGTGAGGTGCAGACCCCGCTGCTCGGTGCCCCCGCCGACGATCTCCTGATCGGCGACAAGGTGTGGTTCCGGCATGCCAAGGCCGGGGAGATGTGCGAGCGGTTCGACGTGCTCCACCTCGTCGAGGGCGACCGTGTGACGGCCACCGTGCCGACGTATCGGGGAGAGGGCCACACGTTCCTCTGAGCGGTCCTGTCGAAGTGCGGTGCGGTTCCGCGCCCCGAAGGGGCGCGGGGCTGTGACATGTGCGGCTCCGCCGCGTGGGCTCGACCAGCCACATGCGGCCCGCAGATCCGGGACCGGTCTTCCAGCGGAGCGTCAGGGCGTGGCGCCCACGCTGTTGCCGACGCCGCCGCTGGTCGCGCCCTCGCCGATCGTCCGGATGCCCTTGGTGATCTTGTCCATGTCGGCGAGGGACGGTGCGTCGTCCCCGGCGTCGATGGAGATGCGGACGACGACCGGCGACTCGGACCCGAGGCTGGAGGGGAAGGCGAGCGACTGGACGTATCCGCCCGGTCCTGTCTTCGTGCGAACCCGCCAGCGGACGTAGTAGCCGGAGCGGCCCGCGACCGCCACGGTCCCTTCCTTGATCTTCTCGTGGCTCGCGATGCCGTCGAAGGGCCGTCGGCCGATCGCGTCCTGGTCGTACGCCCGGTCCGCCGCGTCCTTGATGTCCCCGAGGGCCAGCGCCTTGGGCGAGCGTTCGTCGGTGGCCGTCGCCGTGCGGGAGTAGACCGTGCCGTGCCGGCAGAAGCCGCCCTCGCCGGGGCAGTCGTAGGTGTCCGACGTCCAGACGGTCGGGTCGCTGCCGACGGTGTTCTCGGCCTTCTCCCAGCCGTCGGGCACGGGGATCGTGATGCCGTTCAGCTGGTCGACGAGGTGGGAGGGGTCGGGGTCGGGCGCCGATGTCGTGGGCGTCGGGGAGGTCGGTGACGGGGTGTCCACCGGCTCCGACGTGGTCGGCGACGGGTCGCCGCCCGTCGGCTCGCCGTCGTCTTCGCCGAGCAGTACGACGCCGGTGACGATCGACGCGACCAGGACGACCCCGGCCGCGCCCAGCGCGACGGCCTTGGCCCGGCCGCCTCCCCCGGAAGGCACCGGCAGCTGCTGCGTCGGCGGGCCGAACCCCGGCTGCGCCTGGCCCGTGTGCGGGGCTTCGGGCGCGCGCCGGTGCTCGGTCCACGCGGAACCGTCCCACCAGCGCTCGACGTGCGGTGCCGACGGGTCCGGGTACCAGCCGGGAGGGGGCGACATGCTCATCCCGGCACTCTAAGTCGTGCCGCGAAGATCAGAACACCGAGTCCGCCTGGTCGGGCACGACCGAGCCGTCCTCGCGCAGGACCGGGCCCTTGCTGCCGTCGTGTTCGTTGTACGCGGCCGTCGAGCACGGGTACGGGTCCGTCTTGCGCGGCAGCGGCTCGATGAACATGGGGTTGACCACCCAGCGGCCGTCGGCGTTGTCGTAGCCGCGGCACATGAACTCGCTCTTGTTGCGGTTCAGGACCAGGTGCGCGCCGGTCGCGTCGCCCACGAACGTCACATCCGTGTCGGCGTCGCCGCCGCCGAGCGCGATGCGGTGGGACCAGTCCTGCTTGTCCCAGGCCGACTTGCCCTTGACGCCGTAGATCTCCTGGTTGATCCAGCAGCGCTTGCCGTCGATGTAGGGGATGGCCTCGCCCTGGTTGACGGGGACGTCGCCGCAGCCCTGGTTCCAGGTGGTGATGCGGCCCTTGCCGTCGAGGACGGAGCGGATGGCGATGGTGTGCTCGCGGTCGATGCCGACGCCCTTCGACCAGACCTCGGTGACCGGCTCCGAGCCCGCCGAGACGATGTAGACGTCGAACCCGGCCTTCTTGAGCGTGCGGATGAGGTCGCGCTGCTGCTCGTAGTAGCGGGCGTAGGCGGGGATCTCGTGCGTGCCGACCTTCTGGGTGGCACCGATGGGGGCGGCGAGCACCTCCTTGCGGGCCTTCGCGGCGTACGACTCCAGTTCGCGGACGGTGTGCCCGGCGAACAGCTGGGGCACCCAGGCGTACTGGGGCACGGTGTGCCGGTGGTCCCACTCGCCCGCGAAGGCGGCGGCGCCGCTCATCGTCTTCCCGTCCTCGCGGACCTCGAAGATCTCGTCGGCGCAGTCGGTGTCGGTGGAGGTGGGCAGCGGGGCGCCCACGGGCACGTCGGTGCCGCAGGCCTCGGTGAGCGCCTTGTCGGCCTCGTCCGTCAGCCACTTGCTGGTGGACTTCCAGGTGGCGGGACGCAGGATCTTGTCGTGGTGCAGGGACCAGGCGATCGTCGCGTCGGTGATGTCGTTCTTGACGACGGTGTTGTCCCAGTCGAAGGCGGCGACGGGACGCTGCTGGTCGTGCCCCCGGCTCCCGGGCGTGTGGGAGCCGCAGCGTCCGCGCTCGTCGATCATCTGCTGGAGCCGGTCGCGGTTATCGCCGTACCAGGTCAGTTTCTTGGACAGCTGCGGGCAATGGGCCTTCGCAGCAGGGGAGTTCGCGGGCGTGGCGGCGGCCGCGGGGAGTGCCGCCGACCCGGCCGCCAGAGTGGCGGCCGTGGCCAGCGTCAACGCCAAGGCATGTCTGTTGCGCATGCGCATGGACCGTACATCAATCCCTGAGGCCTGGTCAGGTTCCGTGCACCGTGTCCTGCTGGTCGGGGATGACGGACCCGTCCGTGCGGCGTACCGGGCCCTCGGTGCCGTCCCGTTCGGTGTATCCGGTGGTGGCGCAGGGGTAGGGCTCGGCGAGCCTGCCCTTGGGCTCGATGAACATGGGGTTGACCAGCCAGCGGCCGTCGGCGTTGTCGTAGGCGCGGCACATCAGCTCGTTCTTGTTGCGGTTCAGGACGAGGCGCAGGGCCGTGGCGTCGCGCAGGAAGGAGATGTCGGTGTCGGAGTCGCCGGCGGCGAACACCTGGCGCCTGTCGGCGGGTTGGACCTTCTCGGCGGCCGCGCCCCGCACGCCGTAGATCTCCTGGTTGATCCAGCAGCGCTTGCCGTCGATGTACGTGATCATCGAGTCGTCGCCGTCCTTGACGGTGCCGCAGCCCTTGAGGTGCCCGGTGAGCCTGCCGTGCGCGGTGACGTTGCGGATGCCGATGGTGTGCCGGGCGTCGACGCCCACGCTCTTCGCCCAGACCTCGGCGACGGGCTCGGGCGACGCGGAGACCACGTACACATCGAATCCGGCCTTCTTGAGCGTACGGATCAGATCCCGCTGCTGGTCGTAATAGCGGACCCAGCCGGTGAACTTGCCGGTGCCGACGGTCTGTTCGGTGCCGATGGGCGCGGCGAGGTTCTGCTTGCGGGCGGCCGCGGCGAAGCCCTTGACCTGGCGGGTGGACCAGCCCTGGGTGAGTTGCGCGAGCCAGGCGTACTGGGGCTCCATGCGGCGGTGGTCGAAGCCGCCGAAGGCCGCTTCCCCGCTCTTGGTGGTGCCCTCGGCGTAGACCGAGGCGATCTCGTCGGCGCAGTCCGTGTCGCGGCCGGTGGGCAGGGTGCTGCCGGTGGCGGGGCAGGCCTTGGTGAGGGCCTTGGCCGCGGGGTCGGTGAGGTAGCGGCTCGTGGTGTGCCAGTCGGCGTTCCTCGGCGTACGTATCTTGCTGTTGCGCAGCAGCCAGAACATGGTGGCGTCGCCGACGTCGTTCTTGATGACCGTGTTGTCCCAGTCGAAGGTGGCGACGGGCTTGGCGCCGCCTCCGAGGTGCTGCTCGCCGCACTTTCCGTACGTGTCGATCATCTGCTGGAGCCGCGCTGCGTTCCCGTCGTGCCCGCCGTACCAGCCCTTCGAGACGGTGAGGTCGGGGCAGCGCGCGGCCTTGGACCGCGCGGGCTGGGTGGCCTCCGCGGTGGCCTGGACGGTGACGAGACCGGCTCCGGCGACGGCGATGACTGCGGTGGCCGCTACGGCGCGGCGCTTGAGATTCACGAACACGCTCCAGGTTTACGCAGGTCAGCCGGGCGTCGTGCGACGCCCGGCTGACGGGTGGGTGGCTGCTGGGTGAACTGCGGGGTGAACTGCCGGTGGGGCCTACAGCGGGGTGACGTACGCCCCGGTGAGCCCGCCGTCGACGAGGAAGTCCGTCGCGTTCACGAACGAGGAGTCGTCACTGGCGAGGAACGCCACCGCGGACGCCATCTCCTCGGGCTCGGCGAAGCGGCCCACGGGGATGTGCACGAGGCGGCGTGCCGCGCGCTCGGGGTCCTTGGCGAACAGCTCCTGGAGCAGCGGGGTGTTGACCGGGCCCGGGCAGAGCGCGTTGACGCGGATGCCCTCGCGGGCGAACTGCACGCCCAGCTCGCGGGACATGGCGAGGACGCCGCCCTTGGACGCGGTGTACGAGATCTGGGACGTCGCGGCGCCCATCCTCGCCACGAACGACGCGGTGTTGATGATCGAGCCCTTGCCCTGCTGCCGCATGTAGGGGATGGCGGCCTTGCAGCACAGGTAGACGGAGGTGAGGTTGACCTCCTGGACGCGCTTCCAGGCCTCCAGGCCCGTGTCCAGGATGGAGTCGTCGTCGGGCGGCGAGATGCCCGCGTTGTTGAAGGCGATGTCGACCGAGCCGTAGGTGTCGTACGCGGTCTTGAAGAGCGCCTCGACCTGCTCGGCGTCGGTCACGTCGACCTTGACGAAGGTCCCGCCGACCTCCTCGGCGGCGGCCTTGCCCGCGGTCTCGTCGATGTCGCCGCAGACGACGTTGGCGCCCTCGGAGGCGAGGCGGCGCGCGGTGGCGAGGCCGATGCCGCTGCCGGCACCGGTGATGACGGCGGTGCGGCCTACCAGGCGGCGGCAGATGTTCTGGTCTGACATAGGGCTCAGGCCTCCGTGCTGATGAAGACGTTCTTGGTTTCCGTGAAAGCGGCGAGCGCGTCCGGACCGAGCTCGCGGCCGAGTCCGGACTGCTTGTAACCCCCGAACGGGGTCCAATAGCGCACGCTGGAGTGCGAGTTGACGGACAGGTTCCCCGCCTGGACGGCCCCTGACACCCGCAGCGCGCGGCCGACGTCCCGCGTCCAGATGGAGCCGGACAGTCCGTACTCGGTCGCGTTGGCCAGGCGGATCGCGTCGGCCTCGTCCTCGAAGGGCAGGACGACGGCGACGGGGCCGAAGACCTCCTCCGTCGCCACCGGCGCGTCCGCGTCGACGTCGGTGAGCAGCGTCGGCGGGAACCAGAAGCCGGGGCCTTCGGGGGCGGTGCCGTGGATTCCGCTGCCGGACGGGACGTACGAACGCACCCGTTCCAGCTGGGACTTGGAGATCAGCGGGCCCATCTGGGTCTTCTCGTCGGACGGGTCGCCGACGACGATCGACTCGATGGCGGGCCGCACGATCTCCAGGAAGCGGTCGTACACCGAGCGCTGTACGAGGATGCGGGTGCGGGCGCAGCAGTCCTGGCCGGAGTTGTCGAGATACGACATCGGGGTGGCGAGGGCGGCGGCCTCCACATCGGCGTCGGCGAAGACGATGTTCGGGCTCTTGCCGCCGAGTTCGAGGGTGAGGCGCTTCACGCGGTCGGCGCACTTGGTCATGATCTGCTTGCCGACCCGGGTCGACCCGGTGAACACGATCTTGGCGACGCCGGGGTGCTCGACCAGGGCGTTGCCCGCGACGCCGCCCGTGCCGGGCAGGACCTGGAAGAGACCTTCGGGAAGGCCTGCCTCCAGGGCGAGTTCGGCGAGCCGGAGCGCGGTGAGCGGGGTCGTCTCGGCGGGCTTCAGGATGACCGCGTTGCCGGCCGCGAGCGCGGGGGCCGTGCCCCAGGCGGCGATCGGCATGGGGAAGTTCCAGGGCGCGATGACGCCGACGACGCCGAGGGGTTCGAGGATCGTGACGTTCAGACCGCCGGGCACGGGGATCTGACGGCCGCTCAGCCGCTCCACCCCCCCGGCCGAGAAGTCGAGGAGGTCGCGGACGTTGCCCGCTTCCCAGCGTGCGTTGCCGATGACGTGACCGGCCTCGCGCACCTCCAACTGGGCGAGTTCCTCCAGGTGTTCGTCCACGGCGACCGCGAAGCGGCGCAGCAGGCGTGCGCGGTCGGCGGGGGCGGTGGCGGCCCACCGCAGCTGTGCCTTGGTCGCGCGTACGACCGCAGCATCGACGTCCTGCGGGGTGGCGGCGGGGACGGTCGCGACGACCTCTTCCGTCGCCGGGTTCAGTACTTCCAGCAAGGGTGCCTCACATACGTTCGAAGGAGCGGCGAAGCTCCCAGTCGGTCACCGCGGAGTCGAAGGCGTCCAGCTCGACCCGCGCCATGTTGCTGTAGTGCGCGACCACCTCGTCGCCGAAGGCGGCCTTGGCGATGGGGCTGTTCTCCCAGAGCTCGGCGGCCTCGCGCAGGGTGGTGGGCACATGCGCGTAGTCGCCGGTGTAGGCGTTGCCCGTGCACTCCTCGGGCAGCTCGAGCTTCTGCTCTATGCCGTGCAGGCCGGCGGCCACGAGTCCGGCGACCGCGAGGTGCGGGTTCACGTCGCCGCCCGGCAGGCGGTTCTCGAAGCGCATCGAGCGGCCGTGGCCGACGACGCGCAGCGCGCAGGTGCGGTTGTCGTAGCCCCAGGCGGCGGCGGTCGGCGCGAACGATCCGGGCCGGAACCGCTTGTAGGAGTTGATGTTGGGCGCGTAGAGGAGCGAGAAGTCACGGAGCGCGGCGAGCTGCCCGGCGAGGAAGTGGCGCATGACGGGCGACATGCCACCGGGATCGTTCGAGGAACCGGCCATGGCGTTGTTGCCGTCGGCGTCCGCGAGCGAGAGGTGGATGTGACAGGAGTTGCCCTCGCGCTCGTTGTACTTGGCCATGAAGGTGATCGAGACACCCTCCTGGGACGCGATCTCCTTGGCGCCGGTCTTGTAGATGGCGTGCTGGTCGCAGGTGACCAGGGCGTCGTCGTACCGGAACACGATCTCGTGCTGGCCCGGATTGCACTCGCCCTTGGCCGATTCGACGACGAGTCCGGCGGCCGCCATGTCGTTGCGGATGCGGCGCAGGAGCGGCTCGATGCGTCCGGTGCCGAGGACCGAGTAGTCGATGTTGTACTGGTTGGCCGGGGTCAGGCCCTTGTAGCCGGAGTCCCAGGCCTGCTCGTAGGTGTCCTTGAAGACGATGAACTCGAGCTCCGTGCCGACGTTGGCGGTGAAGCCGAGCTCCGCGAGCCGGTCGAGCTGGCGGCGCAGGATCTGCCGGGGCGCTGCTACGACGGGCGACGCGTCGTTCCAGGCGAGGTCCGCGATGAGCATCGCGGTGCCCTCGTTCCAGGGGACGCGGCGCAGGGTGCTCAGGTCGGCGTGCATCGCGAAGTCGCCGTAGCCGCGGTCCCAGGAGGACATCGCGTAACCGTCGACGGTGTTCATCTCCGTGTCGACGGCCAGGAGGTAGTTGCAGCCCTCCGTGCCGTGCTCCAGGACCTCGTCCAGGAAGAAGGGTGCGGCGAACCGCTTGCCCTGGAGCCGCCCTTGCATATCGGGGAAGGCCAGGACGACAGTGTCGATCTCGCCGCTCGTGACGAGAGCACGCAGCTCTTCGACCCCGAGCGGGGGTGTGCGGTCTGCCACGGGAAAATCCTCCTTGGGTCAGCCGAGAGCCATAAGGTATTGCCGAGAACCATTGATTGGGAAGGGGGTACGGCCAGATGTCGCACACGGATGCCGACGACGCGAGCGCCGCGACCGATGACCGACTGACGCCGGTGCTGCGTCCCGTGCGGGCGGGCAACGGCTTCGAGGAGGCCCTGGAGCAGATCCTCCAGGTCGTACGTCTCGGCCTGGTGCCCGGCGGCGAACGCCTGCCGTCGGAGCGGGAGTTGGCCGACCGCCTCGGCATCAGCAGGGTCACGCTGCGCGAGGTCCTGAAGGTGCTCCAGGACCAGGGCCTCGTCGAGTCGCGGCGCGGCAGGTACGGCGGCACGTTCGTGCGCCCGCGCCCCGAGGCGGCGGGCGAGGACGAGCTGCGGCGGCGCGTGGCGGATGTCGACGTCGAGGACGCGCTGCGCTTCCGCGAGGTGCTCGAGGTGGGGTCGGCCGGACTCTGCGCGGCGCACGGCCTGGACGAGGAGCAGAAGGAACGGCTGCGCACGGCGCTCGCCCAGACCCATGACGCGCCCCTGTCCGAGTACCGCCGCCTGGACACCCTGCTGCACCTGACGCTCGCCGAGCTCTGCGGCTCGCCCTCGCTCACGGCGCAGTACGCGGCGGTCCGCGCGACCGTCAACGACCTCCTGGACTGCATCCCCCTCTTGGTTCGGAACCTGGAGCATTCGCAGCGCCAGCACACCGCGCTCGTGGAGGCGGTGCTCGACGGGGACGCGGACGGGGCGCGGGAGATGATGCGCGAGCACTGCGCCGGCACGGCCGCCTTGCTGCGGGGTTTTCTGACATAAGGGGCGCGGTGAGGGGTGATTAACGGCGGCGTAACGCAGGGGTCTTGATTTCTCGCACCCGGCACGGCAAAGGTATGGATCCGTTCCATTGAGTCGCCTGAGTCGCCTGAGTCGCCTGAGTAATCCAGCCGCCGAGCCGCAGTGCCGCCGCCGCATAGGAGCCGTGCCATGACCGTGGAGTCCACCAAGCCACCCACCACCGCCGAGCCGGCGGACGACTATCTGGAGCGCAGAACGCTGCGCCGGGGCAGCGCGGGCTGGCTCCTGCTCACCGGACTCGGCGTCGCGTACGTCGTCTCCGGCGACTACTCGGGCTGGAACTTCGGCCTCGCCGAGGGCGGCTTCGGCGGCCTCGCGATCGCCATGGCGCTCATGGGCCTGATGTACGCGTGCATGGTCTTCTCACTGGCGGAGCTGTCGTCGGTGCTCCCCACGGCGGGCGGCGGCTACGGCTTCGCGCGCCGGGCGCTCGGCCCCTGGGGCGGCTTCCTGACCGGCACGGCGATCCTCATCGAGTACATCCTGGCGCCGGCCGCGATCGCCATCTTCATCGGCGACTACGTCGAATCCCTCGGTCTCTTCGGCCTCACTTCCGGCTGGCCGGTCTACCTGGCCTGCTTCGTGATCTTCATCGGCATCCACCTCTGGGGCGTCGGCGAGGCGCTGCGCTTCAGCTTCGTGGTCACGGGCATCGCGGTGGCGGCGCTGCTCGTCTTCGCGGTCGCCGCGTTCATGGACTTCGACGCGTCGAAGCTGAACGACATCGCGGTGGACTCCTCGGCCTTCGGCTCCAACTCCTGGCTGCCGATGGGACTGTTGGGCATCTGGGCGGCGTTCCCGTTCGGCATGTGGTTCTTCCTGGGCGTGGAGGGCGTACCGCTCGCGGCCGAGGAGACCAAGGACCCGGCCCGCACGCTGCCGCGGGCGATCCGCTGGTCGATGGCCATCCTCATCGTCCTCGCGCTCCTCACGTTCTTCGCGTCGGCCGGGGCACGCGGCGCGAACGCCATCCAGGAGGCGGGCAATCCGCTGGTGGAGGCGCTGCAGCCGGACGGCGAGGCGACGACGCTCAGCCGCATCGTCAACTACGCCGGCCTCGCGGGCCTGGTGGCGTCCTTCTTCTCCCTGATCTACGCGGGATCACGCCAGCTTTTCGCGCTGTCGAGGGCGGGCTACCTGCCGAGGTTCTTGTCGCTGACGAGCAGCCGCAAGGCTCCGTACCTGGGCCTGTTGGTCCCGGGCGCGATCGGCTTCGGCCTCGCCGCGGCGACCGGGGACGGTGCGCGGATGCTGAACGTCGCGGTGTTCGGCGCCACCATCTCGTACGCCCTGATGTCGCTCTCGCACATCGTGCTGCGCCGCCGCGAGCCGGGCCTGGAACGCCCCTACCGCACGCCGGGCGGCACGCTGACCTCGTCCGTCGCACTGGTCCTCGCCTGCTCGGCGCTGGTCGCGACGTTCCTGGTGGACGTGACGGCGGCACTCATCGCGCTGGGGGTATATGTGGTGGCGATCGCGTACTTCGGCTTCTACAGCCGCAAGCGGCTTGTGGCGCGGGCGCCGGAGGAGGAGTTCGCGGCGCTGGCCGCCGCGGAGGCGGAACTGGAGCGCGGCTGAGCATGAGGGAGATGAAAGTGAGCGGGAGCGGCAGGCCACTGATCGGCGTCAGCACCTATCTGGAGTCGAATGCCCGCTGGCGCGTATGGGAGCTCGAGGCGGCGCTGCTGCCGGCGGGCTACCCGCGCCTGGTCCAGGCTGCGGGCGGCAGCGCGGCGATGCTGCCGCCGGACGATCCTTCGTACGCCGCCGAAGTCGTCGCCCGTGTCGACGGCGTGGTCATCGCGGGCGGCCCCGATGTCGAGCCGGTCCGTTACGGCGCGGAGCCCGAGGACCACACCGGGCCGCCCGCGCGGGAGCGGGACGCGTGGGAACTGGCCCTGATCGAGGCGGCGTTGGCGTCGAGCACCCCGCTCCTGGGCATCTGCCGCGGAATGCAACTCCTGAACGTGGCACTGGGTGGAACGCTCACCCAGCACATGGAGGGGCATGTAGAGGCGGTCGGCGTCTTCGGCACGCACGAGGTGAAGCCGGTGCCGGACACGCTGTACGCGTCGATCGCGCCGGAGGCGTCGACGGACGTCCCCACGTACCACCACCAGGCGGTGGCCCGCCTGGGCCGGGATCTCGTCGTCTCGGCCCACGCGGAGGACGGCACGGTGGAGGCGGTCGAACTCCCCGGCGCCGCCTGGACGTTGGGCGTGCAGTGGCATCCGGAGATGGGGGAGGATCTGCGGGTGATGCGGGCGCTGGTGCGGGCGGCGGGGGCGGCGTAGCGGCTTTCGCCGAAGGCCCGGGG
>NZ_SRIC01000252.1 GCF_004684775.1 Streptomyces sp. MZ04
GCGGACACGAACTCCCACGCCCCCCCGTCCCGCAATGCGCCCCTCAAGGAAGCATCGTCCGCGTCCGGCCGCGCGAGCCGTACGTTGTCCGCGATGGACCCGGCGTACAGATGCGGCCGCTGCGGCACCCAGGCGATCCGCTCACGCCACCGCTCGGGCGAGACGTCCGCGAGGTCGACGCCCCCGACGCGAACCCGTCCCTCGGCGGGCTCCACAAAGCCGAGGACGACATCGAGCAGCGTCGACTTGCCCACGCCACTCGGCCCGACCAGAGCCACCGTCTCGCCGGGCTCCACCGCGAACGACACCCCGGAGACCGCGTCCGACGCCCGCCCCGGATACCGGACCGTCACGCCCTCCACGCTCAGCGTCCCCGAAGGCGCCGCCGCATCGCCCGTGGCCCGTACCGGAGTCTCGAGGACCTCGAAGATCTCCTCGGCGGCAGCGAGCCCCTCCGCCGCCGCGTGGTACTGCGCACCGACCTGACGCAACGGCAGATAGGCCTCGGGCGCCAGAACGAGGATGACGAGCCCCACGTACAGATCCATGTCGCCATGGACGAGCCGCATCCCGATGGTCACCGCGACCAGCGCGACCGACAGCGTCGCGAGGAGTTCGAGCGCGAACGACGACAGGAAGGCGATGCGCAGCGTGCGCATCGTCGCCTGCCGGTACTCGCCCGTGATCTGCCGGATCGACTCGGCCTGCGCCTTGGCGCGCCCGAACACCTTCAGGGTCGGCAGGCCCGCCACGACGTCCAGGAAGTGCCCCGACAGACGGGAGAGGAGCCGCCACTGACGGTCCATCCGGTTCTGTGTCGCCCAGCCGATCAGGATCATGAAGACCGGGATCAGCGGCAGCGTCACGACGATGATCGCCGCCGACACCCAGTCCTCGGTGACGATCCTCGCGAGCACCGCCACCGGCACGACCACCGCGAGCCCCAACTGCGGCAGATAGCGCGAGAAGTAGTCGTCGAGCGCGTCGACGCCCCGCGTGGCCAACGAGACGAGCGAGCCCGTCCTTCCCCAAGCTCTTCGAGCAGGGGAGACCCCATGGCCGGTCAGCCACCCCGGGCCCAACTGCCCGGCCCGTTCAAGCAACCGCCCCCGCAGCTCCGACTTGACCGCCGCGCTCGCCCGGTGCGCCGCGAGTTCGGTCAGCCAGGAGACGAGGGCACGTCCAGCCGCGACCACCGCGAGCAGGACGAGCTCGGTCCCCAGGTCCCCCAGGGAGAACCCCTTCTGGAAGGCGCCCACGACGACCTCGGCGATGAGCATCGCCTGAGCCACGACCAGGCCCGCCCCGGCGACGCCGAGAACCACCACCGCGATCAGGAAGAACCGGGTGGCACGGGCGTACCGGAGCAGACGCGGGTCGATAGGTTTCACGTGAAACACACCTTCCGGGAAACCTTGGGACGTCAGAACCTTGGGACGTCAGAACCTAGTGAGCGGCGTCAGCGATGTGCTGCGTACCGATCCGCTTACGGAACACCCAGTACGTCCACGACTGGTAGAGCAGCACGATCGGCGTCGCGATCCCCGCGCACCAGGTCATGATCTTCAGGGTGTACGGGCTCGACGAGGCGTTGGTGACCGTGAGGTTCCACTCCTCGTTCAGCGACGACGGCATGACGTTCGGGAAGAGCGTCAGGAAGAGCATCGCGACGGACGCCGCGATCATGATCCCCGAGAGCGCGAACGACCAGCCCTCGCGCCCCACCTTGATCGCCCCGATGGCACCCACCAGCGCGACCACGGCCACGACCATCGCGACCAGGCTCTTGCCGTCGCCCTTGTCCACCTGCGTCCAGACCAGGAAGCCGAGCGCGAGCACGGCCGTGACAAGCCCCAGACCGAGCGCCATCTTCCGCGCCCGCACCCGGATGTCGCCGACCGTCTTGAGCGAGGCGAACACCGCACCGTGGAAGGTGAAGAGCGTCAGCGTGACGAGCCCGCCGAGGATCGCGTACGGGTTGAGCAGGTCCAAGAAGTTGCCCACGTACTCCTTGTGGGCGTCGATCTTCACGCCCCGCACGATGTTGCCGAAGGCGACACCCCACAGAACGGCGGGGACCAGCGAGGTCCAGAAGATCGCGTGCTCCCAGTTGCGCTGCCAGTTCTCCTCGGGCCGCTTGGCGCGGTACTCGAAGGCGACACCGCGCACGATCAGGCAGAGCAGAATGATCAGCAACGGCAGATAGAAGCCGGAGAAGAGCGTCGCGTACCACTCCGGGAAGGCGGCGAAGGTCGCGCCGCCCGCCGTGAGCAGCCACACCTCGTTGCCGTCCCAGACGGGACCGATGGTGTTGATCAGGACCCGCTTCTCGACCCGGTCACGGGCGAGCAGCTTGGTCAGGATGCCGATCCCGAAGTCGAAGCCCTCCAGGAAGAAGTAGCCGATCCACAGGACGGCGATCAGTACGAACCAGACGTCGTGGAGTTCCATGTCCGATCAGCTCCTTCAGTACGAGAAGGCCATGGGCCGGTCGGCGTCGTCGGCGTCGGAGTCCTTGCCGGACCCCGGGCCACCGATCTTGGTCGGCGGGTTGAGATCGGCCTCGGTCAGCTCGGGCGGCCCCTGCTTGATGTACTTGAGCAGCAGCTTCACCTCGATCACGGCCAGGATCGCGTAGATCGTCGTGAACACGATCAGCGAGGTGATCACCTCACCCTGCGAGACTCCCGGTGAGACCGCGTCCTCGGTGCGCAGCACTCCGTAGACCACCCAGGGCTGACGCCCCGTCTCGGTGAAGATCCAGCCCCAGGCGGTGCCGATGAGGGGGAAGATCAGCGTCCACTGGGAGAACAGCCACCACCACTTGCCGAGCTTCGGCGCCAGCTGCCTGTTCTTGGTCAGCATCAGCTTGGGGATGTCGTCCTCGCCGGTGCGGTGCTCCGGAGCGAGCCAGAACTTCTTCCGCGTGAGCCACAGGCCGGCGGTGCACAGGATCATCGAGACCCCGCCGAAGCCGATCATCCAGCGGTAGGACCAGTAGGCGGTGGGGATGTTGGGCCGGTAGTCGCCGGGCCCGAACTTGTCCTGCGACTCCTTGTTGAGGTCGTTGATGCCCGGGATCTCGGCGCTGAAGTTGTTCTTGGCGAGGAAGGACAGTATCCCGGGGACCTCGATGGCGACCGTGTTGTGGCCCTTGGCGACATCGCCGTACGCGAAGAGCGAGAACGGCGCCGGCTTCTCCGTCTCCCACAGGGCCTCGGCGGCCGACATCTTCATCGGCTGCTGCTCGTACATCACCTTGCCGAGGGTGTCGGCGCTGATGACGGTGAGCAGCGTGCCGACGAACGCGGTGACCAGGCCGAGCCGCAGCGACATCCGCATGGTGCGGGTGTGCTGCTTCTTGCGCAGGTGGAAGATGGCGATGCCGGTCATGAAGGCGCCGCCCACGAGGATGGCCGCCGAGATGACGTGGGCGAAGTTGACGAGCGTCGTCTCCTGGAAGAGCACCTTCGAGAAGTCGGTGAGCTCCGCCCGCTTGGTGCCGTCCCGCTCCACGATCTTGTAGCCGACCGGGTGCTGCATAAAGGCGTTCGCGGCGATGATGAAGTACGCCGACAGGACGGTCCCGACGGAGACGATCCAGATCGTGGCGCAGTGCAGCTTCTTGGGGAGCTTGTCCCAGCCGAAGATCCACAGGCCGATGAAGGTCGACTCGAAGAAGAACGCGATGAGGGCTTCGAAGGCGAGCGGGGCCCCGAAGATGTCACCGACGAAGCGCGAGTAGTCGGACCAGTTCATGCCGAACTGGAACTCCTGGACGATGCCGGTGACAACGCCCATCGCGATGTTGATCAGGAACAGCTTCCCCCAGAACTTGGTGGCCCTGAGGTAGTGCTCCTTGCCCGTGCGCACCCACGCGGTCTCGAGGATCGCCGTGAGGGCGGCGAGCGAGATCGTCAGCGGTACGAACAGAAAGTGGTAGACGGTGGTGATGCCGAACTGCCATCGCGCCAGCGTTTCCGGCGCCAGAGCCAGGTCCACGCGACTTCTCCTTACGTGCCGTGGTCAGATCGGCTTACATGCCCTGACCACATCGGCAGTTTGCCCTTTTAATCCCACTGATTCCGGGATGAACGAGACACGCTTGTGAACGCGTTCACATTCACAAGCAATTATGTCGTACTGCCTGTCGGCACCCGCAGGGGGGGTCCCTTACCGGGCGGTACACGGGGAGGTATCGACAGGAACGCGAAGAAAGGCCCCTGGGTGTGTTCCCCCGGGGCCTTCCCAACCGCTTCAACATATTGTTGAATCCGCGCCATGCAGATACGGATCTCCTGGCCCGCCGGCCACCTGACCGCGACCATCGAGGACACCCCGACCGCCAAGGCCCTGGGCAAGGTCCTGCCCCTCACCTCCACCGCCCAGACCTGGGGCGAGGAGGTCTACTTCGACACGGGCGTGAGCGTCCCGCTCGAGCACGGCGCCCGGCAGGTCGTCGAGCCGGGCACGGTCGCCTTCTGGACCGACGGCGACTCGCTGGCCCTCCCCTACGGACCCACCCCGATCTCGCGAGGCGACGAGTGCCGCCTCGCGAGCCCGTGCAATCTCCTCGGCCGGATCGACGGCGACCCCCGCCTGCTGGCCACCGTCCGCTCCGGCGATCCCATCCGCGTCGAGCTCACCACCGACTGACCAGGCGCTCACCGGGAAGTGCCGCGAGGTACCCCTCCGGGCGCACCGAACCGCACCGGCCTTCGCCGAAGCGCTCAGAGCTCCTTGCGGAACGCCTGTGCCGTCTGCAGGAAGACGTCGTTGGCCTCGGTCTCCCCGATCGTGGCCCGCGTCCCCTCGCCCGGGAACGGCCGCACCACCACACCGGCCTTCTCGCAGGCGGCCGCGAAGTCGGCCGTGCGCTCCCCGAGCCGCAGCCACACGAAGTTCGCCTGCGTCTCGGGCACCGTCCAGCCCTGCGCCCGCAGCGTCTCGACCACCCGCGTGCGCTCGGACACCAACGAGCCGACCCGGCCCATCAGTTCGTCCTCGGCCCGCAGCGAGGCCACCGCCGCGTCCTGCGCGACCTGGCTCACCCCGAAGGGCACCGCCGTCTTGCGCAGGGCGGCCGCCACCGGCTCATGGGCGATCGCGAAGCCGACACGGAGTCCGGCCAGGCCGTACGCCTTGGAGAACGTGCGCAGGACGGCGACGTTCGGGCGCTCGCGGTAGATCTCGATGCCGTTCGGCACCTCGACATCACGGATGAACTCGATGTACGCCTCGTCCAGGACGACAAGGACATCGCTCGGCACCCGGTCCAGGAACCGCTCGAGCTCGGCCCGGCGCACGACCGTGCCGGTCGGGTTGTTCGGGTTACAGACGAAGATCAGCCGCGTCCGGTCGGTGACGGCCTCGGCCATCGCGTCCAGATCGTGCACCTCATCCGCCGTCAGCGGCACCTTCACCGACGTCGCCCCGCTCACCTGCGCGATGATCGGGTACGCCTCGAAGGACCGCCAGGCGTAGATGACCTCGTCACCCGGGCCGCACGTGGCCTGAACCAGCTGCTGCGCGACGCCGACGGAACCGGTGCCCGTCGCCACATGCGACACCGGCACCCCGAAGCGGTCGGCGATCTCATTCATCAGGCCGGTGCACGCCATGTCCGGATACCGGTTGAAGGAACCGGCCGCGGCGAGCGCGCTCTCCATGACACCGGGGAGCGGCGGGTACGGATTCTCGTTCGAGGACAGCTTGTACGCCACCGGACCATCGGCCGCGGCGGGCTTGCCGGGCTTATAGGTGGGGATACCCTCCAGCTCGGCGCGCAGCCTCGGGCTCGTCTCGCTCACCACAGTCCTCCTCTTGAACACCTGAACACCAGAACACCCTGACTTCAATACTCCTCACCTTATGAGGATTCAGCCTCGCTGCGAATGGGTTGCGGGGCATCGACGTACAGGGGCGCACCGGGAAGAGGGAGAGGGGGGAGCGCTCCCCGCCGCGCCACGCGCCGGTGGCTCACTCCGTGGCGCGCATCACCCGTGAAGGTGAGTTGAGACCTCTTCGAAACATCGCTCATTTGGCAGGCCTGTGCGCAACGACAAGGGACCGACTCCCCCAGAACCCGCCAACTCCCTTGGTTTCCAAGGTCATTGACCAGGTTGCACCATGCAGAAACGTGCCTGTCAACGAGTGAATATGCGTCCGCACTACCCACCCCCATGAGCCCTACTATCGGCTCGCCATGACAGCAGCAGGGAACCACCAGGTGAGCCGAGCGGAAACCGCCCGCCGGGGCAACCGGCAGAGCCGAGCGGGCATCAGAGACGTCGCCGCCGCCGCCGGTGTCTCCATCACGACTGTCTCCGACGCCCTCAACGGCAAGGGGCGACTGCCCGACGCCACTCGACGCCATGTCCGCGAGGTCGCCGAACGGCTGGGCTATCGGCCCTCCGCGGCGGCCCGAACGCTCCGTACCGGCAAGTCGGGCCTCATCGGCCTGACCGTGACGACGTACGGGGATGAACCTTTCACCTTCACCGAATTCGCGTACTTCGCGGAGATGGCCAGAGCCGCGACCTCGGCCGCGCTGGCCCGCGGCTACGCCCTCGTCATCCTGCCCGCCACCTCCCGGCGCAGCCCGGTCGACGTGTGGTCGAACGTCGCGCTCGACGGCACCGTCGTCGTCGATCCGTCCGACCACGACCCGGTCGTCAGCGAGCTGGTGCGCCAGGGCCTCCCGGTGGTCTCCGACGGCCGCCCGGCCGGGTCTCTGCCGGTCACCGCCTGGGTCGACAACGACCACGAGGCGGCGGTCCTGGAGATCCTCGACCACCTCGCGGCGGCCGGCGCCCGGCGGATCGGCCTGCTCACCGGGACCACCACCGACACGTACACACACCTGTCCACGACCGCCTACCTGCGCTGGTGCGAGCGCGTAGGCCAGGACCCGGTGTACGAGTCCTACCCCGCCCACGACCCCTGTGCGGGCGCCGTCGCCGCCGACCGGCTGCTCGCCAGACCCGACCGCCCTGACGCCGTATACGGCCTCTTCGACCCGAACGGCACCGATCTCCTCGCGGCCGCCCGCCGGTACGGACTGCGCGTACCGGACGATCTGCTGCTCGTGTGCTGCAGCGAGTCGACCGTCTACGCCACCACCGAACCGCCCATCAGCACGCTCTCACTGAAACCGCGGCGCATCGGCACGGCCGTCGTCCAGCTGCTCATCGACGCCATCGAAGGGCTCGATTCGGGCCGCCCCGTCGAGCAGGTGATACCGACGGAGCTGATCGTGCGCACCTCGTCCGAGCGACGTCCACCGCGTACGACGGTCAGCCCACCCCGTTCGCCCGGACCCGGTTGACGGTGCCGGGCGGCGGGGAGAGACACCCTGTCGGCCCGCGCTGCCAGGCACCGATCAGCACAGCCCGGTCGTGTCCTACGGGGAAACCCCTACCCAATTCGGGAGAAAACCTCGGTGAACTGGGGTTCAGCACTGATTCACCACCCCTGGTGCACCACACAGCACGAGCCGCATTCCTATGATGGGCGGACGACACCGCGGGCCGCTGCGACCAGGCAGTCCGATCTCGGTGCAGATGCGGCGCAATGGTGGTGGAGGGGTCGATGACTCAGGGGGCCGGTCAGGGACCCGATGTGCGGACGGCGACGCTGCGCGACTTCCGCGTACCGGCGTACGTCCATGAGACCGGTCCGGTCGACGGAAGTACGGGGGAGGCGGCGGGTCCTGGCGACTCCGGGAAGCTTCCCGGGGTGCCGGACGACGGCTACACCCCCACCCAGCGCGACCTGCCCGTCATCAACCGCGGCGACACCGTGCACGTGGAGGTGCAGGCCATGCCCGAGCCTCCACAGGCGCCGTCCGGCGACGAGCACGGTCCGCTGTACGTGGTCGGTGACGTGCACGGCTATCTGGACGAGCTGCTCGCGGCGCTCCAGGAGCAGGGCCTCATCGACGCCGAGGGCGACTGGTCCGCGGGCAACGCGCGGCTGTGGTTCCTCGGCGACTTCACCGACCGCGGCCCCGACGGCATCGGCGTCATCGACCTCGTGATGCGCCTGTCCGCGCAGGCTGCGGCCGCCGGCGGCTACTGCAAGGCCCTGATGGGCAATCACGAGCTGCTGCTGCTCGGCGCCAAGCGGTTCGGCGACACCCCGGTCAACTCGGGCGCGGGCACCGCCACCTTCCAGGCCGCCTGGCTCCTGAACGGCGGCCAGAAGACCGACATGGAGCGCCTGGAGGACCATCACCTCCAGTGGATGGCCCGCCTGGACGCCATCGAGGCGGAGGACGGGCATCTCCTGATGCACTCCGACACCACCGCCTATCTGGATTACGGCGACTCGATCGAGGCCGTGAACGACACCGTCCGCGAGACACTCACGCGCAACGACGCGGACGAGTGCTGGGACCTCTTCCGGAAGTTCACCAAGCGCTTCGCCTTCCGCGACGAGTCGGGCCCCGCGGCCGTACGCGAACTCCTCGACATGTACGGCGGCCACCGCATCGTCCATGGCCACAGCCCCATCCCGTATCTGCTGGGCGATGTCGGCTCCGAGGACGACTCGGACGGGGGCGGTCCCGTCATCGAGGGACCGCACATCTACGCAGGCGGACTGGCCATCGCCATGGACGGCGGAGTGACCATGGCCGGAAAGCTGCTGGTCTGCCAACTCCCCCTGGATAGCTGAGCGTTCGCTGGGCAGGCGCTCCACTACAGGATCACGCTGGCCAGGGGGCCTATTTCTGGAAACCCCCTGTCACCGCGTGCCGTCACGGCTCTACCATCGGCTTATCCGTAGCAGGCTCCCCTCCGTTTCTGCCCGACGGCTCGTACCCATGCGAGCCACCAAGCCCTACGGAGCATCGGGGGATGCACATGAACAGCGCTCCACACCTGCTCAATGAGGACCGCCCCGAGTTCGCGCGGATCCTCGATGAGGCGCTGCGCACCGCACCGAACCGACCGGATCTCGCCGCAGTGGGACAGCGGCTCAATCCCGAGCAGCTGCGCACCATGGCATTGGACGCCTCTGCGCTGATCGCGGCCGCCGCCACGACCGAGTACACGCACTATGTGAAGGTCCGCGAGAAACTGCGCGAAAGCGGATCTGCCGCACCATCGACGCGGGAACGGAGCAGCCAGGGCGAGGCGGAAGCCGGCTCGGGCGGCCTGGGTCTCGCCACCACGATGGGGGAGGTCACCGCCGAGACGTCAGGGGCGGGGGCGATCGCCGTCGTCGCGGTGCTCGCACCCGTGCTCGCCGGGGCGGCCGCCGCGATCTTCCTGCTCGTGGGCTACATCCTGAAGATGCTCAACCCCGAGCCCGCCTTCGCGGACACCCTGCTCACCGCGGGATGGCTGTTCGGCGCGCTCACCGCAGGGGGCATCCTGGTCGCTGCGATCGGCCTGCTCCTGACCGCGCTGCGCAACGGCTCGACCTCGCTCCAGGCCGCCGCGCACGGCGAACGGAACGAGGAGGTGGCCCGCGCCAGGGAAGTCTGGGGCGAGGCACTCCTGGAGCGCGGCGTCCTGCCGTTCCTGCGGGAGGCGCTCGCGGATCCCGAGGCGGCGCACGTG
This sequence comes from Streptomyces sp. MZ04, assembly GCF_004684775.1. GTDB lineage: Bacteria > Actinomycetota > Actinomycetes > Streptomycetales > Streptomycetaceae > Streptomyces. The sequence continues at coordinate 9,567 of NZ_SRIC01000252.1, forward strand.
GCCCGTACGCCGTCGGCGGACCCGAGCAGCCGCATGCCTCAACTGGGCTACCACCGGCCCGGGTTCAGCAGCCCGGACGGCGGTCCCTCCGCGGGGCCGCGGCCGAGCTACTCGAGCCCGGACTTCTCAAGCCCGGACTTCGGCGGGCCCGACCACAAGCCGGAGTAGCGCGGCCGCGAGCGAGCACGGCTGTGGGTCCCCCAACGACTGTTGGGAGACCCACAGATTCGCGCTGCCCAGAACCTCGTAGGTAGTTCAGTCGGCGATCGGCAGATAGACCCGGTTGCCCGCCGCGGCGAACTCCTTGGACTTCTGCTCCATGCCCGCCTCGATCTCGTCCTGCGCCAGGTCACCGCCGTGCTGGCGGCGGATGTCTTGAGAGATCTTCATGCTGCAGAACTTCGGCCCGCACATCGAGCAGAAGTGCGCCGTCTTCGCGGGCTCGGCCGGCAGCGTCTCGTCGTGGAACTCCCGTGCGGTGACCGGGTCCAGGGCCAGGTTGAACTGGTCCTCCCAGCGGAACTCGAAGCGCGCGTCCGAGAGCGCGTCGTCCCAGTCCTGCGCGCCCGGGTGCCCCTTGGCGAGGTCCGCCGCGTGCGCCGCGATCTTGTACGTGATGACGCCCGTCTTCACGTCGTCCCTGTTCGGCAGGCCCAGGTGCTCCTTGGGCGTGACGTAGCAGAGCATCGCGGTGCCCCACCAGCCGATCATCGCGGCGCCGATGCCGGAGGTGATGTGGTCGTAGGCAGGCGCGATGTCCGTGGTGAGCGGGCCGAGCGTGTAGAACGGCGCCTCCTCGCAGATCTCCTGCTGGAGGTCGATGTTCTCCTTGATCTTGTGCATCGGGACGTGACCGGGGCCCTCGATCATCGTCTGTACGTTGTGACGCTTGGCGATCGTGTTGAGTTCCCCGAGAGTCCTCAACTCGGCGAACTGCGCCTCGTCGTTGGCGTCCGCGATCGAACCGGGCCGCAGGCCGTCACCGAGCGAGTACGTCACGTCGTACGCCGCGAGGATCTCGCAGAGCTCCTCGAAGTGCTCGTAGAGGAAGCTCTCCTTGTGGTGAGCCAGGCACCAGGCGGCCATGATCGAGCCACCTCGCGAGACGATGCCGGTCTTGCGGCGCGCGGTGAGCGGGACATACGGCAGGCGCACGCCCGCGTGCACCGTCATGTAGTCCACGCCTTGCTCGGCCTGCTCGATGACCGTGTCCTTGTAGATCTCCCAGGTCAGCGCCTCGGCCTGGCCGTCGACCTTCTCCAGGGCCTGGTAGAGCGGCACGGTGCCGATGGGGACGGGGGAGTTGCGCAGGACCCACTCGCGGGTGGTGTGGATGTTGCGGCCGGTGGAGAGGTCCATGACCGTGTCGGCGCCCCACTTGGTGGCCCAGGTCATCTTGTCCACCTCCTCCTCGATGGAGGAGGTGACCGCGGAGTTGCCGATGTTGGCGTTCACCTTCACCAGGAACTTCTTGCCGATGATCATCGGCTCGATCTCCGGGTGGTTGACGTTGGCCGGGATCACCGCGCGGCCCGCGGCGACCTCTGCCCGTACGACCTCGGGGTCGATGTTCTCCCGGATCCCGATGAACTCCATCTCGGGCGTGATCTCGCCGCGCCGGGCGTACGCGAGCTGCGTGACCGCCTGGCCCTGACGGCCGCGGCGCGGCTGGCGGGGACGGCCGGGGAAGACCGCGTCGAGGTTCTTCAGCCCGCCGCGGGGCGAGGTGTGCTTGATGCCGTCGTCCTCGGGACGGGGCGGGCGGCCCACGTACTCCTCGGTGTCACCGCGGGCGATGATCCAGTTCTCCCGGAGGGGTGCGAGACCCCTGCGGACGTCGGTGTCGATGGACTCGTCGGTGTACGGCCCGGAGGTGTCGTACAGGGTCACGGCCTTGCCGTTGGTGAGGTGCACTTGGCGGACCGGTACGCGTAGATCGGGGCGTGAGCCCTCGACGTACGCCTTGTGCCAGCCGATGGACTTCCCGGCCTCGTCGCTCTGGTTCTGCGTCGAGGCAGGCGTGCGTGCGTCCGATGTGGTCATGAGACCTACTCCCTACGCCGGCATTACCCGGTAACAGGTTCGGCGGTCGACGCAGCGGATTCCGTACGGCTCGTGCCGATTCGTACGGACTTCAGCGCCCTCTCAGCCCGGTGCTCCGAGCTCCCGCGTTTGCAAAGGTGCCCCCACGCTAGCGTCATATCGGGCGCGCTGAACAGAGGGCCCCCTGCGTTCTTGCGATGATCGGGCCGTGACCACCACAGAGCCGCCGCCCCGCCCGCCGTCCGAGCCGCCGTCGCAGCCGCGCTTCTCGAACCCGCCCGGGGACGAGCCCGGGGACGAGCCCGGGGGCGGGGG
>NZ_SRIC01000253.1 GCF_004684775.1 Streptomyces sp. MZ04
CTCCGTCCTGGTCCGCGTCCTGCGACGCGGAGAGATCGCCAATCCTGCCTGTGCAGGCACGCCGAGACGATTACCTGCGAAGTAAGGCGAGCCCATCACCAAGATCTACTTTCGATACGCGCCCTAGAGCGGTAGCCCCTACCGAGAGGGCTCTGCGTAGGTCAGGCCCGTGTTGGTCCTGCCTGCGCATCCTGCAACTCACCTGCGGTGAAGCTTCCATACAGATGCCGGGAGGTGGCTGTCGCACGCGGTGTTGAGGTGGGTGAGGTGCTGGAGCGCTTCATTGCTGAGTCCCAGGGCCTCGGTGAGGCGGCGGACGGTTGTGTATGTGGTTCCTCGTGTGACGGCAGCTTGTTCGAAGTCCTTGATCTGAGTCAGAAGGTCGCGCGGGACGGCAGGGTTCGTCTGTTGCTGGCTCCGTCGTTGTGCCTTGGCACGTTCGTAGTCGATCTCGGACGTGCCGCAGACGGTGCGGCAGCGTGCCTCTGCTTCGTCGAGCGTGGTCGTGTCGGTGACGGCTTGGGCGAGACGGTTGGCGGCGAACGTGGCTGCCAGGTCAACCTGGTGGACGGTAGGGCCTTCGGCGGTGAGCGGGACCGGGAGTCCGGCGTCGCGGATCTCGCACAGGCCTCGGGCGCCCAGGGCAGCGGCCGTGAGGAGAGCCGTTGCCTCGGAGGGGTGCCAGGTGAGTACCGGGATGATGGTTTGGGTGTGCTCGGGCGTGAAGGTCGCGATCCGGGGGCCGAGGCGTGGGCGCAGGAGGTCTGCGGGGAGCTCGCCGTCCAGGCCGGGGCCCGCCACCAGGAGGCGTACAGGCGCCTCGGCGCGGACGCAGGCGGCCAGGGTGAGGGCGTCGGCCAGTGGGCTGCGCAGGGTGGGTTCGTCGCCATGGGCCAGGATGTCGCCGCCGACGTCCAGGAGGTCGATCGACTCCGGGGCGAAGCGGGTGATCAGTTCGGTGAGTTGGTGGGTGATGCCTGTTGCCCCGGCGTATGGGTCGATCAGGGCGAAAGTGTGGGAGAGCTCGGCTGCGAGGCGGGGGAGCATTGACGCGTGTGGTGGCTTCAAGGTCGCGTTGCCGGGGACTGCCCAGACGTGTGGGGTGAGTTGGCGCAGGCCGATGAAGTCGGCAGGGGAGCGCGGGCCCGGCACCGGGTCGACGATCAGGCGGTCCCAGGAGTACGTCAGGATCAGCGCCGGCGTCTCGTCCTCGCTGTAGAGCGCGGCGTGCAGCATCGCTGCCGCTACCGCGTCGCCGCCTCCTCCCGCCGCCACAATGAGCCGTTTCACGAGAACAGGGTAGGGGTCTGCCTCGCTCGCGCACACCTATAGTGGCCACTGGTATTAGCCAGTCGGTGAAGGGAATGTCGCGTGCCCGAGATCGCTGAGGCCTTGCCCAAGTACCTACAGATCGCCCAGTTCCTTCGCGATCAGATCCTGCGTGGGGACCTGCAGCCAGGTGAAGAGGTGCCGTCCGAGCGGCAGCTGGCTGCCGATTGGAACGTCTCCCGGCCGACCAGCGCCCGGGCCTTGGAGGCGCTTCGGCATCAAGGGTTTGTCGAGAAGCGGCAGGGCTCGGGGACGTACGTACGTGATCAGCATGTGCATCGGCGGGCTCGCGAGCGCTATGGGCGGGCACGGCAGACGGGGCGAATCTATGGGCCGGGGGAGTACGCGGTCATCGCGTCGGCCGGGTATGCCGAGGCGCCCGATCATGTGGTTGAGGCGCTTGAACTCGGCAAGGACCGCAGGGCAGTTCAGCGGCGGCGGGTGACCAACTCGGGAGAAGGACCCGTCGAGGTTTCCACCTCCTGGTTCCCGGGCGATCTGGGGCGCAGGGCGCCCAAGCTCGTCGAGCCCGAGCGGATCCGTGAAGGCACGGTCATGTACGTCGAGGAAGTCACCGGGCGTCGTGGCAGTTATGGCGAAGATCGTGTCTGCGCTCGGTTGGCCACCGAGGAAGAGGGTGACGAGCTTGGGCTCGAACTGCCCGCTGCGGTCTTGGTGGTTCACCATGTCGTTTACGACCTGCAGGACCGTCCGCTGGAGTTCGCGGAGGCCGTATATCCGCCAGGGCGCTGGGCGTTCGAGCAGGGTTACCCGTTGGGGTGAGTGGCGGGTGTCGCTTCCTCGGAAACCCTTGCGGCCCGAAGTGGACAATGCCACTATCCGGTAAGTGGCCTTAGCCACTTACCGGAAGGGGAAGCGCAATGACGCGCACCGACTGTAACTCCGGCGACGACGCCCTACTCGAACCTCTCGGCGGGATGGTCCTCTACCCCCTCCCTGAGTCGGTCGGGCGGGCTCGCCGCTGGTTCCGGAAGTTCACCGAGCCGTACCAACTCGACTGCTCCATCGATGACTGCGTGCTGATGGTCTCGGAGTTGGTCACCAACGCCATCCTCTACGGGAAGGCGGACGAGCCCTGGCGGGTGCGCGTCCGCTGGTACCGCTTAGGTGAAGCGCTGCGCGTGGACGTACACAATCCCGGCTGCCCCGCCCATGTCCGCCTGCGCTCGCCTCGGGTCACGGAGGCTCACGGGCGCGGCCTGCTTCTTGTCGACGCGCTGGCCGATGAGTGGTGGTCTGGCCCAAGTCGTCATGGCGGGACCGCTGTTGTGTTCGTCATGCATCGCGCATTCAAGCCCGGCTAAGAGGCTGCTAAGGGCCTACTGCGGGCGGGGCAGCGTGTCGAAAGCACGTCCGGAATCCGGCCTCTTGAGGTGTCAGTAGTACTCACACCTCTCTGGGCTGGAGTAGTCGTGGACATCAACCCCGCACGCCCCGATCGTGAATCTGGTCGGCAGCCTTGGCGCTACCGACCCGCTGCGGATCGCGGCCACGAGCGCACGTACTCCGGTTACGTGGCCCGCGTGGATGGCAGCGAAGGCACCCGTCTGCGCCATCAGCTGGCGGATGCAGTTCACTCCCTCCTTGCTTGGGCCGTCCTCGACTCCAGCAAGGTCAGGCCACCCTCCGATGAGGAGGCCCCATGACGACAATCAGGGACCTCGGCAGCGGCGGTGTCCCTTCCGCGCCCGCCCTGTCTGACCTCTCCGTCTCCCCCTTCGGTATGCCTCTCGCCCTGCTCCACGGTGAAGTGAGGGTGGCATGGGTGGGGCGCACCTCGACGGAGGATCAGCAGGATCCGCGGCAGTCGCTCCTCCGGCAATGGGAACGGTGCAAGTCCGCGCTTCCCGAAGCCTGGGCTGTCGTCTGCCATTTCTACGATGTCGAGTCGGGGCGCAAAGAGCTCAGCGAGCGGAGTCGGGGTAAGGACTTCGTGCGGTTCGGGATTCCTATCGCTCGCGACGGCGGCATCGTCGACCTGCTCGCTGAGGCCGCCCGCCCCGACCGTCGCTTCGACGCCGTCATCTGTGAGAGCACCTCCCGCGTTGCCCGCCGCATGTACGAGAACCTCTCCGTGGAGCGGGAGTTGGAGCGCGCCGGAGTGCCCCTGTTCGCCTGGAACGAGCCGATCAAGCTCGACGGCGGGCGTGCTCAGCAGATCTTGCAGCGGCGGATCAATCAGTCCGTTGCCGAGTACGAGGTCTTCAATGCGCTGGAGACCTCGTGGGGCGGGCTCTGCACCCACGTACGCGAAGGCTGGAACATCGGGAAGCCGCCCTACGGCTACAGGGCGAAGGCCTACCGCCACCCCAACCCGGCCAAGGCCGCGAGAGGCGCGACCAAGAGCAGGCTGGAGCCGGACGGGGCGAGGGCGGAGACGGTCACGCAGATTGCGCTGTGGCGCTATCACGAGGGCATCGGATACTCCACGATCGTGGATCGGCTTAACGCCGACCCGGACAGGTATCCGCCGCCCACTCCGCCCGGTGGCAGCGCGCGGGCGCGCGGGGCTTGGAGTAAGTCCACCGTCTGCGATCTGCTGCGCAATCCGAAGTACACCGGCTATCAGGTCTTCAACCGCCGTGCTACGCGTTCCCGGCGCGGAGCGGTTAATGATCCCCAGCTGTGGGTGTGGTCGCTGGAACCTGTGCACGAGCCACTGATCCCGAAGTGGATGTTCGACGAGCTGGCCGTCCGCCGCCAGGCCAAGCGCGGGTCGCGTGATGGCAACGCGCTCAACAAGCACCCCGCCACGCGCCGCACCTACGTACTGCGCGGAATGATCCACTGCGCCTGCGGGCGCCGCCTGTTCGGTAACCACCGGCATCGGACGACCTACTACACATGCTGGCCCCGGGCCAACAACCGCGGCCGCCCGGACGTCTACGCCGGGCATCCGAAGACCCTCTACATCAACGAAGCCGACCTCCTTGAAGCCATCGGAGCCTTCTTCGCTGATCGGGTCTTCGGGCCGCAGCGCCGCGCCCTCCTGGCTGCAGACCTACGCAATGCAGACGTACGCGCAGCCCAGGAGCGCGAGACCGAGCGGGAACGTCATCAGCGCACCCGCGACGACATCGCGCGCCGCCAGAGCAACGTCCTCCGTCAGGCCCAGGACGCGGACCCAAGTGACCCCTTCACTCGCGGCCTCCGGCAGGCATACAACGATCTGGAGTCCCAGCGCAGGGCCGTCCTCGCCGCTGTCGCCGCCCTGGACGCTGCCGACGCCGCTGAGGTCGGTCCACCGACGGAGCAGACCGCCGACCTCCTCGACGCGCTGCCGTACCTGGCACTCAACCTTGCCCGCGCCCCCGAGCACCTCCAGCGACAGCTCTACGAGATCACCCAGCTCACCATCCGCCTGCACGCCAGCAGCGACGACGTCACCCTCAGCGTCAAGCTGCCCGCCGACCGGCTCCCGGAGATCAGCAACGCAGCGGAGATGATCACCAGCGCCGCAGCAGCCCCCAGGCACGCACAAGGGCCCGCGACCAACCAGGTCGCGGGCCCTTGCCCAAGCAGTGCATCCCGTACAGACCGTACGGATGCTGTCCGTGCCCCCGGCAGGATTCGAACCTGCGACACCCGCTTCATGAGCTGACGGAATCCGTGATCGAGGCTGTGGTCCCCATACTTCCTCGAACTCCTGGAGGGATGGAGGCTTCCCGGTCGTGTACTTCCCAGCTGGTGGCGTGTGGCTCGGCCAGTGCGGCGCTGAAGGTCCGCTGCACTGGCCGACTTCCTTGGGGGTGCCAGTGGGGGCAGAGAGGTCCGCGTCCTTCGCCAACGACCTTACGGCCCTGACGAGGTGGGGCACCTGCGGCGACCATGGAACGCCATCGAATGAGACTTGGTCGATCGCCTGCCGGGCAGCGCACGATGCAGCCGCCCGGATCGTGAACGTGCGAGATGGAGAAATCTTGGACGGCATGTCATGAGAACGCCACGCTCGTACCTCTCTTCTGTGAACGGCCACCGCGCCTACCGAGCGCAAACGGCCCTCACCACACGGGAGGTTGGACGGTGGAGCTCGCTGCTGCACTCTTGTCGGTGGTTGCCCCTTTGGCCCCTGCGATCAAGGGCTGGCTCGACAGCGTGGCGCATCGCAACCGGTCCTTGGCCCGGGCCGAGATCATTCGGGCCCGGCTGGCAAGACCGAGCGGCTCATGGGGCGTGCAGCCACAGCGAGAGGACGACAATGGCTGAGGAGGAGGCGGTAACCGTCGAGGTCTTGGGCGCTCTGTACGCGAAGTACCGGGTCAGCCTGACGGCCACTGCGCAGCGTGAGCTCCTTGCCCGCGGTCTGCCGGACTCGGTCGTATCGGCTGAGGACGTCGTGCAGAACGCCTTCGCCAAAGCCTTGCGCAATCCGGAATCCATCGAGCATCCGATCAGTTACCTGCGTGTGTTGATCCGCACCGAGGTGGCCAATCGGGCCCGGCAGAGAGCTGATCACGGCCGCAAGGAAGCTCGTCGTGCGGCTGATCCTTTGCGTTTCGACCCAGTCCAGTCAGCAGACTTTGCCGCACTGGTTGCCAACCGTTGTGCCATCGAGCAGGCCCTGGCCGGTCTGTCTCTCCCGCAGCGCACCGCGGTGTGGGCGACGAAAGCGCTGGACTGTACCCAGGCCGAGGCTGCGTCCCTGATGGACAGATCCCCAGGGACGGTCGCCACTCACGTCTCCCGGGGCATGGTTCTGCTACGCGCGAGCCTTGTCGCTGCCGTGGTTGCCACCCTTGTGTGTGCGGCGGGTCGCTCCATCGGCGGTCGGGTGCAACGCACTGAACCGGCGCGAGAACCCGGTGACGGAGCAGGTGCATCGCCCACCCGATGGTGGGATGAGGGACGCGCCATGTTGGTTGGACTGCAGGAGCGTTGGCCAGGGGTCGCGTGGCTGTTGCTCCTGGCGGCGTGCGGCATCCTCTGGTGGGTCTGGCGGAGCTTCCTGGGCAGTAGGCCGGGGATGTTTCTCGGCGGATGGCTGAGCGTTCGGAGGACGAGGCGGGTGTGGGGCCGTGTTGTTCGCTTGGAGTTGGCTGACGGGCCTCCCCGTCAGCAGCGCTTCACTCCCAACATCCGCCTGCAAGACCTGTTCCGCCTGGCCGGCTGGTCCAAGGGTGAACTCGCCGGACTCGTGAACCGGCAGGCGGCGGCCATGGGTCACCCGCAGGTGGCGACCGACACCTCGCGGGTACGGCGTTGGATCGACAGGGGAGAGATCCCGCGTGATCCTGTACCGCGGGTGCTTGCAGCCTTGTTCACCGAGCGACTTGGACGTGTCGTGACCATCGAGGACCTTGGTCTGGTCCGGCACGGGCGCGTGGGAAAGCGGCTGGGTGGTGGAGCGAGTGACAACCCCGACCAACTGCCGTGGGCGCCCGAGCGGACTGCTGCGGTCCTCACCGAGTTCACGGGAATGGACCTCATGCTCAACCGGCGCGGCTTGGTGGGCGTGGGCGCCGCGCTTGCCGCAGGAACCGCAGCCAGCAGCTCCACGCACGACTGGCCGTACACAGGCTCCGGCCGCTCTCAACAGGCCGAAGTGCAGCGCGCCGAGAGCCTGGGGAAGCTGGACACGCAGGCCCAGTACGCAACCCGGGAAGCCTGGAAGATCCTGGAAGTCGTCACACACGCACCGGGTGGGGTGGTGTCGCGGGCACAGATTGCCCGTTCCCTGAGGACGTTCGGCAGGGTCGAGGCGGCTGCCTTGTCGATGCTGATCCGCCAGGGCTACGTCCACCAACTCCCGGACAGCAAATACACCGCGGGACAGGACTTGGGCAGTCTCGTGGCGTACGAGGTGTCGTCGAGCTAGGCCGGCCATGCTGAGCCACCGGTCCAACAGGTACGTATCGTCGCCTTGGGGCGGTCATGTCAGGGTTTCGAAGGGTGCCTCCCGGCGTGCCCCAGGGAGCGTCGCTTGGCCCTCGCTCATCCGCATCGGTCAGGTCTTGGTCTTGGTATTCGGGGAGGTTGCCGGGTATCTCTACGGTGAGTTCTCCTCCGGGCGTGCGCAGGACGAGGAGATCCCATTTCGAGCTCTGTGGAAGGTCCTTGCGTCTGCTCAAGAGTGACCGGATCTTTTCGGCGAACGCCTGGTAGGTGCCGTTCGCCGCGAGGGAGGCCAGGCCCTGAATGTAGGGGGCTGCGACCCAGGCGCCCACGAGCACGACGATCTCGTCCGAGCCGAGGTCGATCGCGACGGGGTCCGGGCTCGGGCGGGCTCCGGGGGCGTAGCGGTCCTCCTGCTCCGGCCGCCCCTGCTTGGCCATCTCCTCCAGTCTGGCCCGGCGTTCCGCCTCCTCCCGGGCCTCCGCGTCAAGGATCGCTTTGAGGCCCTGGGACGCATGCCAGTCGTACGGGACCTCGTAGTCCTTGACGTGGAGTTCCCATGCACCGACGTCGAGTCCGTCGAGTTCCTCGGTGGACAACGCTGATCATCCCTTTCCATCGGGATGGTATGCACACGCCAAGGGGGAAGGTCAGGGGTTCGCGAGAAGGCCCGCACCGGTCCGACAGAAACGCGTCAACTACCAGTCGACGCCTGCCCGCGCGCACTGCGTTCGTATGGTGAGCCTTCTCGAACGTTCTTGAGCGCTCTGAGTTTCCAGGGTGACCGATTCGCCGCAGAGTGAAGGTCCGGCAGGGGACTGCGTTAATGACGAGGCACGCTCGACCGTATGGGGAGTGAGGGCGCGGCAGCGCCACCCATCGGAAGATCGAGGAGCGCCGGATGACGCCCCTGGAGTTCGCCGGATATGTGCCGGCAGGAGTATGCGCGGTTCGTGCGCTGGTCGCTGCGCTGCGACACTTTCGTCCGGCCGGCCCGGGCCGCCGAGATGTGCCCTGTGGCTGCGAGAGGTCCAGGAGGGAATCGCTCCCGAGTGCGACAGCCGTTGTCGAACTGGCGCGAGGCCTGCCTCCTTCAACGGCAGTGCGATATCAGGACGTCCACGGCGGTACGGTGTGGGTCTGGCGATCGGCTCCGCAACCCCCTGACCACCCGGGCATGGTGGAATCCAAGCTGTGGTGAACACAGGTCCGTCCACTCCAGATGACACCCCGTTGCAGTTCGACGGGGAACAGAGCAGGGCGCTCCTGGACTGCTACGAGAGGTACCTGCAGAAGACCGAGCGGATGATCCGGCGTACATTCCCTCTCCTGTCGGGTTCGGCGGAGGATCTGGCCCAGGAAGCGTTCCTGCGCACCGCACGTGCTTGCCACGAGAATCGGCTCAAGCCCGACACCGACATGTATCCGTACTTGTGGCAGACGGCGAAACGGCTTGCCATCGACATCCTGCGTGGCGTTTCGGAACAGCCGGCCTCGGACGAGACGCTTCACCGACTACAAGACGCGTGCGACGCCCCGATTCCGCAACCGGATGATCCGGACTATGCCGAAGTCCTCCATGACGTCATCAGACCAGCGATCGCCGAGATGCGTCCTACACAGCGCCGGACCGTCGTCGATCTCCAAAGCCAGGGCATGGAGGATGAAGCCATCTCGGCGTACCTTCAAGTGCCCAAAGCCCAGGTATCTGTGCAGAGATGCCGCGCGGTCGCCGAGATCCAGGCCATGGACAGCGTGCAGCGTCACAGTCGACAGGAGTACCTGAAGGAGCGGCGGCGCAGGGAAGGAGAGAGGGGTGAGCGATGTGAGGGGCAGTGATGGTGGCAGCCACGGTCGTCACAGCGACGCCATGGAGACGTTGACCGTTCTTCTGGACTCTCTGAGCGGCCCCGACGATTTTTGGGACCGGCCCCGTGGGGACTGGGGACTCGACAGCAACACTGCCCACGGCCGGGAAGTACACGAGATCGAGGCACGCAGGGACGCCAACTCGGCATACCGACTGGGGTCCAAGGCATTGCTCCGTGGTGACCTGTCCCTGGCCCGGAGTTGCTTCGACCGTGCCAGAACACACGAGCACCCCGGCGCGGCATTTCGAGCGGCGGTCACCGTACTGCGCGACGTCGATCAGGCGACGACGCCGGAGGATCTGCCCGCCCTCTGGTGGGAACTCCTTGAGGAGTCCTCGCAGTTCGGGCACGGTGACGCGCAGTATCTGCTCCGCACTCACCGACGGGGGACTGAAGCGGGTGCGTGTGCGGTCACAGTGCCGGATCTACCGGATCTACCGGATCTACCGGATCTACCGGATCTACCGGATCTATCGGATCTACCGGATCTGGTGGAACCGCCGGGTCTGGCGGAACCGCCGGATCTGCCGGATCCGGAGGGCTCTATGCAGGGATCCCCGCACCGCCCGCAGGACAGCCTGTTCTACGCAGAAGTCCGCGCGGCCCTCACATCCGCAACCCTGCCCAGGTCCTCTCGGCCCCAGTACGCGCATGACGATCCGTTGCCCGCCGCGCAGCCATCGGCTTCGCCTCGGTACGCGTCGGCTCTGCCCCCTGCAGAGCGACAGCTCTCAAGAGCGCGCGCGACCACACTCGAGGCACCTTCTCGCCCATCGCACCACGCCCCAGCCCTAGCCCTACTGCAGGCCGTCGCCCGAAATCCAGACGGACTGACGCGCGCACAGATCTCCCGTGAGGTGAACCTGTCTGATCCGCTTCTTCTTCAAGAGACGCTGGCGCTGCTGTGCCACGAAGGGCATCTCTCGGTCTCCGACGGCCGCTACGTCACTGCCGCCGAGTACCGAATCCCACCTCTGAAAGAAGAGAACGATCAAAGTTCCCGATCGCGTCGAGCCCTCGATGAATTGCGTGCGGAACTTGGGGCGGCCGTCTATCTGGGCAGATATGTCGATGGAGAGGTCGACGTCGCCGACTGCGCCGATGGCCCACAGACCCCGCGGGTGAACGAATGGGTGGACTTCCGGGAAGCCGCACATGCCACCGCCCTGGGGAAATGCCTGCTCGGTCAACTCGACCACGAGGGACGCATGGACCATCTGTCCCGGCACAAACCTGTCCGCCTCACTTCCAGGACCATCGCCCATGAGCGGCGCCTCCTCTCCGTGCTCGAAGGCCGGCAGGCCGACGACGCCCCAGTCCTGAGCTTGCAGGAATACGCCATCGGAACCGTATGCGCAGCCGTGCCCCTCTCCGGTGGCACGGCCATCGGCTGCCTGGCTCTGTCATTGCCCGTCGAGCACGCCCACCGTCTGCGCAGCGCGGCCCAAACCCTCAGCCTGCGAGCGCCAACTCTGCTGCTGCACCTGGAGATTTGACCCTGGTCACGCGCGCTCGCGCCGATACCCGCGCCGGATGCCGTCCCGTCGTGGCAGGCTGAGTTCATGACCTTCCGTGTCGACTCCGAGGCCGGGCGGCTGCGCCGCGTGATACTGCACCGCCCTGATCTGGAGCTGAAGCGGCTCACCCCCACCAACAAGGACGCGTTGCTCTTCGACGACGTCCTGTGGGTCCGCAGAGCCCGCCAGGAGCACGACGGATTCGCGGATGTGCTGCGGGACCGCGGGGTGACCGTCCACCTCTTCGGTGACCTGCTCACCGAGGCCTTGGACGTTCCCGCGGCCCGTCTCCTGGTCCTCGACCGGGTCTTCGACGAGAAGGAGTACGGGCCGCTCGCCACCGACCATCTGCGGGCCGCGTTCGAGACGATGCCGTCCGCCGATCTTGTCGAGGCGCTGGTCGGCGGGATGACCAAGCGGGAGTTCCTCGAGCGGCATCCGGAGCCGACGTCCGTGCGCTTCCACTGCATGGACCTGGACGACTTCCTGCTCGGCCCGCTCCCCAACCACCTCTTCACGCGCGACACTTCGGCCTGGATCCACGACGGCGTCTCCATCAACGCGATGCGCCTGCCGGCCCGGCAGCGCGAGACCGTGCACTTCGAGGCGATCTACCAGTACCACCCGCTGTTCCGCGCCGAGGACTTCCACATCTGGTCCCAGGGGCAGTCGGACTACCCCTCCACCATCGAGGGCGGCGACGTCCTGGTGATCGGCCGGGGCGCGGTGCTCATCGGGATGAGTGAGCGCACCACCCCGCAGGCCGTCGAGATGCTCGCGCACAAACTGTTCGCCGCGGGTTCGGCGCAGACGATCGTGGCGCTCGACATGCCGAAGCGGCGCGCGTTCATGCATCTCGACACGGTGATGACGATGGTCGACGGCGACACCTTCACGCAGTACGCGGGGCTCGGCATGCTCCGCTCGTACACCATCGAGCCGGGCGTCGACGGACGCGAGCTGAAGGTCACCGACCACCCGCCCGAGCACATGCACCGGGCGATCGCGGCGGCCATCGGGCTGAGCCGGATCCGGGTGCTCACCGCCACCCAGGACGTGCACGCGGCCGAGCGCGAGCAGTGGGACGACGGCTGCAACGTCCTCGCGGTCGAGCCGGGCGTCGTGGTCGCGTACGAGCGGAACTCGACCACGAACACCTATCTGCGCAAGGAGGGCATCGAGGTCATCGAGATCCGGGGGAGCGAGCTCGGCCGGGGCCGGGGCGGGCCCCGGTGCATGAGTTGCCCGGTGGAGCGGGATCCCGTCGACTGAGGGGGATGGGGGGATATAGACCCCCGCATAGACCCCCGCATAGACCCCCGCATAGACC
>NZ_SRIC01000254.1 GCF_004684775.1 Streptomyces sp. MZ04
CCTTGGGCCTACGCCCTCCATCTGCCGCACGACCCCCGCGCCCCGCGCATCGCCCGCACCACGGTGCGCGGCGTCCTCGGCGCGCACGGGCTCGGCGGGATCGCCGACACCGCCGAGCCGCTGACCTCCGAGCTCGTCACGAACGCGTACCGCCACAGCAAGGGGCCCGCGGCGCTGCGGCTGCGGCAGCTGGGGGGAGGGCTGCGGGTCACCGTGTGGGACACCGATCCGCACATCCCTCCTCCGTTCGACCGGAGGGGCGGGGCGGCGGCACCGAGCGTCAGCCTCACCCCGGCGGACGGGGAATGCGGGCGCGGGCTCGCTCTCGTGTGCCATTACGCGGACGCGTGGGGCGGCCACCCGCTGGGCGACGACCTCTTCGGGCAGAGCGGCAAGCTGCTCTGGTTCGAACTGGGGGAGCGGCCCGTACTGGCGGTCGCGGGGTGACGGGACAGGCCACGGCAGTGCTTCAGCGCTACCGTGGAGTCAGCGATACGCCCTGTAGCCAGTGGAGGACCGCGGTGACCACCATGATCGAGGGGCCAGCAGGGGCCATAGACGGCCCTCCGGAGGGATCCTTCGCGGACATGCTCCGGATCGTCGAGGAACTTGACACACCTGACGGCTACAAGGCCGAGCTCATCCGGGGGAAGATCGTCGTGTCGCCGTGGTCGAAGCTGCGATATCTGCGTCCGATGCGGCGACTCCGCAAGCAGGTGGAAGAGCATGCGCCGGAGGGGCACGTCGCAGAGACGTCGCCCTTTCTCTTTACGTTCCCTGCTTCCGCACGCGGTTTCGGCCCGGACCTGTTCGTCGCTGATGAAGCCGCCTTCGAGGCGGACGGCCGGCACGCCGACGGCGCCGCCCTCTCGCTGGTCGCCGAGTTGACGTCCGTCTCGACGAAGGACGTCGACTGGCTGGACAAGCTTGATACGTACGGTCGCGTGGTGCCCGTCTATCTCGTGCTCGACATGCAGGCGGAAGAGATCACCGCCTTCTGGGATCCCTCACCGAAGGGCTATCGGTCCCGCACCACGGTTCCGTTCGGGGAGGCGCTGCGCGTCCCCGAACCCTTCGGCTTCGAGCTGGACACCGAAGGGTTCGTCGCTCAGTAGGCGCTCAGTAAGTCAGGCCCGCTCAGTAAGTCAGGCCCGCTCAGAAAGCCAGGCCCCGCCGGTCACGTCGTACCGAGTACGCGATGAATCCCGCCCCCAGGCCCAGGAACGCCGTTCCGCCGATCACGTACGGAGTCGTGTCGACGCCCGCGCCCGTGTCCGCGAGGCGGTCGTCCGCCGTGGTCGTCTCCGCGTTCGTGGCCCGGTGTTGCTGCTCGCCGGGGACGGCGGCCGAGGCGTGCGCCGGGGGGGATTCGTGGCCCGTCGCGTTCGCGGAGGGGATGAAGCAGAGAGCGCCGAGAAGGGCTCCCGCGGCTGAGGCGGTCAGCAGCGATCGACGTGCGGACACGGAATCGGATCCCCCTTGTGGCGCTGGCGAATTGGCCGTGTGGGGCGATGGTAGTGAAAGGAGCGGGTCGCGGGAAAGTCGCGGGGGTGAGGGCTCGGTGCGGGTCGTACGCTCCGGAGCATGAGTACACCTGAGACATCACGTTTTGTACGGCTTCGCGTTGAACTGGTCGTCGAGGTCGACGACTCCGGTGAGCTGGCCAAGTCCGCCCTCGGCCGCATCGCGGAGGACGAGCACATGCCCGCCGAGGAGCGCCTGCACGCCGAGGCGGCCGTCAAGGAGGACGACGCGGAGGCGCTGGCCTATCTCGTCGATCCGTTCGACCTGGTCAGCCAGGTGCCGGGGATCGAGCTCTCGCAGGCCTCCTGGAGCAGCGAGCAGATCGAGTACGACCCCGATTCGCCGGATTGGGACCCGGACGAGGATGATGACGACGACGAGGGCGGCGAAGGCGGCCGGGAGCAGTAGAGGGACGGACCGAGCCGGACAGGCGAATCCGGAATCTCAGGCCCCGGGCGGCAACCGCCGCCCGGGGTTCTGTCGTCTCAGGGGTGCGCGGCTGTCACCGGCCGCTCTCGCGCGACGTGGTGTTCCCCACACAATCGGCGGTAGTGGAACGGGACGTACCGGGCAGGACGTTATGGGGGATTACGGGGACTCTCGGCGTTCTTGACGTGGTTGGGGATTCGGCAACGATGGAGAAGCGTGTGATGACGGACAGTAGGCGGCTGCGCGGTCGGCGTAAGGGGCTCGCGGCCGTGTCCGCCCTGGTCGGCGGCGTTCTGGTGCTCTCGGCCTGCAGCAGCGACGACGGCGGTGACAGCGGTGCCGACGGCACCAAGGAGTCGCAGAGCCAGGTCGACGAGGCGGCGGCCAAGAAGTCGTCCGACGCCGACATCAAGATCGCGCCCAAGGACGGGTCCGACAACGCGAGCATCAACAACGCCGCCAAGGTCACCGTGAGCGACGGTTCGCTGACCGATGTGACCATGACGACCGAGACCGGTACGGCCGTCGAGGGGCAGATAGCTCCCGACAAGAAGAGCTGGAAGCCCAGCGGCCAGCTCGAGCGCGCGACGACGTACAAGATCACCGCCACCGCCAAGGACTCCGAGGGCCGCAAGGCGCACGAGAACTCGAAGTTCACGACGGTCTCGCCGGCCAACAGCTTCATCGGGAACTTCACGCCCGAGGACGGCTCCACCGTCGGTGTGGGCATGCCGGTGTCGATCAACTTCGACAAGGCGATCAGCAACAAGAAGGACGTCCAGGGCAACATCAAGGTGTCGTCCAGCAGCGGCCAGGAAGTCGTCGGGCACTGGTTCGGGGACAACCGGATCGACTTCCGGCCCGAGGACTACTGGCAGGGCAACTCCACGGTCACCATGAAGCTGTCCCTGGACGGCGTCGAGGGCGCGGACGGCGTCACCGGCGTCCAGGAGAAGACCGTCACCTTCAAGATCGGTCGCAACCAGGTCTCCGTGGTCGACGCCAAGACCAAGCAGATGAAGGTCATGCGGGACGGCAAGGTCGTCAAGACCATCCCGATCTCCGCGGGCTCCCCGGAGAACAAGACGTACAACGGCAAGATGGTGATCTCCGAGAAGTTCAAGGAGACCCGTATGGACGGCGCGACGGTCGGCTTCAAGGACGGCGACGGCAAGGGCGAGTACGACATCAAGGACGTGCCGCATGCCATGCGTCTGTCCCAGTCGGGCACGTTCATCCACGGCAACTACTGGGGCGCGAAGTCCATCTTCGGCGGCGCCAACACCAGCCACGGGTGTGTGGGCCTGCAAGACGCCAAGGGTGCGAACGACAAGGGCACTCCGGGCGCCTGGTTCTACGAGAACTCGATGGTCGGTGACGTCGTGGACGTCCGGAACACCGGTGACAAGACCGTTCAGCCGGACAACGGCTTCAACGGGTGGGTCATGGACTGGGCGGAGTGGAAGGCCGGTTCCGCCGTCTAGGAACCCCGCCCCCCGCGTGACGTAAGCGGCCCGCACTCCTCAGCAGGGGTGCGGGCCGCTGTCGTTGGGCTTCTCATCGTTCTCTTATGCCGCCCTTATCCATTCATCACGGTGCGTACCTACTTTCACGCACATGTTCTTCACCTATCTAAGGCGTGAGCTGCGCCGCCGCAGAAAAGCGGCCCTCGTCGTGGCCTCCGGACTCGCGCTCGGCATCGCGCTGGTCATCGTCGTCAGCGCGGTCTCGTCCGGCATGAAGCAGGCCCAGGGCAAGGTCCTCGAGTCGCTCTACGGGCTCGGCACCGACATGACCGTGACCAAGGCGGCCACCCCGCCCAAGGAAGGGAGCGGGCAGAGCGGGCGGCCGCGCTTCAAGTTCGACGCCAAGGGCAAGGACGGTGAGGAGCAGAGCAGCGACCGGGTGATGGTCCAGGGCTTCCAGACGCTGGCCTCGTCGACCGTCGCGGAGGTCGGCGAGCAGGACGGTGTCGCGGACGCCGTCGGCGGGCTGAGCCTGCAGGTCATGAAGGTCGACGGGCGGTTCGAGCAGGGCGAGTTCGAGCAGGCGCCCGGCGGCTCGGGCGGCAGGGCGCAGCCGCCCGCCGGCGGCACCGATCAGCAGCAGGGCGAGGTGCGCGGTGGCGGCGCCGACTTCGACGTCGACTCCTACAGCGTCTACGGCACCGACGTCGGCAAGCCGGCCCTGGGCCCGCTGACCTCCTCCAAGATCACCAAGGGGCGTACGTTCACGGGCGCGGAGTCGGACGCCAAGGTGGCCGTCGCCGACGCCTCGTACGCCAAGGAGAAGAAGCTCTCCGTGGGCGACACGGTCACGATCTCCGGGACGAAGATCGAGGTCGTGGGCATCGCCACGCCCGACAGCGGGGACGCCGCCGCCAATCTCTACGTCCCGCTCAAGCGTGCGCAGACCCTCGCCGACGCGAAGAACAAGATCACGACGGTGTACGTCAAGGCGGCGGACTCGCAGCAGATCAGCGCGGTCAAGAGCGCCATCCAGAAGAACATCTCCGGTACGACGGTGACGACTTCGGCCGATCTCGCCGACACCGTCTCGGGCTCCCTGTCCACCGCCTCCGACCTCGCCGCCAGCGTCGGCAAGTGGCTGTCGGTCGCTGTACTCGTCGCCGCCTTCCTGGTGGCCGGACTGCTCACCTCCGCTGCCGTCAGCCGTCGCGTACGGGAGTTCGGCACCCTGAAGGCGCTCGGCTGGAAGAGCGGCCGGGTGACCCGGCAGGTCGTCGGCGAGGCGGTCGTCAATGGGTTGGTGGGTGGTGCGCTCGGCATCGCCGTCGGCCTCGCCGGCGCGTATGTGGTGACGGCGGTCAGCCCCACCCTGACGGCCGAACTCGGATCCGGCGGCGGGCAGTCGGGGGGTGGGCTCATGGCCGGTGGGCCGGGTGGTCCCGGCGGTGGCCTCGGCCAGTCGGCGTCGAAGGCCCTCGACATCTCGCTGACCGCGCCGGTCAGCACCACCACCATCGCGCTCGCCGTCGGCCTCGCCGTGGCCGGCGGGCTCATCGCGGGCGCCTTCGGCGGCTGGCGCGCCTCGCGGCTGCGGCCCGCGGACGCCCTGCGCCGCGTCGAGTAGACGGCCGAGCCTTCCCGCTCCCGGCCGCCAACCCCCTTACGTATCGCAGGAGTCACACCATGTATCAGCTCAAGGACGTCACCAAGCAGTACCGCAGGGGCAGGGAGACCGTCGACGCGCTCGCCGGGGTCGACCTGGCCATCGGCGACGGTGACCGGCTCGTCATCCAGGGCCCGACGGGCGGCGGCAAGTCCACGCTCCTGCAGATGCTCGGCGGGCTCGACCGGCCGACGTCCGGCAGCGTCGAGCTCGACGGGGTCGATCTGGCCGCGCTGCCCGAGGCGCGGCTCACCAAGGTCCGCGCCGAGTCCATCGGCTTCGTCTTCCAGTCCTTCAACCTCATCCCCACGCTCAGCGCCCAGGAGAACGTCGAGACGGCGCTCGTCCCGCTGGGGCTCGGGGCTGCCGACCGGCGTGAACGCGCCGCTGATGCCCTTGAGTCGGTGGGTCTGGGAGAGCGCCGAAGCCATCTGCCCGCCGAGCTGTCCGGCGGTCAGCAGCAGCGCGTCGCCATCGCCCGCGCCCTGGTCAAGCGGCCGAAGGTGCTGCTCGCCGACGAACCGACCGGCAACCTCGACGAGTCGATGCGCGACGAGATCATGGAGCTGCTCGAGGGGCTGTGGAAGGAGCACGGCCTGACGTTCGTGGTGGTCACGCACGACAGCGTGATCGCCCGGAAGGCGCCGCGCCTCGCGACCATCCGGGGCGGGCGGATCAAGGTCACGGAGCGGGGCCCGCAGTGACCAACTCGCCACTTCTGCCGCACTATTGAGCAGATGTTCGACCCTGGGCAATACTTCCTCGTCCAGGGGCGGGAGCCCCTTTGACCTCCAGGGGGAGACTTGCGCCGAAAAGTGAAGAGAGCCTATGGGGCCACGATCGCCACAGCGGCGGCCGTGGCCCTCGCCGCGGGCATGACCAGCCCGGCGTCGGCGGCGAAGCAAGCGGAGGACGCGCGGCCGTCGGGAACGTCGGCCGCGCAGCCAGTGGCCGGACAGACCGCGCACCGCATCACGCTGATCACCGGCGATCGCGTCGCCGTCGACGCGAAGGGCCGCGTCACCCGCTTCGAGCGGGCGAAGGGGCGGGAGCGGATACCCGTACTGACCAAGCGCGTCGGCGGGCACACGCTGGTGATCCCGGCCGACGCGTCGCGGCTGATCGCCGCCGGGAAGCTCGACCAACGCCTGTTCGACATCACCGAGTTGAGCAAGAAGGACAATCGCAGGGCCCAGAAGAAGGGCCTCAAGCTGATCGTCGGCTACAAGGGTGCGGCCGCCGGGGCCCGGTCCGATGTGCGGGCCGCCGGTGACACGACCGTCCGCCGGACCCTGAAGACCCTGAACGCCGACGCCATCACGACCCCGAAGCAGGACGCGGCCGACCTGTGGTCCGCGCTCGTCGCGGGGAAGGGCGAGGCCACCGCCACCGGTGTCAGCCGCGTCTGGCTCGACGGCGTACGCAAGGCGAGCCTCGACAAGAGCGTGCCGCAGATCGGCGCCCCGAAGGCGTGGGAGGCCGGGTTCGACGGCAAGGGCGTGAAGGTCGCCGTCCTGGACACCGGCGTCGACGCCACGCACCCGGACCTCAAGGACCAGGTGGCCGCCGAGAAGAACTTCACGCCCTCGGCGGACGCCAAGGACCGTTACGGCCACGGCACGCACGTCGCGTCCATCGCGGCGGGCACGGGCGCGAAGTCCGGCGGCAAGTTCAAGGGCGTGGCGCCCGGCGCCAAGCTCCTGAACGGCAAGGTCCTCGACGACGGCGGCTCCGGTGACGACTCCGGGATCATCGCGGGCATGGAGTGGGCGGCCGACCAGGGCGCCGACGTCGTGAACCTGAGCCTCGGCGGCGGAGACACCCCCGGCGTCGACCCGCTCGAGGCCGAGGTGAACAAGCTCTCCGCCGAGAAGGGCATCCTCTTCGCGATCGCCGCGGGCAACGACGGGATGCCCGGCAGTGTCGGCTCGCCGGGCAGCGCGGACGCGGCCCTCACCGTCGGCGCGGTCGACGACAACGACAAGCTCGCCGAGTTCTCCAGCCAGGGCCCGCGCGTCGGCGACGGCGCCATCAAGCCCGACGTCACGGCGCCCGGCGTGGACATCACCGCGGCCGCCGCTCCCGGCAGCGTCATCGACAAGGAGGTCGGCCAGAAGCCCGAGGGCTATCTGACGATCTCCGGTACGTCGATGGCGACCCCGCACGTCGCGGGCGCCGCCGCCCTGCTGAAGCAGCAGCACCCGGACTGGACGTACGCGGAGCTGAAGGGCGTACTGACCGCGTCCACGAAGGGCGGCAAGTACACGCCGTTCCAGCAGGGTTCGGGACGTATCGCCGTGGACAAGGCGATCAAGCAGTCGGTCGTCGCCGAGCCGGTCTCCGTCAGCTTCGGCACCCAGGCGTGGCCGCACACCGACGACACGCCGGTCACCAAGAAGGTGACGTACAAGAACCTCGGCAAGGAGGACGTCACCCTCGACCTGGCGGTGACGGCCACCAACCCGAAGGGCGACCCGGCCCCGTCCGGCTTCTTCAAGCTCGGCGCGAAGACCGTGAAGGTCCCCGCGGGCGGCACGGCGGCGGTCGACCTGACCGCGGACTCCAAGCTGGGCGGCACGGTCGACGGCGCGTACTCCGCGTACGTCGTGGCCACCGGCGGCGGGCAGTCCGTGCGCACGGCGGCCGCCGTCGAGCGCGAGGTCGAGTCGTACGAGCTGACCCTGAAGCACATCGGGCGCGACGGGCAGGCGCCGAAGTACTACGACAGTGACCTGGAGGGTGTCTCCGGGCTCGCCACCGGCAAGTCCTTCGACCCGTTCGACGCGTCCGGCACGGTCAAGCTCCGTGTCCCCAAGGGCGGTTACCTGCTCAACACGAGCATGTTCGCGGACCCGGCCGACTTCACCAAGGGCGCCGACTGGATCGCCCAGCCGAAGCTGAGCGTCACCAAGGACACCACGGTGACGCTGGACGCGCGGACGGCCAAGCCCGTGGACATCACGGTCCCGTCGGCGGACGCCAAGTCCTCCTTCGCATCGCCCGACTACGCGATCGACACGGACCGCGGCACCTACTCCTTCGGCTGGTTGCTCGACGCGTACACCGACTTCCGGACCTCGCACCTGGGTCCGCAGGTCACCGACGGCTCGCTGCACCAGCAGTGGGACGGGCACTGGGTCAAGGGTGACAACGCCGAGTACGACATCGTGCTCGGGGGAAAGGTCAAGCAGGTCGCCACCGGATACACCAAGCACTTCAAGGCATCTGAACTGGCCACGGTGAAAGCGAACTTGGGCGCATCGGCCAAGGGCAAGAAGGGCGCGCTCGGCGCCCTGGGCTACCTCCCCGGCAGCTCGGGCGGCTCCTCGATCGGCATTCCGACGCCGCTGCCCGGCACCCGGACGCTGTACCTGTCGACGGTCGACGACGTGAAGTGGGGCATGAACTTCGAGCAGCAGGCCGGGCTCGACCCGGACGGCTGGCCGATCCTCGACGCGGTCTACTCGCTGGGCGCGGCGCAGAAGTTCACCGGCGGCAAGAGCTACGAGAAGACGTTCAACACGGCCGTCTTCGGCCCGCGCATCGGCGGCGAGTTCGGCGTCACCCGCGAGGGCAACGAGATCGGTGGCTATCTGCCGCTGTTCGCCGACGGCAAGACGCATGCGGGCTCCTCGCTCTACTCGTCGGTGAAGACCACCCTCTACAAGGGCGACACCAAGATCGGCGAGAACGAGGACCCGCTGGTCGGCGGAGCCACGTTCAAGGTCCCGGCGGCCGAGTCCGAGTACAAGCTGTCGACGTCGGTGAAGCGGAGCGTGAAGGTGGCGGCCGCCTCCACGCGCATCGACGCGAGCTGGACGTTCCGCTCCAAGAAGGCCGACCGCGCCAAGCTGCCGGTCTCCACGGCGCGGTTCGCCCCGGCGGTCGACTTGAGCAGCAAGGCGGCCGCCGGACAGACCCAGTCCGTGCCGGTGACGGTGCAGGGCGCGGCTGCGGGCGCCCATCTCAAGTCCCTTGCGGCGTACGTGTCGTACGACTACGGCCAGACCTGGAAGAAGGTCACTGTCAGCGGCGGGAAGATTTCCGTGAAGAACCCGGCCGCGGGCAAGGGGATCTCCTTCCACGCCAAGATCACGGACAAGAAGGGGAACAAGTCGACGCTGTCGATCTACAACGCGTTCTACGGCAAGTGAGTTAGCGCTCCGCGGGTTCGCAGTGCGTATCTGCGGGTGCGTCGTGGCTGGTCGCGCAGTTCCCCGCGCCCCTTCGGGGCGCGGGTGGCGCGGCGCCGAAAGGGCTGTCGATCACGTATCGCCAGTGTCCGTCGGTGCCGCGCCTTGCCACGTCCGTGGCCGTGGAATTCACGACGCCCTCGATCTCCCAGTCGACGACGAGCAGCGCGATGTCACCGGAGACGTGGACATGGCGTGGCTGCACCGAGATCGGCAGGCCGATCGCGAGGAACGGGCCGTTCTCCTTCGCGATGTCCACGAGACCGTGCACCGCGTCCCCCGACTCCGGAACGAAGGCGGCACCCTCCTCGTACAGCTCGTGCACCGCCTGGGGATCACCGCTGTTGAACCGGGCGGCGAACGCCGCCGGCACATCCTCGGGGCGGGTGGGAAGCGCCATCGCCGACATGTGTAACCCTCCTGGAGTGAACCGGTGTGGACCGGTGTGGACCGGTGCCGGGCAACAGTAGGAGGCGTCCTCGTGACTCACCGAACGGTAAGCCAGCGGGTGGCCCAGGGGCTTCCCGACGACCCCAGGGCGCGGGTCGCGGCGCCCACGCCCGCCTGCCCCGTCGAAATCGCCCTCGCCGCCCTGCGCGGCCGCTGGACCACACTGATCGTCCGCGAACTGCTGCGCGCCGACTCCTACGCGTACAGCGAACTGGCCTCCATACTCCACGAGTTGTCGGACAAGGTACTGACCGAGCGGCTCTCCCAGCTGGTCTCCGCGGGCGTTGTCCTGCGTACCCGCACACCCGGCTGGCCCCCCACGGTCAGTTACGAACTCACCCCCCACGGCAGAGAACTTGGCCCGGTCCTGCAAGCCCTGTGGGACTGGGGAGCACGCGTGCCGGCACCATCCATCGCAGAGGAAGCCGACGTCACATGACCGCCCACACCGTCGAGTACATCCGCTACCGCATCCCGCCCGAGCGTTCCGACCAGTTCCTCGCCGCGTACACCCGCGCCGCGGTCCCGCTGGCCGCGGCCCCGCAGTGCGTCGACTACGAACTCGCCCGCTGCGAGGAGGACTCCGAGCACTACATCCTCCGCATCACCTGGACGTCGACCAAGGACCACCTCGAGGGCTTCCGGGGCTCGGAGCACTTCCGTGACTTCTTCGCGGAGATCCGCCCGTACGTCGAGGACATCGAGGAGATGCGCCACTACACGCCCACCGCCGTGCGCGGCACGGGCGCCGCGACGCCGGCCCTGTACGCGTGGGCGGGGGGAGGGGAGAACTTCGAGCGGCTTACGGAGATCTTCTACGGGAAGGTCCTCAAGGACGAGCTGCTCGCGCCGCTCTTCGAAGGGCTGCCCGCCGAGCACGCCCGGCACGTGGCCCAGTGGCTCGGCGAGGTCTTCGGCGGCCCTGCCGCCTACTCGCAGGAGCACGGCGGCCACGCCCACATGGTCGGCAAGCACCTCGGCAAGGGCATCACCGAGCCGCAGCGCCGCCGCTGGGTCAACCTGATGCAGGACGCGGCGGACGACGCGGGTCTTCCGACGGACGCCGAGTTCCGGTCCGCCTTCCTCGCCTACGTCGAGTGGGGCACCCGCCTCGCGCTCTACTTCTCGGGCCCGGACGCGACCAGGCCCACCGACCAGCCCGTGCCGCAGTGGAACTGGGGAGCCGCGCCGCCGTACCAGCCGTGACGCGCGGGGGCGGCGGGGGCTACATCCGGGTGCTGCCTCCGGGGGCTACCTCCGGGGGCTACCTCCGAGTGCTAATTCCGGGTGGCGCCCGCCGCCCCGGCCCGCGTCGCGTCCGCGCCCCAGCTGGCCAGCAGCCGCAGCGCCTCGGCCGACGCGGAGTCGGGCTGCGCGTGGTAGGTGACCAGTGACTGATCGTGGTCGTCGGGCAGCCGCAGCGTCTCGAAGGACAGCGTCATCTCGCCCACCAGCGGATGCCGGAACCGCTTGGTGCCGTGGCCCTTCTCGCGTACGTCATGTGTGGCCCACAGGCTCCTGAACTCCTCGCTCTTCACGGAGAGTTCGCCGACCAGGGCGGAGAGCAGCGGGTCGTTCGGGTAGCAGCCCGCGTCCATCCGCAGGAAGCTCACGATGTCCGACGCCTTCTGCTCCCAGTCCAGGAACAGCTCGCGCGACGCGGGGTCCAGGAAGACGATCCGCGCCCAGTTCCGCTCCTCGGGTGCCAGCGCCCCCCAGTCGCCGAAGAGCGCGGCGGCCAGCCGGTTCCAGCCGAGAATGTCCGAGCGGCGGCCGACCGCGTACGCGGGCACGGCGTCCATGGCGTCCATCAGCTGACGCAGCGCGGGGCGCAGCTGCTGGGGGCGGCCGGCCCGCTTCTTCTTGTGCTGCTTGGGCTTGGCCAGATGCGTCAGATGGGCGTGCTCGGCGTCCGTGAGGCGCAGGGCGCGGGCGATCGCGTCCAGGACCTCGCCCGAGACATTGCGGCCGTTGCCCTGCTCAAGACGGGTGTAGTACGCCACGGAGACCCCCGCGAGCTGCGCGAGCTCCTCGCGGCGCAGACCCGGCACCCGCCGGTGCCGCCCGAAGTTCGGCAGGCCGACGTCCTCGGGCTGCAGCCGGGCCCTGCGGGTGCGCAGGAACTCGCTGAGCTCGGCGCGGCCGTCGAGGGGCTCGGGGGGTGTCTCTT
>NZ_SRIC01000255.1 GCF_004684775.1 Streptomyces sp. MZ04
AGATGTGTATAAGAGACAGCTCCCCACCTCCACCGCAGCCTCCGCCGCTTCGACATCACCGCCATGGGTGTCGCCGCCGTCATCTCCTTCGACACCGTCGGCCAGATCGCCACCGGCGGGGGCCAGGCGATCACCTGGACCGCGGTCATCGCCGTCCTCTTCCTCGTCCCCTACGCCCTGCTCTTCGCGGAGACCGGTGCCGCGTTCCCCCAGGAAGGCGGGCCCTACGTCTGGGTGAAGCTCGCCTTCGGGAGGTTCACCGCCGCGCTCACCACGCTCTTCTACTGGGTCACCAACCCCATCTGGCTCGGCGGCTCCCTCGTCTTCATCGCCGCCGAGACCTGGGACGGCTTCGTCTTCCACCTCGGCGAGGGCACCCCGGCCGACTACACCTTCAAGCTGCTCTTCATCTGGGCGGCGATCCTCACCGCGGTCGTCTCCCTCCGCCGCGGCAAGTGGATCACCACGGCAGGAGCGGCGGCGAAGCTGCTCGCCCTCACCTTCTTCACGCTCACCGCGGTCGCGTACGGCATGGCCCACGGCTTCCGAGGCCTGTCGGAAGCGGGAGCCGCCCCCACCACGGCCGGCTTCCTCGCCCTGGTCCCCGTACTCCTCTTCGCGTACGTCGGCTTCGAGGCACCCAACGCCGCAGGCGAGGAAATGCACGACCCGCAACGCGACGTCCCCGCGGCCCTCGGCCGCTCAGCGGCGATCGCCGCAGCCTGCTACCTCCTGCCCGTCCTCGCCCTCCTCTCCGTGGTCCCACCGGGCAAGCTCACCGGCATCGGCGGGTTCATGGAGGGCACGAAGCTCGTCTTCACGATCTACGGAGACGGCGCGGCCGCCCCGCTCCTCACCACCACAGCCGTCCTCTTCACCTTCGCGCTGCTCACCCAGGGCAGCGCCTGGATGATCGTCAGCGACCGCATGCAGGCGATGGCGGCGGCGGACGGCGGCTTCTTCAGCCGCAAGCTGGGCGCGTTCCACCCCACCCTCGGCACGCCCGTCCGCACCAACCTGCTCTCCGGGGCGATAGCGACCCTGTTCATGCTCGCGGCGATGCGCCTGGCGGACGGCGACGCGGCGGCGGTCTTCGGAGTGGTCCTCACCGTGGCGGTGACGACCCTGCTCCTGTCCTACCTGTCGGTGATCCCGGCCCTGGCGGTCCTCCGCCTGCGCCACACCGAGACACCCCGCCCCTACCAAGTCCCCTTCGGCACCCGGGGATTCATGATCTGCGCGGCACTCGTCTACGCGTGGATCCTGATCGGCTCCTGGGCGGCCCTGTTCCCCGGCACGCTCGAGCAACTCCTCGGCATCGCGTACGACTTCCATGCCACCTGGGGCGTATCGCGTTTGCCCTTCGAGGCATTCACCCTGGGCACAGTCCTCGCCCTGCTCCTCATCGGCACCATCGGCCACTGGGCGGCGAACATCCGCGCTCATGTGCGCCGTTGATGCGCCGTCAGCCATGGGCATGAGATGGAGGACAGGCAGTACGCCTTCGAGGAGGAGACCCATGGCCGAGTCCCCCAACCCCGTGTTCACCCCCGAGCAGCCGACCGTGACACCAGGCCTGCCCGAACTGGTCCTGCTGGGAGCCTGCGGCTGCGGCTCGGGCTGCGGCTGCGGCTGCCAGCAGGGTGGGTCGTGCCAGTGCGGCGGAGGCTGCGGGTAAGGCGCACCAAAAGGGCGCACAAAAAGGGTGTGCCCCGCACCTTGAAGTGCGGGGCACACCCTGACGCCCGAGAAGGGGAACTCAGGCCCCTTCCACAGGCGTCCCCGTCGGCTGGATCTCATCCGCGTGCTCACCGGTGACCAGGTACACGACCCGCTTGGCCACGGAAACCGCGTGGTCGGCGAACCGCTCGTAGTAACGGCCGAGCAGCGTCACGTCCACGGCGGTCTCGATGCCGTGCTTCCACCGGTCGTCCATCAGGTGCTGGAAGAGCGTGCGGTGCAGCAGGTCCATCTCGTCGTCGTCCTGCTCGAGCTGCAGCGCGAGATCGACGTCCTTGGTGATGATGACCTCGGCGGCCTTCGCCATCAGCCGCTGCGCGAGCTGCCCCATCTCCAGGATCGTCGCGTGCAGATCCTGCGGCACGGCCGTCTCGGGGAAGCGCAGCCGGGCCAGCTTGGCGACGTGCTGGGCGAGGTCGCCCGAGCGCTCCAGGTCGGCGCTCATGCGCAGCGAGGTGACGACGATGCGCAGATCGGTGGCGACCGGCTGCTGCCGCGCGAGCAGGGCTATCGCACGGGCCTCCAGTTCGTGCTGGAGATCGTCGACCTTCTGGTCGGCGGCGATCACACTCTCCGCCAGCTTCAGGTCGGCGTCGAGCATGGACGTCGTGGCGCGCCCGATCGCCGACCCGACGAGCCGGGCCATCTCGACCAGGCCCTCGCCGATCGAGTCAAGTTCCTCGTGGTACGCGTCCCGCATGTGGATGTCCCTCTCTAGTACGTCCGGGGGGTGACCCCCACGCTCCCACGGTGCGGCCCTGACGCGTCCGTTTCCGGCATCTCACATGAACCGTCCCTGTCACCGAGGTGAACTGTGGGCGACGGGAAACGGCATCACCGGAGCGGCCCGGCCGAGGCCCCGGGCGGCCCGTTCAGCCGAAGTGAACCATCACCGTCCCCTCGGTGAACTCTGGGCGACGAGTGTTCGAGGCCGCACTCGTATGGCTGTGGCCGGTGCGTAAAAGGCGCATAACCTGGAGGCATGGACGTGAACGCGGCGGTCGCCGCAGCGGCAGCGATCGCCGGGGTGTGCACCGGCGTCATCGCCATGCTGGCGTTCCGCTGGAGCGAGCGCGACCTGAAACGCCCCACCCGGACCTCCCTGCACACCGACGCCGTACTGCCACCAGGCGTCGACACGGTCCTCTCCGTGCTCCGCTCGTCCGCCGTAGTCCTCGACGAGGCGGACAGCGTCGTGAAGGCCAGCTCCGCGGCGTACGCCCTTGGCCTGGTCCGCGGCGGCAAGCTCGCCGTGGAGCCCATGCTCCAGATGGCGCGGGACACCCGCCGTGACGGAGAGATACGCCAGGTCGAGCTGGACCTGCCGCGCCGCGGCACCGGCCGGGGCGAGGCCCTCGCCGTCTCGGCGCGCGTGGCCCCGCTCGGCTCCCGCCTGGTGCTCCTGCTGGTGGAGGACCTCACCGAGGCCCGCCGCATCGAGGCCGTACGCCGTGACTTCGTGGCGAACGTGAGCCACGAGCTGAAGACCCCGGTGGGCGCCCTCAGCCTCCTCTCCGAAGCCGTCATGGACGCGTCCGACGACCCCGAGGCCGTCGAGCGCTTCGCCGGCCGGATGCAGATCGAGGCGACCCGCCTGACCAGCCTCGTCCAGGAGCTCATCGACCTTTCCCGGGTCCAGAACGACGACCCCCTGGAGGACGCCGAACCCGTCCGTGTCGATGAACTGGTGGCGGAGGCGATCGACCGCAGCCGCCACCAGGCCTCCCACAAGCAGATCACCATGGCCGCGGGCGGCACCGCCGACCTGCAGATATGGGGCAACCGCGGCCAGCTCGCGGCGGCGCTCGGCAACCTCGTCGAGAACGCCGTGAACTACAGCCCCGCCCGCACCCGTGTGGGCATCGCGGCCCGCCGGGTCACCGCACCCGGCGGGGATCTCATCGAGGTGGCCGTCACCGACCAGGGCATCGGCATCTCCGACAAGGACAAGGAGCGCATCTTCGAGCGCTTCTACCGCGTAGACCCGGCGCGCTCCCGGGCCACCGGCGGCACCGGCCTCGGCCTCGCCATCGTCAAGCACGTGGCCGCCTCGCACGGCGGGGAGGTCACCGTGTGGAGCTCGGAAGGACAGGGCTCCACCTTCACTCTGCGGCTGCCCGAAGCAGCCGCGACCCGCGACCGCGGATCCGGTCACGGCGGACTCGGCAACGACGCCGACACCGCACGGCCCGACGAGACCACTGCGTACGAACCCATCCCTGCCCCGGAGGTCCTTCCGTGACCCGAGTGCTTGTCGTAGAGGACGAGGAGTCCTTCTCCGACGCCCTGTCCTACATGCTCCGCAAAGAGGGCTTCGAGGTCGCCATCGCGGCCACCGGCCCGGACGGACTCGACGAGTTCGAGCGCAACGGCGCCGATCTCGTCCTGCTCGACCTGATGCTGCCGGGCCTGCCCGGCACGGAAGTCTGCCGCCAGCTGCGCGGCCGCTCCAACGTCCCGGTGATCATGGTCACCGCCAAGGACAGCGAGATCGACAAGGTCGTGGGCCTCGAAATAGGAGCCGATGACTACGTCACCAAGCCCTTCTCGTCCCGCGAGCTGGTGGCCCGCATCCGCGCGGTCCTGCGCCGCAGGGGCGAGCCGGAGGAGGTCACCCCGCAGGCCCTGGAGGCGGGCCCGGTCCGGATGGACGTCGACCGCCACGTGGTCACGGTCTCCGGCTCCAAGGTCGACCTGCCCCTCAAGGAGTTCGACCTCCTGGAGATGCTCCTGCGCAACGCGGGCCGCGTCCTGACCCGCATGCAGCTCATCGACCGCGTCTGGGGCGCCGACTACGTAGGCGACACCAAGACCCTCGACGTCCACGTGAAGCGCCTCCGCGCCAAGATCGAGCCGGACCCCGGGGCCCCGCGCTACCTGGTGACGGTGAGGGGGCTCGGCTACAAGTTCGAGCCGTAAACCGCGAGTGGGCCCGACTTGGCGCCCCGCCGGGGTGCGTCAAGAAGAGGCTCGAGCCGTAAACCGCTGCTCCGTAGACGTACGCCACGTCTCCGTAGACGCACGGAAGGGCGGGAACCCCTCGGGGTTCCCGCCCTTCCGTATGCGTACGTACGTCGATCAGTGCTCGGCGGCGTCGCCCGCACCGTGCGACTCCGCGCCACCCTCGGCCGGCGACGATGCCGCACCGGACGGGTCGGTGCTCGCACCCTCGGCGGGCGTGCCCGACGGCTTCCCCGAGGGGTCCGTGGAGGCCGCGCCCGACGGGTCGGTGGAGGCGCTGCCCGACGGCTTCGTGGACGGCTTGGCGTCCGGCGCCTTCGGGAGCTCGCTCGGGCCCCACTTCTTGAAGTAGCTCTCGGCCGGGATGACGAA
This sequence comes from Streptomyces sp. MZ04, assembly GCF_004684775.1. Classification (GTDB taxonomy): domain Bacteria; phylum Actinomycetota; class Actinomycetes; order Streptomycetales; family Streptomycetaceae; genus Streptomyces. The sequence continues at coordinate 5,074 of NZ_SRIC01000255.1, forward strand.
GCTCTGCATCTTCACGTCGCCGGTCTTGCTGAAGGCGAAGGCGACCGACTGCACGTCGCCGCCCTTGACGGCCTCGCGGCTGCTGGGCAGGACGGCGGAGGCGTTGTCCTTGCCGCCGATGATGACCGAGCCACCGGCCGGGATGGTCAGCGGACCGCCCGGCTTGGAGGTCTCGTCGTCCTTCGCCGGCGTGATCTTGGCCTTCTTGCCGGTGCCGACGATCGTGATGCCGTCGAGCGTCTGGGCGGTGGAGCCGTTGTTGAAGATCGTCGCGGCGACCACCGCGGGACCCGTCGACTCCAGGTCGGGCTGGGTGATGACCATGGCGTTCTGGATCTTGATGTCGCCGACGGCGGTCGCCGCGTTGTCCGGCTTGATCTCGCTGGTCGCGGCGTCGTTGCCGGCCCCGCACGCGGCGAGCGAGGTGAGCGAGAACGCGATGGCAGTGGCGGCGATGACGCCACGTCGAAGGCTGCGGCTCACGGCGGCGGCAACTCCTTGAACGAGAGCGGTACAGGACGGGCGGGCGGCCGTAAAGCCGTCCTAAGGGTGTGTCAGCGGGCTTAGGTTACCGAGCCGTTCCCACGCCACCGCACCCGACCCGCCCCTACGCACCGCGAGCCTCCCCGCGGCACCCGCCTCTCACCACCCGCGCCTCTTCCCGCGCCTCTTCCGTCACGGCCGGATCATTGTCCTCTCGTTCACCATTCACATAAGCGCCGTCAAGAGTCATCACGGCCCGCCTTGCGGATTTCCGGTAAGGAATGCATGGCGGTCCGGGGAAGTGCCGGAAATTGATCACGAGGATGGCTTGATCAATTCCGGATTCACGCCGAACGGAGAGCCGTACGCCTCTTCCGTCGCCGAACGGAGTAGCGGAAGTTCATCACTCGGAACCCGGCAAACCGGGACGTTCGGCCTCGTGGAGCGCTCTCGGAGGGTGTGTGACGCGCGTGTTTCACCCTCCCCGGAGAGCGGCTCCCACCTGCGAATACCCCGCTCCGCTAGCCGTCCGCAGCACGTTCCTGTTGCTGTTGTCAAGCCCCGAGATATGCCCTGACCTGCGAAAACGCCATTCAGAAGAGGCGGTTCTCGTGTTAGGATGGATAGCCACGGAAGGGGTACCTGTCACATGACGTTCAAGGTTGGCGACACCGTGGTCTATCCCCATCACGGGGCCGCGCTGATCGAGGCCATTGAGACTCGCCAGATCAAAGGCGTGGACAAGACCTACTTGGTGCTGAAGGTCGCCCAGGGCGACCTGACGGTACGTGTGCCTGCGGACAATGCGGAGTTCGTCGGCGTACGTGATGTGGTCGGTCAGGACGGGCTTGACCGGGTCTTCGAAGTGCTGCGCGCGCCGTACGCCGAAGAGCCCACGAACTGGTCCCGTCGCTACAAAGCAAATCTCGAGAAGCTCGCCTCCGGCGATGTCATCAAGGTCGCGGAAGTCGTGCGTGACCTGTGGCGTCGGGAGCGCGAGCGCGGACTGTCCGCAGGTGAGAAGCGCATGCTCGCCAAGGCTCGGCAGATCCTGGTGAGCGAGCTCGCCCTCGCGGAGAACACGAACGAGGACAAGGCCGAGGCCCTGCTCGACGAGGTCCTCGCGTCCTGATCGCGTCCTGACATACGCATACGTCTTGGCGCCATGAAATGCCGCGGTGCCCGCTGACCCTCAATGGTGTCGCCGGGCGCTGCGGCATGTTCGGATCCAGGCGTACTCCGACACATCCCCCGATGCTTGAAACATCCCCCGATGCTTGCTTGGTGTGCCGGGCTCGGGCAGCTGGCTCGACCAGATGTCACGGAAGGGTCCGGTCAAGGCGTCGCGCCCGGCACGGTGTGGCCATACCCATGTCTGCCGAGCGTACAAACCTGAACGGAACCGATGTCTAGCGAATCCCGCACCGCGGTCGTGATTCCCGCTGCCGGACGCGGCGTGCGTCTCGGCCCGGGCGCCCCCAAAGCGCTCCGTGCGCTGAACGGCACTCCCATGCTCATCCACGCCGTCCGGGCCATGGCCGCCTCCCGCGCGGTCTCCCTGGTCGTCGTGGTGGCGCCCCCGGACGGGGCGGCCGAGGTCAAGACGCTCCTGGACGACCACGCCCTGCCCGAGCGCACCGACTTCGTCGTCGTCCCCGGCGGCGAGACCCGCCAGGAGTCCGTGAAGCTCGGCCTCGACGCGCTGCCGCCCGGCATCGGCGTCGTCCTGGTGCACGACGCGGCCCGCCCCCTGGTGCCCGTCGACACCGTCGACGGCGTCATCGAGGCCGTACGCGAAGGCGCACCGGCCGTCGTGCCCGCGCTGCCCCTCGCCGACACCGTCAAGCAGGTCGAACCGCGCGACGACGGTCTGCCCGAGCCCGTGGTGGCGACGCCCGAGCGGGCCCGGCTGCGCGCCGTGCAGACCCCGCAGGGCTTCGACCGCGACATCCTCGTGCGGGCCCACGAGACGGTCACCGACAATGTCACGGACGACGCGAGCATGGTCGAGCAGCTGGGCGTCCAGGTCGTCGTCGTGCCCGGCCACGAAGAGGCCTTCAAGGTGACGCGCCCCCTCGACCTCGTCCTCGCCGAGGCCGTACTCGCCCGCAGGAGGCTCAACGATGGCTTCTGAGACCCCGCAGGTCGTCCTGCCGCAGGTCGGTATCGGCACCGACATCCACGCCTTCGAAGAGGGCCGCGAACTGTGGTGCGCCGGCCTCAAGTGGGAGGACGAGGGTCCCGGCCTCGCCGGGCACTCCGACGCGGACGTCGTCGCGCACGCCGCCTGCAACGCGCTGTTCTCCGCGGCGGGCCTCGGCGACCTCGGCGCCCACTTCGGCACCGGCCGCCCCGAGTGGTCCGGCGCCCCCGGCGTCAAGCTGCTCGCCGAGGCCGCGCGGATCGTGCGGGACGCGGGGTTCACCATCGGCAATGTGGCCGTGCAGGTGATCGGCCCCCGGCCCAAGATCGGCAAGCGGCGCGACGAGGCACAGCAGGTGCTCTCCGAAGCCGCGGGCGCGCCCGTCACGGTCTCCGGGGCCACCACCGACGGGCTCGGCTTCCCGGGCCGCGGAGACGGACTCGCGGCGATCGCCACCGCGTTGGTGGTACGCGCGTCCGGCTGACGGTGGTATTCGGTACTCGTACGCCTTATCAGCTGTCACCGAAGGAGTGGGGCTTCATGTCCGCTCAGCTGCCCGACAAGCTCAAGGCTCTCCTCGACACCCCGGTCTTCGTCAGCGTCGCCACCATCCAGCCCGACGGCAGCCCCCAGGTCTCACCGGTCTGGGTGAAGTGTGACGGCGACGACGTGGTGTTCTCCACCACCGTCTCCCGCCGCAAGTACAAGAACCTGCGGCGGGACCCGCGCGTGACCGTCATGCTCCTGCCCTTCACCGATCCGTACACGTACGCCGAGATCCGCGGCGAGGCGAGCATGACCACCGAGGGCGGACAGGCCCTGATCGACGAGCTGTCGTTGAAGTACACGGGCCTGAAGTACGTGGAGTGGAACCCGCGCTCCGTGCGCGAGGCGCCGCGCGTCGTCGTCCGGGTCACCCCGCGCAAGGTCGTCGGCCGCGTCTGACGCCCACGCATGTCACAGTTCCGTGCCCGGTTGCCGCCGGAGGTCGCGGGGCACTGTCCTGCGCCCACTACCCTGGTGTGGTGACGATTCGCCTGTACGACACCAGCGCCCGGCAGATCCGTGACTTCAGCCCTCTCGTCGAAGGTTGTGTCTCGATCTACCTGTGTGGCGCCACGGTGCAGGCCGCCCCGCACATCGGGCACATCCGGTCGGGGCTCAACTTCGACATCATGCGGCGCTGGTTCGCCCACCGCGGCTACGACGTGACGTTCATCCGCAATGTCACGGACATCGACGACAAGATCATCCGGAAGTCGGCGGAGCAGGGTCGGCCGTGGTGGTCGATCGGCTACGAGAACGAGCGGGCCTTCAACGACGGCTACGACGTCCTCGGCTGCCTGCCGCCGACCTACGAGCCGCGGGCGACCGGGCACATCACCGAGATGATCGAGATGATGCGCGGCCTGATCGAGCGCGGCCACGCGTACGAGGCGGACGGCAACGTCTACTTCGACGTGCGTTCCTTCCCCGGGTACCTGGAGCTGTCCAACCAGGAGCTCGACAAGCTCCTGCAGCCCGAGGGCGAGGGCGAGACCGGCAAGCGCGACCAGCGGGACTTCGCCATGTGGAAGGCCGCCAAGGAGGGCGAGCCGTCCTGGGAGACCCCGTGGGGCCGCGGCCGTCCCGGCTGGCACCTGGAGTGCTCGGCGATGGCGCACAAGTACCTCGGCCGTGAGTTCGACATCCACGGCGGCGGCATCGACCTGATCTTCCCGCACCACGAGAACGAGATCGCGCAGGCCAAGGCCTTCGGGGACGCGTTCGCGCGGTACTGGGTGCACAACGGCTGGGTCACCATGAGCGGCGAGAAGATGTCGAAGTCGCTCGGCAACTCGGTGCTCGTGTCGGAGATGGTCAAGAAGTGGCGGCCGATCGTCCTCCGCTACTACCTGGGCACCCCGCACTACCGCTCGATGATCGAGTACTCGGAGGAGGCGCTGCGCGAGGCGGAGTCCGCGTTCGCGCGGATCGAGGGCTTCGTGCAGCGGGTCATGGAGAAGGCCGGGGGAGTGGTCGATCCGGCCCCCGAGGTGCCGCCCGCCTTCGCCGACGCGATGGACGACGACCTGGGCGTGCCGCAGGCCCTCGCGATCGTGCACACCACGGTCAGGCAGGGCAACAGCGCGCTTGCCGCCGACGACAAGGAAGCCGCCGTGGCGCGCCTGGCCGAGGTCCGGGCGATGCTCGGCGTCCTCGGCCTCGACCCGCTCGACCCGCACTGGGCCGGCGAGGCCGAGCGCGGGGAGGACCTCCACGGGGTCGTCGACACCCTCGTACGCCTGGTGCTCCAGCAGCGTGAGGCGGCGCGCGGCCGCAAGGACTGGGCGGCCGCCGACGCCATCCGTGACCAGCTCAACCAGTCCGGCCTCGTCATCGAGGACAGCCCCTCCGGACCGCGGTGGACGCTCGGCCCGCGCTGAGTGCTCTGACCTCGTGATGTGCCGCCCGGCGACCCGGGCGGCACACTTCATTACGTACGCGTGCGCATCCGCGCCTGCGTACGTGCACACTTCATAGACATACGCAGTAGGCGTGCAGCCGCACGCGACACGACAGACAGGTAGGTCATGGCCGCTAACAACCGCCGCATGTCCGGCAAGAAGGGCGCGCAGGTCGGCAGCGGCGGAAATCGACGCCGCGGCCTTGAGGGCAAGGGCCCGACGCCGCCCGCCGAGGCGCGCAAGGGACATGTGAAGAACCGCGTCGCCAACGCGAAGGCCAAGCGCTCCGCGTCGTCCCCCGCCGGCCGCCGTCCCGTGAAGGGGCGCGGCGGCAAGGGCACGTCCGAGATGGTCGTCGGGCGCAACTCCGTCGTCGAGGCGCTGCGCGAGGGCGTCCCGGCGTCGATGCTCTACGTCCAGCAGTTCATCGACAACGACGAGCGCGTCCGTGAGGCGCTGCAGCTCGCCGGCGAGCGGGGCGGCATCCACCTCATGGAGGCGCCGCGCCCCGAGCTGGACCGCATGACGAACGGTCTCAACCACCAGGGGCTCGTGCTCCAGGTGCCGCCCTACGAGTACGCGCACCCCGAGGAGCTCGCGGCCGCCGCGTACGACGCGGGGCAGGACCCGCTGATCGTCGCGCTCGACGGTGTGACGGACCCGCGGAACCTCGGTGCCGTGGTGCGTTCGGTGTCCGCGTTCGGCGGGCACGGTGTCGTCGTTCCCGAGCGGCGTGCCGCGGGCATGACGGCGGGCGCGTGGAAGACGTCCGCCGGTGCGGCGGCGCGGACGCCGGTCGCCCGCGCGACGAACCTGACGCGGGTGCTCGAGGCGTACAAGAAGGCGGGGCTCGCGATCGTGGGCCTGGCCGCGGACGGGGAGCACGAGGTCGGTGACCTCGAGGCGCTGTCCGGCCCGGTCGTGGTCGTCATCGGCAGCGAGGGCAAGGGCCTCTCCCGCCTGGTCGGCGAAACGTGCGACTACCGCGTGCGGATCCCGATGCCGGGTGGCACGGAGTCGCTGAACGCCGGTGTCGCCGCGGGTGTCGTGCTGTACGAGGCGTCGCGTCGTCGGGCCTAGATTTCGTCCTTGAACGCCGGAGGGGCCACAGACGGCTCCTCCGGCGTTTGACGTGCGGGGCCCGGAGGGCGATCTTGACGCGGTCCGGACATTTCCGCACGGTCAAGGCAGTGTCCTAAACACACATCACTCGGTTAGATGAGTGTGGACACCAGAACGCCCCGCAATCCCACGGGGGGAAGCTCGTCAGGGTTCGACGAAGCTCCCGCGCTGAGCATGGTGAAGGTGCCGAGCGACCCGGCCCAGGTCATCGTGAATCACGCGAGCTTCCGCGTGCAGCTCCCCACCGCGCAGCGGACCCAATCCCCGCGTATCGCCAGGCACTTGAGCAATGCCGGTGACACCGTGCGCATCCCCGCGGTCGGCTCCGCCGCACGGCGCAGAACGCCCGTCGTCTGGAGCGGGAAGTCGGAGCCGGGCGACCCCGGAGCGACCGGACTGCTGCAGGCGGTGCGCGGCACCGGCGTGCGCCATTCGGCCGCAGGCGGCGCCGACGCCTTCGACGACGGGGGTGCCACCCAGGTCATCCCGCGTATCGACCTCGATGACGATCTCGAGGTCACGCAGGCCACCCCCGCGG
>NZ_SRIC01000256.1 GCF_004684775.1 Streptomyces sp. MZ04
GCCCTCACCCCCCGCTTCAACAGAAGCCGGATCCGACACAACCGCCCCGGCCACCACCCGCAGCGCCAGCAGCAGCGGTGTCACCGCCGGCTCGTGGCGCAGGGCGATGTCGTCGCCGTCTATGTCGAGGGGGACGCCCGCGGCGGTGAGGCTGCGGCGGAACGTGGGGATCGTGTGGGCGCCCGCGCGGACCAGGACCGCCATCTCGCCCCAGGGGACGCCGTCCTCCAGGTGCGCGCGGCGCAGGATGTCCGCGATGTTGTCGAGTTCCGCGCCGGACGTCGGGTACGTGTACGCCTCGACCTTGCCGCCGTCCCGGACAGCGGCCAGCTCCCGGTGGGCCCGCACCTTCTCCGCCGGCAGCCTGGTCAGCGGCATACGGCGGGTGAGCAGCCGGGTGGCGTCCAGGAGACCGGCGCCCGACCTGCGCGACGTGGTCAGGACCTCGACCGGGGCCGGGGTGCCGTCCGCGCGCGGGAAGTCGGCGGGGAACTCCAGGATGCCGTTCACGTCGGCGCCCCGGAACGTGTAGATCGACTGGTCCGGGTCACCGAAGGCGACGAGCGAACGTCCGCCCCCGGCCAGCGCGTCGAGCAGCCGCACCTGCGCCGGGTCCGTGTCCTGGTACTCGTCCACGAAGACGGCGTCGTACTGCGCGGCCAGCGCCCGCGCGACCTCGGGGCGCCGCGCGAGCAGCACCGCGCGGTGCACCAGTTCCGCGTAGTCGAGCACTCCTTGCATGTCGAGCACGTCCAGGTACTCGGCGAGGAACGCCGCCGCCGCGCCCCAGTCGGGGCGCCCCGCGCGGCGGGCGAACGCGTCCAGGGCGGCAGGGCCGAGGCCCAGCTCACGGCTCCGGGCGAGCACCGCGCGCACCTCGTCGGCGAAGCCCCGCGTCGTCAGGCAGGCGCGCAGCTCGTCCGGCCAGCGGACGCGGCCGATCCCCTCGGACTCCAGGTCGATCTGGCCTGCCAGGAGCTCACGCACGGCCACGTCCTGCTCGGGGCCGGAGAGGAGACGGAGCGGCTCCGCGAAGAGATCCGCGTCCTGGTGGGCGCGGATCAGGGCGTAGCAGAAGGAGTGGAAGGTCGTCGCCTGAGGGGCCTTCGCCGCCCCTATGCGCAGTGCCATGCGGTCGCGCAGCTCGACCGCGGCCTTGCGGCTGAAGGTGAGGATCAGGACCCGCTCCGGCTCCGTGCCCTTCGCGATCCGCGCGGCGACGGCCTCCACCAGGGTCGTCGTCTTGCCCGTACCGGGACCCGCGAGGACGAGCAGCGGTCCTCCGGGATGGTCAACCACCGCGCGCTGGGGTGCGTCAAGACGAGGGGGATCCACCTGGGCCGGCGGGGTACGCACCAGTCGGTAGGCGCCCGGGGTCCCCTGTCGTACCTGGTGGTGCGACGGGTGCCGGGTGTGCCGGGCGGATGAAGGGGAGCTCACGTGGGTCGCCGGTCCTGGTGGGTCTACTGGTCGAAAAACAGCCGCGCGATGGCTGCGGGGTGACAGAAATGCGTGCTGTCGACGCTACGCCAGCCCGCGTGCGGGACGTGCCGCTTCCCCCGTACGGGCCACCGGTCCCCCGTGCGGCCGCGCGATGGCGGAAGCTGTCAGGTGTGAGCCTGAGGAGCCTGTGGGCGATCGGCACCGCCGCCGCCCGCCGCGTCGCCGTCCCAGCGCGCCCGCCGCATGTCGATGCGGGGCAGATGGCCTTCGGACGCGCGGCTCGCCTCGCGCAGGGGCGTGCCCTCCGCGCGGTAGTGGTCCAGCGCCCGCAGCTCGTGGCCCGACAGGAGCACGCCGTCGGCGCGCACCACACGCCACCACGGAACCGCTCCTCCGTAGAGGGCCATCACCCGGCCGACCTGCCGCGGGCCGCCCTCCTCCAGCCACTCCGCCACGTCCCCGTAGGTCATCACCCGCCCGGGAGGGATCAGCTCCGCGACCTCGAGAACCCGCTCCGCATACGCTGGGTACTCCGGAAGCCCTTGCTCCGATCGGCTCTCCTCGCTCATCCGGACCATCCTGCCGTACGCCACCGACACCGTGACCGTCCGGCGACAGAGCGTGCGGTACGAGACAAACTGGCGCCCAGGGAACACTTCGCGCCCCCGCATCGCACCCTGATGCCCCCCTCTGTCGGTCGGACATGCCACCATCGTGCGGGCGGTGACTGGTGATACGAGATCAAGAAGAGACGACGGAGCAGCAGGATGTGCACCCCGATGAGACGGCGGGCACCCCTGCGGCCGAGTCGCACCCGGACACCGGTGGGCACTCCCTGAACAAGCACGAGAAGGACCAAGAGAAGCAGTCCGGCGGCGGAAAAGGCAGCGGAGAAAGCAGCGGAGAAGAGGGCGCGCCCGCCGCCTTCGTCGCCGACGACTGCGCCGACGGCACGGAGCCGCACACCGACCGCGTCGCGGGCGACGAACCGCTGCTCGCCGCGCGCGTGCACCGTCCTTCGGACCTGATGCGGCTGCTCGTCGGCGTCCTCGCGATCGCCGTGGTCCTCGCCATCGCCGCGTTCGCGCACGGCACGACGTCGGGTCTCGCCCAGGACATCGACAAGGGCACGGACCAGGCTCCCGACGCGCTGATCAGGTTCGCGGGCCTCACCGCGAGCATCGGCGTCCTGCTCGTCCCCGTCGCGTTCGCCATCGAGCGCCTGATCAAACGGGACGGGCTGCGCATCGCCGACGGTGTCCTCGCGGCCGTCCTGGCGCACGGCGTGACGCTCGCCACCGACCTCTGGGTCGCCAGGGCCGCCCCGGACTCCATCCAGGAGGCGCTGACCCGGCCGTCCCCCGGCGATCTGAACGCGCTCACCGATCCGGTGCACGGCTATCTCGCACCGGTGATCGCGTACATGACAGCAGTGGGGATGTCCCGCCGACCACGCTGGCGCGTGGTGCTGTGGGTGGTGCTGCTGCTCGACGCCTTCACCATGCTGGTCACCGGCTACACGACGCCGTTCTCGATCATCCTGACCGTGCTCCTCGGCTGGAGCGTCGCCTACGGAACGCTGTACGCGGTCGGCTCGCCGAACGTCAGGCCCACCGGCCAGACGCTCCTCGCCGGCCTGCGGCACGTCGGCTTCCACCCCGTGAGCGCGGCCCGCGAGGAGTCCCCGGACAGCGGGGAGCACGGCGACCGCGGCCGCCGCTACTTCGTCACCCTGGAGGACGGCCCGCCCCTGGACGTCACGGTCATCGACCGCGAGCAGCAGGCGCAGGGCTTCTTCTACCGCGTATGGCGCAGACTCACGCTGCGCGGCATCACCCAGCGCCGCAGCCTGCAGTCGCTGCGCCAGGCCCTGGAGCAGGAGGCTCTCCTCGCGTACGCGGCGATCGCGGCCGGGGCCGACGCGCCCAAGCTGATCGCCACCTCCGAGCTCGGTCCCGACGCGGTGATGCTCGTTTACGAGCACACGGGCGGCCGTTCCCTGGACTCGCTGCCGGACGACGCCATCACCGACGAACTGCTGTGCGACACCTGGCGGCAGGTGCAGGCGCTGCAGTCGCGGCGGATCGCGCACCGCAGGCTCCAGGGCGACGCGATTCTGGTGGATCGTTCCGGCACGGTGATCTTGACGGACCTGCGGGGCGGTGAGATCGCCGCCGGTGATCTGGTCCTGCGCATGGACATCGCCCAGCTCCTGACCACCTTCGGGCTGCGGGTGGGCGCCGAGCGGGCGGTCGCGACCGCGCTCGACGTGCTCGGCCCCGACACGGTCGCCGACTGTCTGCCGCTGCTCCAGCCGATCGCCCTCACCCGCTCCACCCGCGCCACCCTGCGCAAGCGGGCCAGGGAGCGGTCCCAGCGCGAGCGCGAGGCCGTTCTCGAAGCGTCCCGCAAGGAGAAGCTGGCCCGCAGCGAGGCCGCGTCGGCGACCGCCGAGGCCGCCGAGGCGGAGACCACCGAGGGCGCCAAGGGCCCCGACCGCAAGGCCGTGCGCGCGGAGAAGCAGGCCGAGAAGCTCGCGATAGACGTGGCCCTGGAGCAGGCGCGCGAGGAGGATCTGCTCACCCAGATCCGCCACCAGGTGCTGCTCATCCGGCCGCAGGCGCCCGTCGAGCCCGCTCAGCTCGAGCGGATCAGGCCGCGCACGCTGATCAGTTTCATCGCCGGTGCCATCGGCGCGTACTTCCTGCTCTCGCAGCTCACTCAGGTCGACTTCGGCACGATCGTGGGCGAGGCCGAATGGGGCTGGGTCGCGGTGGCCGTGGCCTGCTCGACGCTGAGCTACTTCGCCGCGGCGATGAGCCTGCTCGGCTTCGTGCCGGAGCGGGTGCCGTTCCTGCGGACCGTGCAGGCGCAGGTCGCCGGGTCGTTCGTGAAGATCGTGGCCCCGGCGGCGGTGGGCGGCGTCGCGCTCAACACCCGCTTCCTGCAGCGCTCCGGGGTGCGTTCCGGTCTCGCGGTGGCCAGTGTCGGGGCCTCGCAGCTGTTCGGGCTCGGCTCGCACATCATGCTGCTGATGATCTTCGGCTATCTGACCGGTACGGAGAAGACGCCGTCCCTGTCGCCGTCCCGCACCGTCATCGCAGGCCTGCTGTCGGTCGCCGTCCTGGTGCTCGTGGTGACCGCGATCCCGTTCCTGCGGAAGTTCGTCGTCACGCGCGTGCGCTCGCTGTTCGCGGGCGTCGTGCCGCGCATGCTGGACGTACTGCAGCGCCCCCAGAAGCTGCTCACCGGCATCGGCGGCATGCTGCTGCTCACCCTGCTGTTCGTCCTGTGCCTGGACGCCTCGGTACGCGCGTTCAGCACTACGGAGATGAAGCCGCTGACCCTGGCCAGCGTCGCCGTGGTCTTCCTCGCCGGCAACGCGCTCGGCTCGGCGGCGCCCACGCCCGGCGGTGTCGGAGCGGTCGAGGCGACGCTCACCTTCGGTCTGATCGCGGTGGGCGTGCCCAAGGACGTGGCGGCACCCGCGGTGCTGCTCTACCGACTGCTCACGCTGTGGCTTCCGGTGCTTCCGGGGTGGCTGTACTTCAACCATCTGACAAGGAAGGGCCTTCTTTAGGAAGCGGGGCTCTTCTTAATAGGAAGCGGGGCTCTTCTCAAGAAGAGGGCTGATTACGTCTTGAGATGACGGCCGATCACGTCGAGAAGAGGGCCTGATCACGGAAGGCCGAGCCAGCCGTGCGCCCCGTCCGCGCCCCCCGCAGGATGGGAGGCATGCCCAACCTGAAGGCGCGTGCCACTGTCCTGGCCGCCACCGTCGCCCTGCTGTCATCGACCGCCACGGCCTGCGGCGGCGACGACGCCAAGGACGAGGATCTGTCCGCCCAGAAGCTCAACTGGGAGGACTGCCCCGCGCCCGCCCCCTCCGAAGGCGGCGGTGAAGCCCCATCCCCGCTGCCCGGCGGCGCCGAGTGGCAGTGCGCCACCATGAAGGCCCCCCTCGACTGGGACAAGCCCAAGGGGGACACCCTCGACATCGCCCTGATCCGCGTGGCGGCCAGCGGCGAGAAGGACCGGCGCATCGGCTCGCTCGTCTTCAACTTCGGCGGCCCCGGCGGCTCGGGCGTCACCACGCTGCCCGCCTTCGGACAGGACTACGCCAAGCTGCGCACCCGCTACGACCTGGTGAGCTTCGACCCGCGCGGCGTCGGCCGCAGCGCGGGCGTGAAGTGCGAGGACGACGAGCAGCTCGACGAGTACTTCCAAGGGGACTCCACCCCCGACGACGACGCGGAGCGAAAGCAACTCGTCGACAACGTGAAGAGCTTCAACGGCGGCTGCGAGAAGAACTCCGGAGAGGTGCTCCCCCACGTACGCACCACCGACGCGGCCCGCGACATGGACCTGATGCGCCAGGTGCTCGGCGACGACAAGCTGTACTACTTCGGCATCTCCTACGGCACCGAACTCGGCGGCGTCTACGCCCACTTGTTCCCCAAGAAGGTGGGCCGCGCCGTCTTCGACGCGGTCGTCGACCCCACCGAGACGGCGGAGCAGGGCTCGCTCGGCCAGGCCGAGGGCTTCCAGCTCGCGCTCGACAACTTCGCCGATGACTGCACGTCGAAGGTCGACGACTGCCCCGTCGGCGACACCGCGCAGGACGTGAAGGACCGGATCGCGAAGCTCCTGAAGGACTTGGACGCCAAGCCGCTGCCCGCCCTTCCGCCGCGCGAACTGACCCAGACCGCCGCCACCAACGGCATCGCCCAGGCGCTGTACTCCAAGGACTTCTGGCCGTATCTCACCGACGGCCTGGAGCAGGCGTACGACGGCGACGGCAGGATCCTGATGACGCTCTCCGACGCCATGAACGGCCGCAACCAGGACGGCTCGTACAGCAACATGCAGGCCGCCAACGTCTCCATCAACTGCGCCGACGACAAGGCGCGCTACACCGCCGACTACGTCGAGGAGAAGCTCCCCGCGTTCCGCGAGGCCTCTCCGCTCTTCGGCGACTATCTGGCCTGGGGCATGGTCGGCTGCACCGACTGGGCGGTGCAGGGCGCCGCCGACCATCCGGACGTCAGCGCGTCGGACACGCCGCCGATCGTCGTCATCGGCAACACGGGCGACCCCGCCACGCCGTACGAGGGCGCGAAGAAGATGGCTCAGGCGCTGGGCGAGGGCGTCGGCGTCGAGCTGACGTACAAGGGTCAGGGCCACGGGGCGTACGACAGCAAGAACAAGTGCGTACGGGACGCGGTGAACGGCTATCTGCTGGACGGCACGGTGCCGAAGGCGGGAACGGTCTGCGCATAGGCGGCACATAAGGGACCAAGCCCGCCAAGGCCGCTGTCAGAGGCCCCGCCTACTATGGCTTGACTGTCTTCCAAGGGGGGAAGCGCTCCATGCCGCGTTTCGTACGGTCAGCAGCTCTGGCTGCCGCAGGGGTCCTGGTGGCGGGGCTCGCCGTCGGCTGCGGCGGCTCGTCGGACGGCGGTGAGGGCGACGCCAAGCCGGCCCCGACCGGACCCGAGCAGGAGCCGAGGCCCGACCCCTCCTCCACGCTGCCCGCCTCGATCAACACGCAGAAGCTCGACTGGGGCGGCTGCAAGGCGTCGGGCCAGGACCCCGCGCCGGGCTCCGAGTGGCAGTGCGCCGCCATGAAGGTGCCCCTGGACCACGCGAAGCCGGACGGCGAGACGATCGACATCGCCCTGATACGCGCCCGGTCCACCGGCAAGGGCGAGCGCATCGGCTCGCTCCTGTTCAACTTCGGTGGTCCCGGCGGCTCCGGCGTCTCCATGCTGCCGTCGTTCGCCGACGGGTACGAGAAGCTGCGCGAGCGGTACGACCTGGTGAGCTTCGACCCGCGCGGCGTCGCGGGCAGCGCGGGCGTGCGCTGTCGCGGCGACAAGGAGACGCAGGCCGCGGAGTCCGTCGACCTCACCCCGGACACCCCGGCCGAGGAAGCGGCGTACTTCAAGGACGCGGCCGACTTCGGCGCGGGCTGCGAGCGGAACTCGGGCAAGCTGCTCGGACATGTCTCGACGGTCGAGGCCGCCCGCGACATGGATGTGATGCGCCAGGTCCTCGGCGACGAGAAGCTGCACTACATGGGCATCTCGTACGGCACCGAACTGGGCGGCACGTACGCGCACTTGTTCCCCAAGAAGGCGGGGCGTCTCACCCTGGACGCCGTCGTCGACCCGAGTGCGGACTCGGTGGGCCACGCCAAGAACCAGGCACGGGGCTTCCAGCGCGCCCTGGAGAACTATCTGAAGTCATCGGGCCAGGACCCGAAGGCGGGCTCGCAGAAGATAGTGCGCCTCCTGAAGCGCCTTGACGCGAAGCCGCTGCCCGGATCGGGCGTCCGGAAGCTCACCCAGTCCCTGGCGCTCACCGGCATCACGGTCACGCTCTACAGCCAGCAGAGCTGGCCCGCCCTGACCCGCGGCCTGGAGCAGGCCGAGAAGGGCGAAGGATCGGCGCTGCTACAGCTGGCCGACGCCTACAACGAGCGGGACCCGTCCGGCCGTTACAGCACACAGAGCCACTCGCAGCGCTCGATCTCCTGCCGCGACGACAAGGAGCGGACGACGCCCGCGGAGGCGAAGGGGCAGCTCGCCGACTTCCGCGAGATATCGCCGGTCTTCGGCGAGTTCATGGGCTGGGACACGGCGGGCTGGTGCCATTCCTGGCCGGTGGCCGGGCTGCACGACTCCCCCGAGGTCAGCGCCCCCGACGCGGACCCGATCCTGGTGGTCGGCAACACCGGTGACCCGGCGACGCCCTACGAGGGTGCCCGCAAGATGGCGGACGAGCTCGGCAAGGGCACAGGCGTCATGCTGACCTGGAAGGGCGAGGGCCACGGGGCGTACGGCAGCGGAAGCGACTGCGTCGACGACACGGTTGACGACTACCTGCTGAACGGCAAGGCCCCGCAGGACGGCAAGGTCTGCTCATGAGAAAGGCCCCGCTCACCAGGGCGAGCGGGGCCTGACTCCAGCAGGTCAGTACACCGGCTTCTCGGGCTCGATCTGGTGGACCCAGCCGATCACGCCGCCGCCCACATGCACCGCGTCCGCGAAGCCCGCGGACTTCAGTACGGCGAGGACTTCCGCGGACCGGACACCCGTCTTGCAATGCAAGACGATCTTCTTGTCCTGCGGGAGGCCCTCCAGGGCGGTGCCCATGAGGAACTCGTTCTTGGGGATCAGCTTGGCGCCGGGGATCGAGACGATCTCGTACTCGTTCTGCTCGCGCACGTCGATGATCTCGATCTTCTCGTCCGCGTCGATCCACTCCTTGAGCTGCTTGGGAGTGATCGTCGAGCCGAGCGCCGCCTCCTGGGCCTCATCCGACACGACGCCGCAGAAGGCCTCGTAGTCGATGAGCTCGGTGACGGTGGGGTTCTCGCCGCAGACCGCGCAGTCGGGGTCCTTGCGGACCTTGACCTGGCGGTACTGCATCTCCAGGGCGTCGTAGATCATCAGGCGGCCGACCAGCGGGTCGCCCACGCCGGCCAGGACCTTGATCGCCTCGGTGACCTGGATGGAGCCGATGGACGCGCAGAGCACGCCGAGCACGCCGCCCTCGGCGCAGGACGGGACCATGCCGGGGGGCGGGGGCTCCGGGTAGAGGCAGCGGTAGCACGGGCCGTGCTCGCTCCAGAAGACGGACGCCTGGCCGTCGAAGCGGTAGATCGAACCCCACACGTACGGCTTGTTGAGCAGCACGCAGGCGTCGTTGACCAGGTAACGCGTGGCGAAGTTGTCCGTGCCGTCGACGATCAGGTCGTACTGGCTGAAGATGTCCATCACGTTCTCGGCCTCGAGCCGCTCTTCGTGGAGGATCACGTTCACGTACGGGTTGATGCCGAGGACGGAGTCCTTCGCCGACGCCGCCTTGGAGCGGCCGATGTCGGCCTGGCTGTGGATGATCTGGCGCTGCAGGTTCGACTCGTCGACCTCGTCGAACTCCACGATGCCGAGCGTGCCGACGCCCGCCGCGGCGAGGTACATCAGCGCCGGTGACCCGAGGCCGCCGGCGCCGACACACAGCACCTTGGCGTTCTTCAGCCGCTTCTGCCCGTCCATCCCGACGTCGGGGATGATCAGGTGGCGGGAGTACCTGCGAACCTCGTCGACGGTGAGCTCAGATGCTGGCTCGACCAGGGGTGGCAGCGACACGGGGACTCCGTTGGTCGTTATTGCGGAACGGTTGTTCTGTCCGTAACACTGCCACGCCCTTCTTCATTCCGAGACACCCGTTCCGATACGCGAGACGATTTCGTCCCAGTACGCGGGCATGGACTCCCAGGGGTCGCTCGGTCCGCCCCGCTCTATGCGGTCGGTGAAGTAGATCGTCGAGGCCCCCTGCCAGCGCGCGATGCGCAGTGCCTCGTCGAGATGGCCCTGCGGCATTCCGTGCACGAAGTGGCAGAAGCGCTCGGGCGGGTAGTCGGCGGTCCACTCGGCCACCTGGGACCAGCGGTAGTCGCTCCAGGGGCCGGAGAAGGTCACCAACTGGTCGGCGGTTTCGGCGTATCCGGGATAGGGATGGGTGCCGTGCCCGAGGACGATGTGCGCGTCGTCACAGAGCGCACGCAAGGTCGTGACCGTGCGGCGCACCTCGGGAAGCCCGGCGCGCTCGGTGGGGCAGCGGTCGAGGGAGAAGCCGTCGACCTGGTACCAGTCGAGATAGTGGTGGGCGTCGGAGAGGATCTCTCCGAAGGAGCGTGCGCCGTACGTCATGTCGAGGTGACCGAGAACACGCACGCCCGCGTTCCGCAGCCGCCCCGCCGCCTCCAGGCAGTGCGGGTCGGGCCGGTCCCCCGGGCCGCCCGCCACATTCAGGACGACCCAGTGCAAAGGGGTGCCCGGCCGGGTCAGTTCGGACCATTCGGCGGGGGCGACGAGCGGGTGGGCGAAGCCCGGGACGCCGAAGCCGAGTCGTACGTCTGTGTGTGCGGTGCCCGTGGCTGTGCTGGTCAGATGCGGCATGCCGCCTCCATCCAGATGTCGGCGAGTGACTCTTCGAGGTTGATCCGGGGGCGCCAGCCGAGGCGGTCGCGCGCGGTGCGCACATCGGCCTGCTGCCAGCTGCCGCAGCCGTCCGGGTAGGGGTAGGCGGCCGGGCTCCCGTGGTCGGATTCGGAGCGGGGGTGTCCGATGGATTGCCGCAGGGGCGCCTGGTCGAGCTCGTGCAGGGCTCCGCCGTACCCCGCGACGCGCGCCAGGACGGCGGCCGCGTCACGCAGACGTACGGCACGGCCCGCACCGATGTTCACGATCCCCTGGGCGGCGGAGAGCGAGGCGGCGTGCACGGCGCGCGCCACGTCGCGTACGTCGATGAAGTCCCGCTGCACGCCGAGTCCCCCGAGCTTGAGCTCGCCGTCGCCGGACTGCATGGCGCGCCGCATGGCCTCGGCGAGCCGCCCGAGCGGTGATCCGGCGGGGGTGCCGGGCCCCGCGGGCGAGAACACCCGAAGGACGACGGCGTCGAGCCCCGCCCCGAGCACGAGCTCGGTGGCGGCCAGCTTGCTGACCCCGTAGGGCCCGCCGGGCCTCGGCACGGCGTCCTCGGCGGTGGAAGACCCCGGCTGGCTCGGCCCGTACTCGGCACCGCAGCCGAGCTGCACGAGCCGCGCCCCGCAGCCGCTGCGGCGCAGGGCCTCGCAGATGGTGGCGACGGCCACCGTGTTGTGCCGGGTCAGCTCGCGGGCGCCGCCGCGGGTGGCGCCCGCGCAGTTGATGACGACTCCGGGGTGCACGGCGTCCAGGAAACGGGTGAGCGCGCCGGGGCTGCCGCTCGCGAGGTCGAACCGTACGTCCGAGTCGTCGCCGCGCCCGAGCGCGGTGAGCTGCACGGCCGGGTCGGCGAGCAGCCGGTCGGCGACGAAACGGCCGAGGTATCCATTGGCTCCGATCAGCAGCACCCTCATCGGGCGGCTCCCGGGTCGGATTCTCGGATGCTGAGGGTGCTCATCTGGGGTTCTCCTTCAAGGGGTTGCCGTGTTTCACGGGGTAAGGCCCGCGGTGTCGGCCCCGCGGGAGAGAAAGGCTCGGGGTGGGCACGGTGTGGGGTCGGCCCAACGCTCAGCCGCCGGGCGCCGGTCGGGTGGGCGTCAAGTAGGCCGCTGGCGGGCGCGGGCACTCTCACGGCGCCCCATAGGAATGCGCGGAGGCCCGAGTCAGCGTTCGGCCGCAGTGCAGCAGGAGCACGAGCGCCGCGGTCCCGCAGGCGGCCAGCGGGACCACCCCGGGTCCCCAGGCGTCCACCGCCCGCTCCACCGGCGCCGCCACCCACTCGGCCCCGGGCAACCGCCCCACGAACACCGAGGCAACAGCCC
>NZ_SRIC01000257.1 GCF_004684775.1 Streptomyces sp. MZ04
CCCACCGTCTCCCCCACCCCAGGCGCATCCCGCAGCGCACACGCGGCCTCGAGCTTCGGCCCGGACCGGGGTTCCAGGTGGACGGCGACATGCGTGCCCCGGAAGGTCCGCGCCGTCACCATGCACGGCAGCCCCTCGTCGACGGGCACGAGCCGCACCCCGGCGGGCCGCACCAGCAGCCGGCACCGGCCGTCCCGCACCCCCAAGGGCACGGGGATCTTGCCCCAGACGGTGTCCGCCACATCACCGGAAACCGTCGCGTCGACGACATTGTCGAAGCCGAGGAACCGCGCGACGAACTCGTCCGCCGGGTGGCGCCACACCTCAAGTGGCGTACCGGACTGGGCGATCCGTCCCTCCCGCATCACCACGACCCGGTCCGCGAGCGCGAACGCCTCGCCCTGGTCGTGCGTGACCGCGAGCACCGTCGTACCCAACTCGTCGAAGAGTTCCCGGAGTTCGACCACGAGCCGTTCCCGCAGCGAGCGGTCGAGCTGCCCGAGCGGCTCGTCCAGCATGAGCAGCCGCGGCCTCGGCGCGAGCGCACGTGCCAGCGCGACCCTCTGCTGCTCGCCGCCGGAGAGCGAGGCGACGGCCCGTCGCTGCGCACCCGGCAGGCCCACCAGGTCGAGCAACTCGGCCACCCGGTCCGCCTGTTCGCCGCGCGCCACACCGTGCATCCGCAGCCCGAAGGCGACATTGCCCGCCACGTCGCGCTGCGGGAAGAGCTGATGGTCCTGGAACATCAGGCCGACGCCCCGCTTGTGCGCGGGCACCCCGCGCTGGTCCCGGCCGTCGAGCAGGATCTGCCCGCCGTCCAGCTCCTGCAGCCCCGCGACCGCCCGCAGCAGCGTCGACTTGCCGCTGCCGCTGGGCCCGAGGACGCACACGATCTCGTGCTCGGCGACCTCGAGCCCGACCCGGTCGAGCACGGCCCGCGCCCCGAACCGCACCGTCGCGTCCGCCAGCGTCAGCAGCCCCGCACCGGCACCCACACCCACACCCACACCCGCATCCGCTCCCGTGGCCCCACCCATCAGAACTCCCCAGTCGTGCGGTCGGTACGGAGCCGTTCGAGGAGCAGCAGCGACACCGCACACACCACCATCAAGATCGTCGAAAGTGCCATCGCCTGCCCGTAGTTGAGCTCCCCGGCCCGCCCGAGCAGCCGCGCGACGGCGACCGGGAGCGTCGGGTTGTCCGGCCGCGCGATGAACACGGTCGCGCCGAACTCGCCCAGGGACACGGCGAAGGCGAACCCCGCGGCGATGAGCAGCGCCCGCCGCACCATCGGCAGGTCGACCTCACGCCACGCCCGCAGCGGCGACGCCCCGAGCACGGCCGCCGCCTCGCGCAGTCGTCCGTCCACCGCGCGCAGGACGGGCAGCATGGTGCGTACGACGAAGGGCACACCCACCAGCGCCTGCGCCAGCGGCACCAGGATCCACGTGGAGCGCAGATCGAGCGGCGGCTCGTCCAGCGTGATCAGGAACCCGAAGCCGACGGTCACCGCGGAGACCCCGAGCGGCAGCATGAGCAGCGCGTCGAAACCGCGCACGAGACGCCCGGCCCTGCGGGTCAGCGCGGCGGCGGCGAGACCGCCGATCATCAGGGCGATGGCGGTGGCGGCGAGCGCGTACTGGAGCGAATTCCAGACCGCGTCGATCGGTGGGACCAGGAAGGCGCCGCCCTCCGCCGATGTCAGCTCCTTGTAGTACATGAAGCCATGGCCGGCGGGGCCGCTCAGCGACCGCTCGATCAGCACGCCGAGCGGCAGCAGGATCAGTACGGCGACGGTCAGCATGACCCCGCCGAGCAGCGCCCACTGCCCGGCGCCGCGCGGCCGCCGGGCGACCGTCGCGGCGTCGACCAGCTTCAGCGCGGTCTCCCGCCGGCGCACGGTCCAGGCGTGCACGGCGAGGATCAGGCCGACCGCCACGAACTGCACGATGGTCAGGACGGCGGCCGTCGACAGGTCGAGGAGCTGGGCGGTCTGCCGGTAGATCTCGACTTCGAGCGTCGAGTACGTGGGACCGCCGAGGATCTGTACGACGCCGAAGGAAGTGAAGGTGAACAGAAAAACCATCAGCGCGGCCGCCGCGACCGCGGGACCCAGCGCGGGCAGCGTCACCGTCCGCCAGGCCCTCCAGCGCGAGGCGCCGAGCATCCGCGCGGCCTCCTCCTGACGCGGGTCGAGCTGCGACCAGAGCCCGCCGACGGTCCGTACGACGACGGCGTAATTGAAGAAGACGTGCGCGAGCAGAATCGCCCACACGGTCGTGTCGAGCCGCAGGCCCCACATCTCGTCGAACAGCCCCCCGCGCCCGACAAGGGCGAGGAACGCGGTCCCGACGACGACGGTCGGCAGCACGAACGGCACCGTGACGACGGCCCGGAGCACCTGCTTGCCCCTGAACTCGAAGCGCGCGAAGACATACGCGCCGGGGAGCGCGATCAGCAGCGTGAGCACGGTCGACGCGAACGCCTGCCAGGTGGTGAACCACAGCACGTGCCGCACGTCGGACTGCCCGATGACGTCCGCGATCCGCCCGAACTGCCACTCCCCGTCCACCTTCAGGCCGCGCGCGACGATCGCGGCGACCGGATAGGCGAAGAAGACGGCGAAGAACGCGACGGGCACGGCCAGCAGGCCGAGCCGCGCCGCGCTCCCACGCGAGAGCCCCTTACGCCCCTTACGGGACTTGCCCTTACCGGGCTTGCCTACTTCAGTACGAGCGAGGTCCACGACTTGACCCACTGATCACGGTTGTCGGCGATCTTCTTCGGGGCCATGGTCTCCGGCTTGTCGATCGTGACGCCGTGCTTGACGAACAGCTCGGGCAGCTCGGCGTTCTTGCGCACCGGGTTCACGAACATGTTCAGCGGCATGTCCTCCTGGAACTCGCCGCTGATCAGGAAGTCGAGCAGCGCCTTGCCGCCCTTCTCGTTCTTGGCGTTGCCGAGCAGGCCCGCGTACTCGACCTGCCGGAAGCAGGTGCCGGTCGCGACGCCAGTCGGCGCCTCCTTGGGCTGCGGCTTCGCGTAGAGCACCTCGACCGGCGGCGAAGAGGCGTAGGAGACGACGAGCGGCCGGTCGCCCTTGGCCTTCTTGCCGCCCGTGGAGCCGGAGAACTCCTGGCTGTAGGCCTGCTCCCAGCCGTCGACGACCTTGACGCCGTTGGCCTTGAGCTTCTTCCAGTAGCCCTGCCAGCCGTCGTCGCCGTACTGGGCGGCGGTGCCGAGCAGGAACCCGAGGCCGGGCGACGAGGTAGAGGCGTTCTCGGTGACCAGCAAATCCTTGTAGGCAGGCTTGACCAGATCCTCGAAGGACTTCGGCGGCGCCAGCTTCTTGTCGGCGAAGTACTTCTTGTCGTAGTTGACGCAGATGTCGCCGCTGTCGACGGGCGTCACCCGGCGCTTGTCCTGATCGACGCGGAACTGCGAAACGATCTGGTCCGAGCCCTTGGCCTCGTACGACTGGAAGAGGTCATGGTCGAGCGCGCGCGACAGAAGCGTGTTGTCGACACCGAAGAAGACATCGCCCTGCGGGTTGTCCTTGGAGAGGATCGCCTTGTTCACGGCGGCGCCTGCGTCCCCGTCCTTGAGGACGCTGACCTTGTAGCCGGACCGCTTCTCGAACTCCTTCAGTACGTTCTTGGAGACGTTGAAGGAGTCATGGGTGACGAGCGTGATGTTCTTGGAGTCGGCGGCCTTGTCGCCGCTGCCGTCGGAGCTGCCGCAAGCGGAGAGCGCGACGAGCCCGAGACCGACCGCGACCGCGGTGACCGTGACCTTCTTGGTGGTACTCACTGAGTTCAATCCTCCTGGTGTGTCCAGGAAGAGACGCGGCCCTGCCGACGGACCGCAAGGGTCCGCGGGCAGGGCGCAACAGCTTGAGTGATGTCCGAACTTCCTACCCGGAATGACCCGGGCAAGGTTCAGAGGGTCTGCGGCCAACCTGTCCTTGGCTGCCGCACTCTCAGCGCTGTGGCGCTCCCCTGTCGGAATATGAAGATGTGTTCCGGCTATGAAGTTGTGTTTCGGCCAGCCTAACGCTCCGCCGCGGCGAGCTGACCGCACGCCCCGTCGATCTCCTGCCCACGGGTGTCACGAACCGTGACAGGCACCCCATGGCGGGCGATGGCGTCCACGAACGCCTTCTCGTCCTCGGGCCGCGAGGCCGTCCACTTCGACCCGGGCGTCGGGTTCAGCGGAATGAGATTCACATGCACGGGCTTGCCCTTGAGCAGCCGCCCGAGCCGGTCACCGCGCCAGGCCTGGTCATTGATGTCGCGGATCAACGCGTATTCGATCGAAAGCCGCCGCCCCGACTTGGCCGCGTACTCCCACCCCGCGTCGAGCACCTCGCGCACCTGCCACCGCGTGTTCACGGGTACGAGGGTGTCGCGCAGCTCGTCGTCGGGCGCGTGCAGCGAGATCGCGAGGCGGCACTTGAAGCCCTCGTCGGCGAACCGGTGGATGGCGGGCACAAGCCCGACCGTCGACACGGTGATCCCACGCTGCGAAAGACCGACACCATCGGGCTCGGGATCCGTCAGCCTGCGGATCGCACCGGTCACCCGGTTGTAGTTGGCGAGCGGCTCGCCCATCCCCATGAAGACGATGTTGCTCAGCCGCGCGGGCCCACCGGGAATCTCCCCGTCCCTCAGCGCGCGCATCCCGTCCACGATCTGGTGCACGATCTCGGCGGTCGACAGATTCCGGTCGAGCCCGGCCTGCCCCGTCGCACAGAACGGGCAGTTCATCCCGCATCCGGCCTGCGACGAGATGCACATCGTCACCCGGTCCGGATACCGCATGAGCACGGACTCGACGAGCGTCCCGTCGAAGAGCCGCCACAGCGTCTTGCGGGTGGTGTCGTCGTCACAGCTGATGTGCCGCACCACGGACATCAGCTCGGGAAGCAGCGCCTCCTGGAGCTTCCCGCGCGCACCGGCGGGAATGTCGGTCCACTGCTCCGGGTCGTGCGCGTACCGCGCGAAGTAGTGCTGCGAGAGCTGCTTGGCGCGAAACGGTTTCTCGCCGGCGGCGGCGACGGCTTCCTTGCGCTCGGCGGGCGTGAGGTCGGCGAGATGCCGCGGCGGCTTCTTGGCTCCGCGGGGCGCGACGAAGGTGAGTTCTCCGGGTACAGGCATGGTGATTCCAGTGTCTCAGACGCCGGGAGTCCGGCCAGGCCGGACCAGACCGGTCTCCGCTCGCCGCCTCTATCTGTCATGGGCCTGACACTGATCGAACTGATCACTACAGTCTCCCCTGACAACATCAACTCCGCTGGAGGTCATCAGCACGTGTTGAATCAAACGGGGAAGGCGCTTCTCGTCGGCGCCACCGCAGCGCTCGCCGTCACGACCGCGGCACCGGCCAACGCCCAGACCGGGGCCCGGACCGAGGCCGCCGCGAGCGTGAGCAAGCACCAAGAGGTGCGCTGCGTGAAGCAGAGCGGCAGGACCTGCGTGTACTCGGTCTCCTTCTTCTACTGGAACAAGAAGGGGTCCACCAAGCGCGGCCTGAACTACGTCCAGACGGCCAGGTCTCCGTACAAGGCCGGCAAGGCCCGCTGGCTCTACAAGCAGCCGGGCGGCTCGACCCACGTCGGCAAGAGCTGGCGCCCGGCCCACTCGGTTCCGCACGGCAACGCCGCCGAGGTCGAGTGGGGCAAGCCCGGGGCCACCACGGGGCCCAAGTTCCGCAAGGGAACGCTGGTCTGCGTGCAGTGGAAGAACCTCTCGCAGAAGGCGTGCCACAAGCTGAAGTAAGTGGCGTACGAAAGCTGAAGTGAGCGCATACGAAGCGCATACGGGGCGCATACGAGGCGCTTACGAGGCGCATACGAAAAAGGGGCTCGCCGTCCGGTGGACGGCGAGCCCCTCTCGTACACAGACGCGGGTCAGCCGGAACCCACGAAGATGACGAACAGCAGCCACACCACCGGAGCCGTCGGCAGCAGCGAGTCGAGGCGGTCCATGATGCCGCCGTGGCCCGGCAGCAGCGTGCCCATGTCCTTGATGCCGAGGTCACGCTTGATCATCGACTCGCCCAGGTCACCGAGCGTCGCGCTCACGCCGACCGCGAGGCCGATGAGCAGCCCCTGCCACCAGGTGCCGCCGTCGATCAGGTACTCCATGCACAGCGCGCCGGCCGCCATCGCGAACGTCACGGCGCCGACCAGGCCCTCACGGGTCTTGCCGGGGCTGATGCGCGGCGCCAGCTTGTGCTTGCCGAAGCGCCAGCCGATCGCGTACGCCCCGGTGTCGCTGACCACGGTCAGGAGCAGGAACGTGAGCACCCGCTGCGGGCCGTCGTCCGCGGTGAGCATCAGCGCCACGAACGTGGCGAGGAACGGGACGTAGAACGCCGCGAAGACGCCCGCCGTGACGTCCTTCAGATAGCCCTCGGGCGGCTCGGTCATCCGCCAGACGAGCACCGCGAGCGCGGTGAGCGCCATCGCGACCCAGGCGCCCTCGGCCTCACGGACGTATCCGGCGACGACCATCGCCGCGCCGCCCACCGCGAGCGGCACGAGCGGCGCCTTGATGCCCTTGCGCTCCTCGAGGCGCGAGGTGAGCTCCCAGAGGCCGACCACCACGGCGACCGCTATGACGCCGATGAACACGGCCTTCACGATGAAGAGCGACGCGACGATCACCGCGCCGAGCCCCACACCGACTCCTATGGCCGCCCCGAGATCACGGCCCGCGCTCTTCTTCTGCGGCGCCTGAGGCGCACGAGGCGCTTCGGGGGCGGGCTGTGGTGCGTTGGGCATGGGCTCCTGGGGTACATCAGGCACGTCGGGCACGATGGGCATGGGCTGCGTCTCTGCTGGATACAGGGCGTCATGCGCATCGTACGCGGGACCTGCCGGGGCAGCCCCTTGAGCAGGGCCCTGGTCGGGCGGCCCCCAGTACCCGGTTCTGGGAGGCGCCCCCCAGGAAGAGTCGTTCACGGATCGGATTCCTCAGTCCTTGGACCCGAGCACTCAGACCTCGAGCAGCTCGGCTTCCTTGTGCTTGAGCAGCTCGTCCACCTGGGCGACGTACTTCGTGGTGGTGTCGTCGAGCTCCTTCTCCCCGCGACGGCCCTCGTCCTCGCCGATGTCGCCGTCCTTGATCGCCTTGTCGATCGCTTCCTTGGCCTTGCGGCGGACGGAGCGGATCGAGATCTTGGAGTCCTCGGCCTTGGTCTTGGCGACCTTGATGTACTCCTTGCGGCGGTCCTGCGTCAGCTCGGGGAACGTCACCCGGATGATGTTGCCGTCATTGCTCGGGTTGACGCCGAGGTCGGAGTCGCGGATCGCCTGCTCGATGTTGCGCAGCGCGCTCTTGTCGAACGGGGTCACCACGGCCATCCGCGGCTCGGGCACCGAGAACGAGGCCAGCTGATTGATCGGCGTCAGGGCGCCGTAGTAGTCGGCCACGATCTTGTTGAACATCGCCGGGTGCGCACGGCCTGTGCGAATCGCGGCGAAGTCCTCCTTGGCGACCACGACGGCCTTCTCCATCTTCTCCTCGGCCTCGAGGAGGGTCTCTTCGATCACCACTTGCTCCTGCGTTTGTGAGTGGGCTGGGGGCGCCCCCACACGGTGAAGTAGGGGGAGTCCATGGGGTGTCGGCTGCGTCGCGTCTCTTTCCCTGCACCGTGTCCGACCGGCAGGGCTTTGTCCATCCCTCGGGGGACGTGCCTGGGTCAGACCCGGGTGCCGTGGTCACCCACGAGCGTGCCGATCTTCTCACCCTTGACGGCGCGCGCGATATTGCCGGCGGAGAGCAACTCGAAGACGAGGATGGGCAGCTTGTTGTCCCGGCACAGTGTGATCGCGGTCATGTCGGCGACCTTCAGGTCGCGGGTGATGACCTCGCCGTAGCCGAGCGCGTCGTACTTCACCGCGTCCGGGTTGGTCTTCGGGTCGGAGTCGTAGACACCGTCGACGCCGTTCTTGCCCATGAGCAGGGCCTCGGCGTCGATCTCCAGGGCGCGCTGCGCCGCGGTGGTGTCGGTGGAGAAGTACGGCATGCCCATACCGGCGCCGAAGATGACGACACGGCCCTTCTCCAGGTGCCGGACGGCGCGCAGCGGGATGTACGGCTCCGCGACCTGGCCCATGGTGATGGCGGTCTGCACGCGGCAGTCGATGCCTTCCTTCTCCAGGAAGTCCTGCAGGGCAAGGCAGTTCATGACCGTGCCGAGCATGCCCATGTAGTCGGAGCGGGCCCGGTCCATGCCGCGCTGCTGCAGTTCGGCGCCGCGGAAGAAGTTGCCGCCGCCGATGACGGCCGCGATCTGGGCTCCGTCGCGTACGACGGCCGCGATCTCCTTGGCGATGGCGTGCACGACATCGGGGTCGACGCCAAGGCCGCCCCCGCCGGCGAATGCCTCGCCGGAGAGCTTCAGCAGGAAACGACCGGCGACTTTGTCGTCGTCGCTCTTAGTGTCGGCCTTGGTGGTCATGGAGTTCTCGCTTCTTTTTGCTCGGCGCACATACGAAGAAGGCCACTGCCGGTGGGGTGTTGTTCGCAACCCATGCTCGGCAATGGCCTCCTCGTCAGATCTGCGGTCGTACGTCGCGTACTGCGTGGGGTACGCGGGCGACCGCTGTCGACCCTAGCGGGGTCTACCGTCGATCGCGGTACGGACTCAGATGCCGACCTTGATGCGCGAGAAGCGCTTCAGGGTGACACCGGCCTCGTCCAGAACCTTCTGGACGGACTTCTTGTTGTCGAGCGCGTACGGCTGACCGAGGAGGGTGGCCTCCTTGAAGAAGCCGTTGACGCGACCCTCGACGATCTTGGGCAGCGCGGCCTCGGGCTTGCCCTCGGCGCGGGTGGTCTCCTCGGCGACGCGGCGCTCGGACTCGACGACCTCGGCCGGGACGTCCTCGCGGGAGAGGTACTTCGGCGCGAAGGCGGCGATGTGCTGGGCGATGCCCTTGGCCAGGTTGGCGTCGGCCTTGTCCAGCTCGACCAGGACACCGATCTGCGGGGGCAGGTCGGGCATGGTGCGGTGCATGTACGCGCTGACGAAGGCGCCCGAGAACTGCGCGAAGCGGTCCAGGACGATCTTCTCGCCGAGGTTGGCGTTGGCCTCGTCGACGTACGCCTGGACGGTCTTGCCGGCCTCGATCTCCGAGGCGAGCAGCGCCTGGATGTCGGCCGGGGACGTCTTGGCGATGTGCGCGGCCAGCGAGTTCGCGACGGCCTGGAACTTCTCGCCCTTGGCGACGAAGTCCGTCTCGCACTTCAGCTCGACGATCACGCCGGAGGTGTTGTCGTCGGCGATGAGGGAGACCACGGCGCCGTTCTCGGCGGAGCGGCCCTCGCGCTTGGCGACGCCCTTCTGGCCCTTGATGCGCAGGGCCTCGACGGCCTTGTCGACGCTGCCGTCGGCCTCGTCGAGAGCCTTCTTGCAGTCCATCATGCCGGCGCCCGTGAGCTCGCGGAGCTTCTTGACGTCAGCGGCGGTGTAGTTCGCCATGATCCTGAAATTCTCTCTCGAAGTCTGAAAGATCTACGGGTGAACGGCGGGGGCCGGATCGGCCCCCGCCGTCAACTACCGAACCTGTGAAGGTCAGGCCTGCTCAGCGTCCGCGGCCGGGGCCGGGGTCTCCTCGGCCGCAGCCTCGGCGGCCGGAACCTCGGCCTGCTCGGCGTCGGCGACCTTCTCCGTCTCGGCAGAGGTCTGGACCTCGGCCTCGGCGGCCTTCTCGTCCTTCTTGTCACCCTCGAGCAGGTCGCGCTCCCACTCGGCGAGCGGCTCGCCCTGGGCCTTCTCGCCCGGCTTCGAGTCACCGGTGGCGGCACCGGAACGGGCGATGAGGCCCTCGGCGACGGCGTCGGCGATCACGCGGGTGAGCAGCGTGACGGAGCGGATCGCGTCGTCGTTGCCCGGGATCTTGTAGTCGACCTCGTCGGGGTCACAGTTCGTGTCGAGGATCGCGACGACCGGGATGTTGAGCTTCCGGGCCTCGCCGACAGCGATGTGCTCCTTCTTGGTGTCCACGATCCAGACGGCGCTGGGCACCTTGGACATCTCGCGGATACCACCGAGGGTCTTCTCCAGCTTGGCCTTCTCGCGCGAGAGCACGAGAAGCTCCTTCTTGGTGAGACCGGAAGCGGCGACGTCCTCGAAGTCGATCTGCTCGAGCTCCTTGAGGCGCTGCAGACGCTTGTAGACGGTCGAGAAGTTGGTGAGCATGCCGCCCAGCCAGCGCTGGTTCACGTAGGGCATGCCGACGCGGGTCGCCTGCTCGGCGATGGCCTCCTGCGCCTGCTTCTTCGTGCCGACGAACATGACCGTGCCGCCGTGGGCGACGGTCTCCTTGACGAACTCGTAGGCGCGGTCGATGTACGACAGCGACTGGAGCAGGTCGATGATGTAGATGCCGTTGCGCTCCGTGAAGATGAAGCGCTTCATCTTCGGGTTCCAACGACGGGTCTGGTGACCGAAGTGGACGCCGCTTTCCAGCAGCTCCCGCATCGTGACGACGGCCATGGCCGTACTCCTTGGTGTTCTCGGTTGTGCCGCGTCCGCCGGACGGCGGTCGCGCCTGACGCCCGCGATGCGCCGTGCCACAAAGGACCGAGAGGCGCTGGCACCTGGCTTTTCATGGCCTGGTGTCGGGGCGTGCGAAGTCGACCCGGTGACCCGGATCGCCACAAGAAGTGTACGGGACCCGCGAGGCAGCGGGTGACGCCGCTGTCCACAACCGGCTGGTAGTCCACAGATCCGGTCCAAGATCCCTGCGGAGGGGCCCGGCACGGGACGGTTCTCGTATGTCTCACATGCGACGAGAGATGCGCCTGATGGCGCTGGTGGTGGTACTGATCATGGCGGCGGCGCTCCCGGCCGCCGCCGGTGAGCCGGTTCCGAGGGTGGGCGGCACCTGGCCCGTCGGAGTGCGCCCTTCGGTCGTACGAGGCTGGGAGCCCCCGGCGACTGCGTACGGCCGGGGCCACCGGGGCGTGGACCTCGCCGCACCACCGGGCACACCGGTCCACGCGGCCGCCGGGGGCACGGTGTCCTTCGCGGGACGGGTGGCGGGCCGGGGCGTGATCTCGGTGGACCTGACGGGCACGGGCGATCCCCCGCTGCGTACGACCTATGAACCCGTGCGGGCCGATGTCAGAAAGGGCGACTCCATCCCCGTGGGCGCCCCTCTGGGCACCCTGGAACTCCCGACGCCCCACTGCCGCCAGAGCTGCCTGCACTGGGGCTTGCGCAGAGGAAAGACCTATCTGAACCCACTGGGCCTACTGCCGCCATGGCTACTCCAAAGGCCCCCGTCACGCTTGCTACCGGTGACCGGGGTGCCACTCTTGCGCCTGCCCTCCCTGTTGCGATCAGGCATCCCACCCGGGCCGCCGGCGTCGTGGGCAGGGGTTCCGCACGATGGCATTCCACTCAGGCTGTCCCCGTTGTGGGCAGGGGTTCCGTACGACGGCATCCCACCCAAGCCGCCCTCGTTACGAGCAGAGGCTCCGCATCACGGCACCCCACCCAAGCCGCCCTCGTTACGAGCAGAGGCTCCGCATCACGGCACCCCACCCAAGCCGCCCTCGTTACGAGCAGAGGCTCCGCATCACGGCACCCCACCCAAGCCGCCCTCGTTGCGAGCAGAGGCTCCGCATCACGGCATCCCACCCAAGCCGCCCGTGTCGTGGGC
>NZ_SRIC01000258.1 GCF_004684775.1 Streptomyces sp. MZ04
TTGGGGGAGGGGGGGGGTTGGGGGAAGGAAACCCCCCTCCCCCGCACGGCGGACCCGGATCATCGCCGCGCAGGACGCCCCCCGCGGCCCCCGCCGCGAGCGTAGAGGCATGACGCTCACCCTCGTCCCCGCCCAAGCCCGCACGGCAGTGCCCCGCACCCTGCGAGCCATCGCCATCCTCGCCTGCCTCCCCTACCTCTCCCTCAAGATCGCCTGGATCGCCGGCAGCCACCTCGGCATCCCCGACGGCAGCGGCCTCCTCCAGCACCGCACCTCCATGATCTTCGCCAACAGCCTCACCGTACTGATGGACGCCTGCGTCATCGTCCTCGCCCTGCTCCTGACCCGCCCCTGGGGCCTGCGCACCCCCGCCTGGCTGCTCGCCCTCCCCATGTGGGCGGCCACCGGACTGCTGACGCCGATCATGGCCGGATTCCCGCTCCAGCTCCTGGTCAAGGCACTCGGCGGCAGCAGCAACCAGGGATCGAGCAGCGGCAGCGGCGCCTTCCTCGACGAGTGGGTCTTCGGCGTCGTCTACGGCGGCTTCATCCTCCAAGGGCTCGCCCTCGGCGCCCTCTTCGTCCGCTACGCCCGCCACCGCTGGGGCCACCTGTGGCAAGGCCGCATCCAGGACCTGCCACGCGACACCGCGTCAAAAGCCGACCGCCGCACAGCAGTCACCGCCGCCCTCCTCGCCCTCGCCCCCGCGACCCTGCACCTCCTCTGGGCCACCGGTTCCACCCTCGGCCTCGACGAGGCGCGCATCGAGCAACGTACGACCGACTTCTACGTCCTCGAAGTGCTGGACATCGGCTACCTCTGCGCCACCGTGGCCGGCGGACTCCTCATCGCCTTCCGACGAGCACCCGCGCTGCCCGTGAAGGTGCCGCTCGCGCTCGGCTGGCTCGGCTCCGGCGCCGTCGCCTGCTGGGGCGGCTGGCTGCTGTTCGCCCTGCTCGTCGGCGTCGACGAGATCGCCGAGCGGCCGCCGGCGCCGATGCTCCTGACCTACTCTGTGCAGATGATCGTCGGGATGCTTGTGGTCACCCTCGGGGTGCGCTTCTTCAAGAACCCCGTCTCCAAGGACCCCGCGTGAAGGCCTCCGCCACGACTTTCGCCACAGCCCTCTTCGGGCGGCGGGCACGCCGCCGGTGGATCCATCTGATCCTCGGCGGCGCGCTCTCCATGCCGTACGTCTTCGTGGGCTCCGTCATCGTCGGCCCGCTGCTCGGCGAGGACGCCGTCTTCGGCTCGCTCACCGCCCAACTGGCCGCGTTCGCCGTGGGGTTGCCGCTCGCCGCGATCACCGCGCTCTTCCCCCTCACCCGGCCCATGTCGGTGGCGGCCGTGCGCGCCCTGTGCGACGTACCGGGCGAGAGCCTCGCCGACGGGCCCGCGCGGTCCCGCACGGCGCGCGGTCGCACCGTCACGTGGTTCACGCTGCATCTCGGGTTCGGCGGGATCATCAGCGGGATGTCCCTCGCGCTGCCGCCGTTCGCGGGGGTGCTGATCGCGCTGCCGTTCGCCGCGGCGCTGCGCGGCAGCCGGGTCGGGATGCCCGAAGTCTTCGGCGAGGGCTGGCTGCTGGCCCTCTCGCCGGTCATCGGATTCGCCTCCCTCGTGGCGCTCGCGGGGTGCGCGGCGGGCGCCGGGACGCTGCTCGCGCGCTGGGCGCCCGAACTCCTGGGGCCCACGCCCGCCGACCGGCTCGCGGCGGCCGAGCAGCGCGCGGCGGACCTCGCCGTGCGCAACCGGCTCGCGCGGGAGCTGCACGACTCGGTGGGGCACGCCCTGAGCGCCGTCACGCTCCAGGCGAGCGCGGCCCGCCGGGTGCTCGACAAGGACCCGGAGTTCGTCCGTGAGGCGCTGACCGCGATCGAGGAGACGACCCGGCGCACCGTGGGTGAACTCGACGCGGTCCTCGGGGTGTTGCGGGAGGGTGACCAGACCGCACCGACCGCCCCGGCCCCCACCCTCGCCGCCGATCTGGACGGGCTGCTCAAGCGGACCCGGGCGGGCGGCCTGCGCGTGCGATCCGCCGTGGAACTCGGCCCGCAGGGCCCGGACGCCCTGCCCCCGATGGTCTCCCGCGAGGCGTACCGCATCGTCCAGGAGAGTCTGAGCAACGCGCTGCGGCACGCCGGACCCGACGCCACCGCGGCCCTGCGGATCGCCCTGGACGGTACGGACCTGGAGATCCTCGCGCAGAACCCGCTGCCCGCCACCGGTGCCGCGTCCCGCCGGGGCGGCGGCCACGGCCTGCGCGGCATCACCGACCGTGCCCGGCTCCTGGGCGGCACGGCCGAGGCAGGGCCGGTGGACGGCACCTGGCGCCTGCGCGTACGACTCCCCCTGAAGGGCCCGCACGACCACGACCACGACCCGAAGAAACCGCAGAAGCCGCAGAAACCGCAGAAGCCGAAGGAATCCGCATGACCGAGACCGCCGCAGGACCCATCCGTATCGTCCTCGCCGACGACGAACGCATGGTGCGCACCGCCCTGCGCGTGATCCTCTCCGCCGAGGACGGTCTGGAGGTCGTCGGCGAGGCGGCGAGCGGCGCGGAGGCGGTGTCCGTCGTGCGCGAGCTGAGGCCCGACGTGGTGCTCATGGACGTACGCATGCCGGAGATCGACGGCATCAGGGCCACCGAGCAGATCCTGCAGACGCTCGCCGATCCGCCGCGCATCGTGGTCGTGACGACCTTCGAGAACGACGCCTATGTGTACGAGGCGCTGCGGGCCGGAGCCTCCGGGTTCCTGCTCAAGCGGGCCGACGCGGACTCGCTCGTCCAGGCGGTGCGGCTCGTCGCGCGCAGCGACTCGCTGCTCTTCCCGGCGGCCGTGCGCGCCCTGGCCGCCGAGCACGCGCGCGCCAAGCCCGCGGCTCCGGCGTGGGTGGCCAGGCTCACCGGGCGCGAGAGCGAGGTGCTGCGGCTGATGGCGGCGGGGCTGACCAACGCGGAGATCGCCGGGCGGATGGGCGTGGGCCCGGCGACGGTGAAGACGCATGTGGCGTCGGTGCTCGCCAAGACGGGGGCCCGGGACCGTACGCAGGCGGTGATCGCGGCGTACGAGGCGGGCTTCATGAACGACGCCTGACACCCCTGGTCCGACTATGAGGAATCTCTAAGAAACCCGGCAGAACGGAACGAAAGCATCCGCGCCGCTCGTCCTTTCACGGGATGAACAAGACGATCAGGCATGCCTCGGTCTTCACGCTGCTGCTCGTGCTCGCCCTCCTGGTGCGGGCGACGTGGGTGCAGTTCTACGACTCGAAGGCTCTCGCGGACGACAAGCTGAACCGGCGCAACGCGATCGAGCAGTACGCGAACCCGCTGGGCGACATCATCGTGGGCGGTGACGCCGTCACCGGCTCCGAGCGGACGAAGGGCGGCGACCTCGCGTACAAGCGCACGTACAAGGACGGCGATCTCTATTCGGCCGTCACGGGCTACAGCTCGCAGGTGTACGGGGCTACGCAGATCGAGGGCATTTACAAGGACGTCCTCGACGGCACCGACAACCGGCTGAAGAACCCCCTGGACACGGTCACCAACAAGCGCGCCGACCCGGGTGACGTGGTCACGACCATCGACCCGGCGGTACAGAAGGCCGCGTACAAGGCGCTGGGCGACAAGAAGGGCGCGGCGGTCGCGATCGACCCGAAGACCGGCAAGATCCTCGGCATGGTCTCGACACCGTCGTACGACCCCTCGGACATCAGCGGTTCCACGGACTCCAAGGAGTGGAAGGCGCTGACCGGCGACGAGGACAAGCCGATGGTCAACCGTGCGCTGCGGCAGCCGCTGCCGCCGGGTTCGACGTTCAAGCTGGTCGTCGCGGCGGCGGCCCTGGAGGACGGGCTCTACGGCTCGGCGGACACCCGGACCGACAGCCCGAACCCGTACACGCTGCCCGGCACGACCACGGTCCTGAAGAACGAGAACGCGAGCGCGCCCTGCGAGGACGCGACGATCCGTACGGCGCTGCAGTACTCCTGCAACAACGTCTTCGCGAAGATGGCCGTCGACCTGGGCCAGGACAAGGTCAAGTCGATGGCCGAGAAGATGGGCTTCAACGCCGACAAGCTGGACGTGCCGGTGCGCGCGTCCCAGAGCGTCTACCCCTCCGACATGGACAAGGCGCAGACGGCGCTGACCGGCATCGGCCAGTTCGACGTGACGGCGACGCCGCTGCAGATCTCGATGGTCTCGGCCGCGATCGCGGGCGGCGGCGAGCTGGTGGCGCCGCACATGGTGTCCCAGATCACCGACGCGGACGGCAATGTCCTCGAGTCGTACGACGACGCGGACTCCGAGCGGGTGATGAGCGAGGACACGGCGAGCGAGCTGCGGTCCGCGATGGAGACGGTCGTCGAGAAGGGCACGGGCACGAACGCGCGGATCAGCGGCGCGGACGTGGGCGGCAAGACGGGCACGGCCCAGCACGGCGAGAACAACAGCAAGACGCCGTACGCCTGGTTCACGTCGTACGCGAAGGGCGGCGACGGCAAGGAGGTGGCGGTGGCGGTCATCGTGGAGTCCTCGGACGCGTCAAGGTCAGAGGTGAGCGGCAACGGCCTGGCGGCGCCTATCGCGAGGGCGATGATGTCAGCGGCGCTGAACTCGTAAGGCCCGCACCACCGGTGTGGAGGTCAACGCCGCGACCTCCACACCTGCCGGCCCCAAAGGCAGGCAAGCGGCACCAGCGCCCCCACCAAAAGCCCCCCGGCGAAGCCGAATCCGCTCCCCGCGTCGCCGTCATCGACGGCAACCACAACACCCGCCAGGACAACAGCCACGGCCGCCACACCCAGCAGCACATAGAACCGCCGGCTGAAGAAAGCCCCCCGCTCCGGCACCCCCGGCGGCACCGAGATCTCCGCCCCAGGACCAACACTCGCAGCCCGAGGCCGCTTGAACCACGCGTACACGATCCAGTTCCCGCACGCCTCCCACCCCTCGGGAGCCAGCCGCTCGTCAAGCCCCTCACGCCCCCGCGTGATCAGCTCACGCCGGTACTCCCACCGCTGCGGCCGCTCGAGATCCCGGTGGCTGACGAAGCGCCCGAGCGCGTCGACCCGCTCGACCTCCCACCCCTCGCCGCCGAAGCGGTTCAGGAGCTCCTCGTCGACGTACGTGTCGGCGGTCCAGCGCCACGTCTCCACGTGCGCGTCGGGAACCTCGGGCCGCCCCTCTCCCCCGGCGGGCGCCAGATCCCGGGCGAACTCCTCCACGGGCCCGAACTCGGCCTCCGGCTCCGCCCCGCCCGACTCCTCCAGGTGCGCCCGCAGATCCGCGACGGTCGCCTCGACGCGCTCGGCGGGCACCCCGTGCTCCCGCAGCCGACCGGCCAGGTCATCGAAGTAGCTCAGGCTCATCGCACACCCGCCTTGCCCAGGACCTCACGTACGGACGCGTCGAAGGCCAGCCACAGCCCGCCCTGCTCCCCGAGCGTCTCGCGCCCCGCGTCCGTGAGGGAGTAGTAGCGCCGCCCAGGACCCTTCTCCGTGGCCCGGAACTCGGCGGCGACCAGGCCCGCCTCCTCCAGGCGGTTGAGCACGGGATAGAGCGTGCCGCCCTTGATCTGGCCGAACCCGGCGGCGCCGAGCAGCTTGGCGATCTCGTAGCCGTAGCTCTCGCCGTCGGTGAGGCTGGCAAGCACGAGCAGATCGAGTACGCCCTTGAACCAGCTGGCCCGGCGGTCGGTCTTGGCGCCCGAGGACGCGGGCGGGGTCACGCCCGGCTTCCCTTCGCGGCCGGCTCGTACACCGGCACGGAACCGATCGGCTCCGGTTCGGGGAGGGTCAAGTCCCGTACGGAGAGGGCGATATGGACGGCGACGGGGAGCAGCAGGCTCCCGCTCGCCACGTAGAGTCCGGCGAACAGCGCCCCGACGCAGGCGAAGGCGATGACGCCGCTGCGGCCCTGGTAGAAGCCGGCGACGGCGTACACGATGACCGAAAGGGCCGCCGCCACGTAGACGTTGAGGCCGAGCACGCCGACGCCGAAGGCGATCAGGAGCCCGCGGTAGACGAGTTCGGCGCAGATGCCGTCGGTGACGGCGACGGCGATCGCGAGGCGGCGTTCCTGTGCCGTGCGCGGCAGCATCGCCTGGATGGAGGCGAGCCCCGGTACGTTCCTGCCGCCTTCGGCCAGGGCCCGCATCTTCCGCCCGGAGACGACGGAGACCGCCGCCACCACGGCGATGACGACGACCGTGGACACCGGCGAGTCGGGCGCCGCGATGCCGAGATCGGCGGCCGCCATGCCCGGCGAGAGCAGCAGCACCGCGACGGCGAGCGCGGCGAAGACCCACCAGAAGGCGAGCACGAAGGCGAAGTAGCGGACGAGAGCCCGCGGTTCGGTGTCGCGGCGACGCGCGAGCGAGCCGTAGACCCGGCGGCCGAGCCAGGGCTCGCCGAGCAGCAGATACGCGCCGAGCACGGCGGTGACGGCGGTGGACGCGGCCGAGAAGTCCGGCGAGACGGTCATGGGATCCCCCTTCCCGAAGGGGCCGCGCGGCGCGTGCCGCACGGCCCCATGAGCATGTGAGCTACCTAGACCGTAAGGCGACCTAGTCAGGAATGCAAACTATCTCGCGATGCCGAGCCTCCCGGCACCTCCGGTGCCTACTCGACGAAGTACGTCGGGTTCGGCAGCTTGTACGCCTTGTCCGCGTAACCGCCCGCGAGGTCGGAGGCCTGGTCGCCGA
This sequence comes from Streptomyces sp. MZ04, assembly GCF_004684775.1. GTDB lineage: Bacteria > Actinomycetota > Actinomycetes > Streptomycetales > Streptomycetaceae > Streptomyces. Next base: position 6,717 of record NZ_SRIC01000258.1, read on the forward strand.
AGCTGCCGACGACGTCGTAGCCCTTCGACTCGATGTGCTTGCGGGTGCCCTCCTTGAACTGCACGGTGGTGCACTCCCACTTGGCGGGCGTGGCGCAGTCGCTCAGGTAGGCGGGCGGGTTGGTCTTGTCCTTGGTGAACACGTGCTGCCGGTCCAGCTGCGTGTCGTACCCGGCCTTGGCGAGGTTGGTGACGGCGCCGTCACGCTGCGACTCGCTCAGGCCGGTGAGGAAGAAGACCTCTACGCCCTGGCCCTTGGCGTACGCGACGAGTTCTGGCATGCCGAAGACGGCGGGGCGCTTGGCCGCCTTGACGTAGGCGTCCCAAGTGGCGCTGTTGTAGGTGTAGTTGGTGGTCTTCTCGTAGTCGAAGCTGAGCAGCGAGGTGTCGTCCACGTCGAGGACGATCGCGGGCTTCTTGCCGTGGGCGCCGCTCTTGGCACCGCCCTTGGTGCCGTGCGCGGCAGCCTTCCTGATGTCCTTCTTCGCCTTCGCCTGGATGCGCGCCAGGTCCTTGGCGTAGGGGCTGTCGGGCGCGGAGCGCCAGACGCCGTCGGCGTCCTGGTACGCGCCGTAGTAGTCGTCGATCTCGCCGACGAGCAGGCCGATGTTCTGCGGCTCTGCGGTGTGCCGCGCCGAGGCGTTGTCGGCGGTGGCGGCGCCGGTGCCGTACAGCGCGGCACCGGCGACGGCACATGCGGTGGCGATACCCGCCACCCGTAGGGACTTGCGCATAGGGCGGTCTCTCCGGATCAGTGTGTGCGTAGGGGCAACAAGGTGAGCAGGTCAACGCCTGTCTACGCGCCTTGTCTACGCGCATCACACGGGCGCCGCGAGACCCTGGCCGGACCCTTTACTTGATCGATACCTGACCCGGAGGGAGCCCACGCCTACGCTCCCGGTGTCCAGCCCGGGTCCCTGCCGCTGAGGCCGATCACCCGGTCGAGGAGCGGTGCGTCGTCGGGCACGGGAACGACGGGCCCGAACAGGCTGTTGCCCGAAGCCGCACCCTCCTCCGGAGTGAGCAACTCCTTAGCCACGCCGAGGCTCGCCTCGTCGGGCGCGTACTCCTGACCCGTCGCACGCGCCAAGTCCCAGCCGTGCACGACGAGTTCGTCCATGGCCACAGCACCCGCGACGGCACCCGGCAGATCGATACCGCCGGCCCGGGTCATGCCCTCCCACGCGGCCGGGTCGCGCCACACATCCACCAGCTCGTCGAGCAGCTTCGGCAGCTCGCCGCGCCAGCCGGGACCGATGTCCGGCGAAGAGTTCGCCGGGTCCTGGTCGAGCGCGGGACCCAGGTCCTTGCGGCCCGCATCGCGGAACGCGCCCGTCAGCCCGATCAGATGACCCAGCAGATGGCGCACCTCGTACTCCGGACAGGGCGTCGGTCCCGAGAGCTGCTCGTCGGTGACGCCCTCCGCGACGGCCGCGACGAGGCGGGCCTGCGGCGCGAAGTCGATCAACTCTGCCATCTCTGCCATCTCTGCCATCTCGGTCATCTCTGTCATCTCTGTCATGGATCCTCCCGAGGCTCGGCGGCCCTGCCCCCGGGCCGCTCTCCTGGTCCTGTGGACCGACCCGGCGCCCGAAACTCATCGCGGCTCATCGACACGCGTCGCCGGACGCGGCGCGTGGATCTACCGCACCTGCCCCATGCCGGACCAGGGGCCTTAGAACCACCATCACCTGCCATGACATCGACGATCGCGCGGGTCCTGCGCAACCGCGACGCGAGCCTCCTGCTTGGCGCGGTGGTGGTCTCCGGCTTCGGCAGCTCCGCGATGTGGCTGGTCTCCGGGATCTGGGTGAAGGAGCTGACCGGCTCGGACGGCCTGGCCGCGCTCTGCGCCTTCGCCCTCTGGGCCCCGGCCCTGATCGGCCCCCTGCTTGGCACGATCGCCGACCGCACCCGCCGCAGGCCCCTGCTCGTCCGGACGAACCTGGCCCTGGGCGCCCTGCTCACCTGCCTCCTGTTCGTCGACTCCGCGGGCACCCTGTGGATCCTCTTCGCGGTGCTCTTCCTGTACGGGGCGTTCGGCGCCGTCACCGACGCGGCGGAGGCGGCCCTGGTGACGGCGGCCGTCGGCAAGGATCTGACGGGGGACTTCAACGGGCTGCGGATGTCCGCGAACGAGGGCATGAAGCTGATCGCGCCGCTCGTGGGAGCGGGCCTCTTCGCCGCCTGCGGAGGCGCCCGCGTGGCACTCCTGGACGCCGCCACCTTCGTACTCGCGGCCGGGATGTTCACGCTGCTGCGGGTGCGCGAGAGCACGCCGGTGCGGACTGCGGCCGACTGGCGGGCCCAGACCGCCGAAGGCGCGCGGTATCTGTGGGGGAACGCGCGCCTTCGGCCGCTCGTGGTGGCCGCCGGGCTGACCATGCTGACCTCGGGGGTCAGTGGCGCGACGGTGTACGCGGTCGTGGAGGGGCTCGGCCGCTCCCCCGCGTACACCGGTGTGCTGTACGCGGTGCAGGGCGCCGGGTCGGTCGCGGTCGGCGTCGCGTCGGGGGCGCTGATGCGACGCTTCGGAGCGCGCCGGTTCGGCGGGGCGGGCATCGCGCTCACCGCGCTCGCCGTGGTCCTGCACTCACTTCCGTACGACGTGACGGCCCTCGCGGGCAGCCTCGCCAACGGCCTCGGGCTGCCCTGCGCACTGATCGCGGGCATGACGACGGTGCAGCGCGAGACACCGGGGGCCCTCCTCGGACGCGCGGCGGCCACCGCCAACACCCTGATGTTCACGCCGACCGCGCTGGGCATCGCGCTGGGCGCGGCCCTGGTCGAGACGGTCGACTACCGCCTGCTGCTGCCGGTCCTCGCGGGGGCGCGGCTGCTGATCGCCGCGCCCCTGTTCAAGTCGCCCTCCGTGCGGGCTACTTCACATCGGCCCAGCGCTTGATCGTCGCGATGACCTCGGCCTGCTCGGCGGCGGGCAGCTTGGCGATGGAGGCGCCGTGGTTGGAACCGGGCACCTCGTAGCGGTGGGAGTCGCGGTGGCTGGGCGTCACCTTCTTGGCCGCGAACGGACGAGCCTGTGCAGCTCGGCGGTTCACACCTCGTCGCGCTCCCGACTGTCCCCTACGGCAGGACGGCCACGGGTCGCATCTCCCGCCCTCGGCTACGCCGGGGACGGAACGGGCATGGTGACAAATGCCCACGCCGAGCGTGCGCGGTTGCGCACGTTGACCCCGGCGACGACGTCGGCGGACCCAGCGAGGCCACACCGACGACAGAGGAAGTATTCCCGGGTGGGCCGGTTGGCCCGCTCGGTGTGCCACCTTCTTGATGGCCCGCACCGCTGGTTGCGCCGACAGCCCGAACGACGCCTTCACCTCCGCATACACGACCTTCTGCAACCCGTTGCGATCCCGCACACCCGTCTCGAAAGCAATCCGAGAGGCGTAGTCGGCAGCCCGGTTGCAGGCGCGCAGGGTCTCATCCAGCACCAACGCCTGCTCACGCGTCGGCAGCAGCTTGATCTGCACCACTATCTTCACGATCACCGAACGTACACACCTCTGTGCGAGACCCCCACGCATTCGCGACCGCCCACCACAACGAGCGACAAGGCGCTCAAGCTGTCGATTGTGACGCGTGGACGGCATCCGCCCTCACTTCACCTGAGAAGGCCTTCTTCACGTACGCGAGATCCACGTCGGACGCCAACCCGGCGTGGTAGAGCCGCAGTTCGTCGGCGCCCAGTGCGGCCGCGCGTTCGGCGTCCGCGCCTAGGCCGACAGGGTTGCCGCCCATGCCGGACACGACGGTGAGGTTCGCGGCGAGCGTGGTGCGGGCGGTGCGGTACGGGGCGAACGCCGTCAGGGCGTCCGCGCCGCCCGTGCAGGGCACGACCACGCCGTCCGCCACGGAGAGGATGTGCTCGGGGTCGACTCCGGCGTTCGCGCCGCAGTGGTACGTCACCGGGTCGGCGTGCAGCAGCACTTGGAAGCCGTCGGGGGCGGCCGCGCGGACCGCCGCGATCGCCGCCTCCTGGAGGGTGCGAGCGGTCTCCTCGCGCCACGCGCGCGTGGCGGCCGCCTGGTCGGCGCCGAGGAGCTTCTCGACGGCCGCCCAGCCGCCGGCGGGTTCCTCGCCGCGCCACACGGGCTCCAGGGCGCGGCGGACCGCGGGGGCCAACTCGTCGGGGTCCAGGCCCTGTCCGGCGTAACCCTGACGGCAGTCCGCGCAGAAGCAGAGCGACATCAGGTACTGCCCGGCCTCCCCGAGCGGCACCCCCGCGATCTTGTCGTGGGCGTGCAGATGCGCGAGGCCGTACCAGCCGAGGGACTCCAGCTCGGTGCCGCGCGCGCCGGGGCGTACGGCGGCTTCCGCCGCGAGGTCGACCAGGTACGCGCGCGTGGCGGGCCGCGCGATGCAGGGCGCCCAGGGGTAGCGGTCTCCGTAGGCGTTGACGACGGAGGTGTGCGGATGGTCGGCGCCCATCCGGGAGTTGTGGGCGAGGACGACCCAGGTGTGCACGTCGAGTCCGGCGGACGCCAGCGCGTCGGCGGCCTCTCCGTAGGCGTCGCCCCGGGCCCAGCTCCCGGCCGCGTACGGACGCAGGTCCCGGCCCTGCCAGCGGGCGGCGTCCGGCTCGTACAGCACGGCCGCGTGCTCGGCGGTGACGATGCGGTGGCGGGGGTGGCGCGGGGTCAGCGCGCGCGTGGAGTGATAGGCGGCGGCGAGGGTGACCTGCTGGACGCCGAGGTCCGCGACGCGGGCGGGTGCCTCGGGGTCGCCGACGACGTCCCAGGGGTAGAGGAAGGCGGAGGTCCTCACGCGTCCGCCCCCGCCCGCAGCAACGCCC
>NZ_SRIC01000025.1 GCF_004684775.1 Streptomyces sp. MZ04
GGGCACCCCAGGTGCGTTCCGCCCCGCGCCGGGTCCTTGCCGCCCTCGGCCCCAAGATGCTGGGGCTCGCGGCGGAACGCACCTGGGGTGCCCACCCGTACTTCGTGACCGTCGAGCACACCGCGCTCGCCCGCAAGATCATGGGGCCGGACGCGTTCCTCGGCGTCGAGCAGGCCGTCGTCCTGGACACGGACATCGAGCGGGCCCGTGAAGTGGCCGCCCGGCATGTCGCGAGCTACCTCGACAACGCTCCCCACCAGGCCGTGAACGTACGGCGGATGGGCTTCGGCGACGAGGACACGGTGGGCGGGCCGAGCCGCCGTCTGGTCGACGCGATCGTCGCCTACGGAGACGTCGACGCCCTCCACGCACGCGTGGAGGAGCATTTCGCGGCGGGCGCGGACCACGTCTGCGTACAGGTGCTCACCGGTGAACCGGGCGCGCTGCCGCTGCAGCAGTGGCGCGAGCTGGCCCCCGCGCTCACTGGATGACGCGTACTACCGGATGACGCGTACTACCGGATGACGCGCCCTACTCGTCCTCGTCCTCGTCGTCGAGACGGGCCAGCCACGTCGCGAGGCGCTCGACCGGGACCTCGAAATCCGGGTTGAGGTCCACGAAGGTGCGGAGCTGCTCGGCCAGCCACTCGAAGGTGACCTCCTCCTCGCCGCGCCGCTTCTCCAGTTCCTCGATGCCACGGTCGGTGAAGTACAAGGGGGGGCTCCGCTGGGCTCGAAAACGCTCTGTCTCAGCCAGGATAGGCGTCATTCCCTCGCCCTTGCCCCATGCATGGAGTTAGCCTTCTCCTCCTTGTCATGGGGGAACGGGGGACTTTGTGACGGATGGGATAGCGCAGATTCGGCTCGACGACGGCACCGCCGTCTGGGCGCGCATCACCGAGGCACAGGAAATCGACGGCGGCAGCGGCTACCGGGACACCGGGGTCGGCGACCGCGTCATCGACATGGCCAGCGGACTCAGTGACGTCGTGAGCGGGGTGGTGCGCTCCCTGCGCGCCGGGCTCGCGCCCACCGGCCCCGTCGAGGTCGCGGTGAACTTCGGCATCGAGCTGTCCGCCCAGTCCGGCAAGGTCGTCAGCGTTCTCGCCGACGGCGGCGGCAAGGCGTCCGTGTCCGTGTCGCTGACCTGGACGGAACCCCCGGCCACGGCGACGGGCGCGGAATGAGCGCCTTCCAGCGGATAGTGCGCCCCTCGCTCGCGCGCATCGTGGAGCCCGGCGAGGGGTATGACCAGCACGGTGACCACTACTGGGGTTCGGGGTTCTTTATCGCTCCGGAGTGGCTGCTGACCTGCGCACATGTCGTCGGGAAGGGGGGAGCCGCAGTGTGGCGGAGCGAGCAGGCCGTCGGCGTCGTCTGGCAGGGCGGCACCGCCACGGGCAAGGTCGTCCTTGCCAAGCCCCGCCCTTCGGTCCCCGATGAGAACCGCTCGCGCTGGGAGCTCCCCGACATCGCCCTGGTCCACGTCCCGGACGCGCGCGAGGCACCCTGCGTCTGGCTGAGCGAACGGCCCCCGTCCATCCCCGCCGAGATCAGCCTGCACGGCTGGTCGCGGGAGACCGGTGACCTCGGAGTGCGCGACGGGCTCGGCCAGGCCCAGGCGCACGACACCAGGACACTGCTCCTCACCGGCGTCCTGCCCGTGGCGGGAGTGTCCGGCGGCCCCGTCGTCGACCGGGAGTCCGGAGCCGTCATCGCCGTGGTCAAGGGCGTCGGCCGCAGAGAGGGCGTCGCCGTCCCGGTCACCGCACTGCGCGAGCTGTACGACCTGCCGGGCGGCGACGTACTCCACACGGTCCTGCGGGAACACGACCGCCACCACTTACGGCGCTACCGCGACGGCGGGTCCGACGACTGGACGCGCACCCAGCTCGAGCTGCGCACCCGAGGCATGCCCGGCCTCACCCCGGACCTGCGGGTGCACCTCTACGGCCTGCTCGCCGAACTCCCGCCGCCCAGCGGCCCCGGCGAGGTCCTCGACCTCGTCGACAAGGTCAAGTCCCGTGTGCTGGCGGATGATTACCGCTCGCCCATCGAGCCCGACCCGCGCACCTGGCGCGAGGGGGCCGGTCTGCTGCACGACCTTCCCGACATCCAGGGGAAGGCGAAACCGCGCGAACTCGACCTCGACGCCGTGCTGTTGTACGCCGCGAAGGTCGCCCGGCACACCGCGCTCACCCGCCGCGACACGGCCGCGCCGGACGCGCTGCGTGACCTCGCCGACTGGGTGACGTACCGGTCCGAAATGGCCCGCGCCCCGATCGCCGAGGAGATCGGCCGAGCCCTCGCCCCGATCCTGACCGGCACCGACCTGACCGGCACCGACCTGACCGGCACCGGACTGAACGGCACCGGCCTGACCGGCACCGGCCTGACCGGCACCGACGTCCAGTCCCCGCCGGCCATCACCGTGCGGGAAAGCCGCGGCCAGGCCCGCGCCGACGTACTCGTCGAGGTCGGCGACCCCGACTACGGCGGCCGCTATCCATGGAGCGTCAAGCTGCTGTTCGACGGCCGCGACGTGAGCCCGTTCGACGGCGACGACAGCGGCGTGCCGCGCTCCCTGCTCCGCAAGACCCTGCGCGCACCCCTCGCCGACGCGCTGCGCCATGGCGACAGCGGGGAGAACCTCGCCGCCGTCGAGGCCCTGCTGCCTCGGCAGTTGTTCGACGAACCGCTCGACGCCTGGCGCCTGATACCCGATGGGGCCGACGAGGACGACTACGACGAGTGGGACCCGCCCTACATGCCGCTCGGCCGACGCCGGGTCGTCGTCATACGGGACCGCAGGCGCAACGGAAGAGACGCCATCCCCGAGTGGCGGCGGCTGTGGAACGCCGCTGCCGACGGTCCGCTGGCCGCCGTGCCGCTGCGCGACGAGGCCGCGGTGTCGGGGCACGGCCCGTCCGTGCGCCGCGAGAGCAAGCCCGCGGCGTTCGGCAGACTCATGGGAGCCGAGCGCGGATCGGTGCCGGTCTACTGCGGGCATGTCGAGCACGGCGACGGCTTCGCCGCCATGTCCACGGCGCTCGCCGCCGGACACCCGCTCGCCCTGTGGCGCCGCAACGGCCAGAACCACGACGACTGCCAGGAGTTCCACCACCGGGCCGGGCGGTTTCTGGCCAAAGTGGGCAGCGCCGCCGGACTCCGCGACCGCATCCAGGAACTGCGCGTCCACGCCAGCACCCCGGAACTGGCCGCCGACTCCGGATGGGCCGCCGGGGTTGCCTTTCTGTTCGACCCGCCAGACAGGCCGCCCTACGGCACCGAAGCCATCTCGCCCCCACCCATGGAGTCTTGATGGGCCGTCAAATAATCTTGATGGAGCGTCAAACTCCGGAAGTGGACCGGAATCGGGGTCGGCAGGCCGGGCCCGTCGACGGTAGTGTCATCGTCGCCTGTACCCGCTGCGCGGCCTCACCAGAGCCGGGAGGAGCCCAAGGTGAATGACTGGCGGATCTACCGCGGCGTCGGTGAGCCGCACGACGGTGTGCAGCGGTTACCCGCCCCGCCCCCCTGGCGCGACTTCGCGGCCTCGGGACGGGACGCGGCGCCGGGCACCGACCCGAGCACCGCCCGCAGGCTCGGCTTCCAGCGCACCCTCGTCGAGAACTACGCACCCAGGCCCGCCGAGACGGACGCCGTCAACGCCGCGCTGTATCTGCGCCGCCCGCTCCTGGCGACCGGCAACCCCGGCACCGGAAAGTCGACCCTCGCCTACGCAGTCGCCCACGAGCTGGGCCTCGGCCGGGTGCTTCGCTGGCCCATCGTGAGCCGCTCCACCCTCCGGGACGGGCTCTACCGCTACGACGCCATCGGCCGCCTCCAGGACGTCCAACTGGAGCGCGCCCAGGGCGAGTCGGGGAGTCGGGCGGCCGCCCCCGGCATCGGCTCGTACATCCGGCTCGGACCGCTCGGCACCGCGCTGCTCCCCTCCGACGTACCGCGCGTCCTGCTCATCGACGAGCTCGACAAGAGCGACCTCGACCTCCCCAACGACCTCCTGAACGCCCTGGAGGAGGGCGAGTTCGCGATACCGGAACTCGAGCGCATCGCGGACCGCGAACCGGCCGTCCAGGTGCTCACCGACGACGGCCGCAAGGTGACCGTCACCGGAGGCCGGATCTCCTGCACCACGTTCCCGTTCATCGTGCTCACCTCCAACGGCGAACGGGACTTCCCGGCCCCGCTGCTCAGGCGCTGCGTCCAGCTCGAGCTGGAGCCGCCGGGCGAGGAGCAGCTCAAGTCGATGGTCGAGGCCCATCTCGGCGGCGCGGGCGCCACCGAGGGCCGGGATCTGATCGACCGGTTCCTGGAGCGCGAGCCCGGCGAGATCATCGCCGCCGACCAACTCCTCAACGCCCTCTATCTCACCCAGCACGCCCCGCACACCGAGCGCCTCACCCGGGAGCGGATCGCCACCTTGCTCATGCGGCCACTCGACCGTTCGAGGTGATGACCCGGTGCACCGGATGCATCTGGGAGAGCTCATCGGCAGGCTCCGGGACGGCGGCCTCGACCCCACCGCCGAGGAGGTCGCCGACGCCGTCTGGCTCGCCCAGTGGCTCCCGCACGCCTCCCCGCCCGGCGAGCGGGGCGCCCCGTCGGCCACCGCCCCGCCGCGGCCCGACGACACCCGGGAGCCGGTAGGGGAGAGCGCCGCAGGGGCCGCCGCCGAAGCTCCCGAACCGCCGCCGCGGGCGGCCGCGTCCGCGGACGTGCCCCTGCATCTGCCCGGCGGCACGGCCGACTCCGGCGACGCGGGACCCGGGCTGCCCGTGCGCGCCCCGGCGGCGGCCGCACTGCCGGGACTGCTCGGCCTGCAACAGGCCCTGCGCCCGCTGCGCCGCTACGCCCCGTACCCCGTCCGCCCCGTCGACGGCAGCCTCGACGAGGACGCCACCGCCGAACGCTCCGCCGCGACCGGCCTCCTCATCCCCGTCCTGCGCGCCGCCCGCCGCCGGAGCGTCGACGTCCAGCTGCTCATGGACACCGGGCCCGCGATGGCCGTGTGGGAGCGGATGGTCGAGGAACTGCGCCAGGCCTGCGAGCAGTCGGGCGTCTTCCGCGACGTCCAGGTCCACCAGCTGTACGACAACGGGGACGGCATCCCGCTCGTCGGCACCACCACAGGACCGCACAGCCGCACCCGGCTGCGCACGGCCGACCAGCTCCACGACCCGGCGGGCCGCCGCCTCACCCTGGTCGTCAGCGACTGCGTGGGCCCGTTGTGGCAGAGCGGCGCGGCGCAGCGGCTGCTGCGCTCCTGGCCGGGCGGCTCGCCGATCGCCGTGGTCCAGCCGCTGCCCTCCCGGCTGTGGGCGCGTACGGCACTGCCCGCCGAGCCGGGACTCCTCACGCGTACGCCGCAACCGGGCGGCCGCACAGTCTTCGACCCCGACGACGAGCCGTGGGAGCCGCGGCCCCCGGGCGCCAAGGCGGTCCCCGTACTGCAGCCGACCCCCGAGGCGTTCGCGGCCTGGGCGCGGCTGCTCGCCGGTCAGGGCGGACCGGTGCGCGGCTGGGCGGCCTGGGTGAGCCGGGCGTCCGACGGCTCCGGGGCCCCGCTCGCCCCCGTGCCGCCGGCCGGGCGCAGCGACGACGAACTGCTTCGGGCCTTCAGGGCCACCGCGTCGCCGGGCGCCCTGCGGCTCGCCGTCTGCCTCGCAGCGGCCCCGCTCTCGCTGCCCGTCATGCAGCTGGTCCAGCGCACCATGCTGCCCGACACCGGGCCGATGGAGCTGGCCGAAGTGCTGCTCGGCGGGCTGCTCCGGCAGCTCCCCGGCACCGAGGCCCGCCCCTGCTTCGTCTACCCCGCACGCGTCCAGGAGCTGCTCCTCAGCTCCCTCGACCGGGCCGCCGCCGGACTCGTCCTCAAGCACTGTTCCGCCTATGTGGAACGCCACTTCGACCGCGGCACCCGCAACTTCGCCGCCCTCGCCGCGGCCAGGATCGCCGGGCACGACGAGGAGAACGAGCAGGTCAGGGCCCCGGACGCCGCGTCCGGAGCCGACGAGGACACCCCGGACACGACGACCGCCGGAGTCGAGTCCGAGCTGTTCGCCACGGTCCCCGCGCGCGTCCTGCGCTTCTACCAACCGGACCTCGTGGCCGCCGAGCCCCTCCTGGAGGCCGAGCGGCTCCTCGCCCGCTGGCACGACCAGGCGGACCCTTCCGTGCTGCTCCGGGCGCGTACGCAGGCCGAGGCGGCATTACGCGGCGGCGGGATCACTCAGGACGCCGACAGTGGCGTACGAGCCCGCCTCGTCCTCGGCCGGGTGCTGCGCGCCGAGTCCGGCACGGCCCGCGTGCGCGGGACCGAGCGCCGCCTCACCCTGCTGCACGAGGCCGCGGCCGTACTCGACGAAGCCCTGCGCACGGCCACCGAAGGCAGCGCGGCCCACGCCGACGCCGCGCTCGAACTCGCCGCCGTGCACGACGAGTTGTGGCGAGCCACACAGGACACCCACTTCCTGCAGCGGGCGCTCGCCGCACTGCCCGGCAGCGCCGCTCAGTGGCCCGCGGACCGCCGCCGCGCCCTGCTCCTTCGCCGCGGCCGGCTCCTGTTCGCCGACGGGAACCCGGCCGCCGCCGCCCGCGAACTGCGCCTCGCCTGTGACCTGTTGGACGCCGAGGGCGCCCCCGACAGCGTCCGCTGCCCGGCCCTGCTCGACCTGGCCGAGGCCCTGCGGGTCGTCGACACCCCCGAGGCGACCGCCGCCGTGTTCGCCAGGGCGGAAGAGGCCGCCGGCACGGACCCGGCGCTGCGCCTGCGCTGCCTCTCCGCGCAGGCCGCCTTCCACGAGGCGACCGGCGACCACCAGAACGCCGACCGGGCCTACGAAGCGGCCGCCCGCCTCGCGCCGCCCGACAGTGCCCGCCGCAGCGGACTGCTCACCGTCTGGGGCGAGTCGCTGCTGCGCCGCGCCGCAGCGGACACGGGCGCGGCGATCGTCGACCGCGCCGAGAACGTACTGCGCGAGGCGCTCACCGCGCTGCCGGCGCGCGCCCCCGACCGCGGCAGGCTGCTCGGCCTGGTGGGCAGCGCGCTCGCCCAGCGCTTCCGCCATCTCGGCTTCCTGCCCGACCTGTTCGAGAGCCGCCATCTCCTCGGTCAGGCGATCCGGGGTGCGCGCGACGCGCGGGTCCGGGCCGAGGGGCGGCTCCAACTGGGCCGCGTCATCGTCGAGTTGCGACGCCGCACCGGAACTCCTGTGCTGGCTGAGGCGTTGCAGGCGTACGAGCACGCCGAACAGGAGGCCCGCATCGCGTACGGCCGCGCGCCGGGATCGGTGACGGCGGCGCGTGCGCTGCACGGGCAGGGCGGCGTACTGGAACTGATGGGCCGGTCCGCGGCGGCACGCACCGCGTACCGGTCGGCTGCCGACGAGTGGCGGCAGCTGACCGGTGTGTTGCGTGAAGTGGACTGGCAGGAAGTTGAGTTGACGCGAGCGAGAGCGGCGGCCGTGGACGCGGACGAGCTCGCTCTGCCCGGTGTCGACCGGCTGTCCGCCGAGGACTGGGACCGGGCGTCACCGCCGTGGTGCACCTGGGGAGGGGTGCGGGCAGTGGTCACCGCGTAGCAAGCGGGCGTCTGGCCGGAGTTAAGTCGAACAGGTTTCTGTTTCATCCGCCTCGGGAAGAACCGTCCAGCCGCGACGGCGGTAAGGGACGGGTGCCGTGAGAGAGGAGCTGATGGTGTCGGAGCAGGTGAAATGGGTGACCGGCCCCGAAGGGGGCCCCGGGCGAACTCCGCTCCTGCTCGACCTGGCCCACGTGGACCTGCGGACCTTGCGTGCCATGGACGATCCACGGCTGGCCGAGGCGGTCGAGCGCGTACTCGGTCACTCACGGGATCTCGACGAGTCCTGGTACGGCCCCACCGACCCCGATCCTGTCCACAGAGGCCCCGCCGACCACCAGTTTCCGGCCGGAAGCGGTCGATTGTCGTCCGGTGAGGAAAGGGCGGGGTGACGCTGGCGCCGTTATCCTCCGCGGTCTTCGCAGAGCTGGCCAGGACCAGACCCCTCCCGGCGGGTGCGACGGCACTGAGTGCCGGGCTGCACACCCGCCGCATGGTGCTCTTCAAGGCCCTGCTCGCCCGGGTCGAGCGGATGGATCCCGTCGTACGCCGACGGTTCGACCGGGACTGGAATGTGCTGGAGCAGGCCGAGCGGGCCCGCCCCGCCGCCGTCCGGGGCGTCCTGGACTACCCCATGACCGGCGCCTGGCTCGCCGCGAACCTCGCCGCGCCCGACGGGCCCGCGTTCGAACGGCATCTCACGCACTTCGGCGCCGTCGCCGCCACCGCCGCCGTGCGCGCGGGCCGCCAGGTCACCATGGCCGTCGAGGTTCCCTCGGGCCTGCTCGCGCTGCCGGGGCTCGGGGTGCTGCGCTGCCCGGCGGGCCGGGCACGACTGGAGATCCGGGCCGGCCTGCTGCGGGTGGAGGGCGGCGGAAACCTCGGTGGCACCCTCCTGCACGTTCCGCCGGGGGGCCGGCGGCCGCGCGGCGGTGGCCGTGGCTGGTCCGGGCTGCGCGACCTGCCTGACGACGCCGTTGTCCTCGACGACTTGGACCCCTACCGCGTACCGACCTCCGGCATCGGTCCCGCCGCGCTCCCCGCCGCCGAGCGACGCCACGCGCCGCACCGGTCCTGGGCGGAGCGCTGGCGCGGCGCCCGGCGACTCCTGCTCGCCACCGACCCCGGCCGGGTCGCCGAGATCAGCGCCGTGCTGCGAGCCGTGGTCCCGCTCGGACCCGGTGTCCGCCACGGTGCGCGGCAACCGATGAGCGCCACCATGCGGGCCGCCCCCGGCGCGGTCCTGACCGAACTGCCCGTCAGCGCGGAGGAGATGGCGGAAGTCCTCGTCCACGAGGCACACCACACCAAACTGGCCGCCTTGCAAGAACTCGTACCCCTGTCCGAGCAGGGTCGGGGTGCCGTGCACCGGGTGGGCTGGCGTCCGGACCCCCGCCCTATTGCGGGCGTCCTCCAGGGCGCCTACGCCCATCTGGCGCTCACCGACCTGTGGCGACGGGCAGGCAGCGGCACCGATACGCCCCGGTCGTGGCGGCGCCGGTCCACAGAGCAGTTCGAGGCATACCGCGATCAGGTCGAAAGCGCCTTGTCGATCCTGCTCGAATCCGATGAACTGACCTTTGAAGGACGGGAGTTCGCGCGAGAAATGGGCAGACACCACGCGAGCCTGGGCCGGTGCTCGCGGTTTCTCGGATGACACTGTGTCCACAATTGGTGACATTGGGTACGTGCAGGTGCAGAGGGAGTGCAGATGGCGGATGAACGGCGGTCGGGCGGGTCCGGACGGCGGACCTCGGACCGGGGCGGCGCGGAAGGGCCGGAGCGCTTCTTGGTGGTCTTCCCCGGCTACCACCGGCCGTGGGCCGCTTGGATCGCCCACCGGCTGGAGAGCCACGGTCACCAGGCCGCCCTCCAGCGGTGGGACCCGCAGCGCGAGGAGCCCCTCGAGGACGCGCTCGGAGACCTGTTGCTCGCCCGTGGCCGGGTGCTCCTCGTCCTCAACGACTGGTTCTTCGAACTGGGCCCCCGGCCCGCCAGCGAGTGGAACGACGTCCTGCGCGGCTTCGTGGCGGCCAACGCGGACCGGTTCGCCGCCGTCAACCTGACGAACCGCCCCCTCCTGCCGGCCACCGCCGTCCTCGAACCGGCCGCCCTGTGGGGCCTCGGCGAAGAGGAGGCCGAACAGCGTCTGCTCAGCCGGCTCGGCCTGGAGGTCCGACCCGGCTCCCGCCGGGTCCTCCCCGGCCGCGGCGTCCGCTTCCCCGAGGCCCAGCCCGAGATCTGGGGCGAAGTCCCGCGCCGGAACCCCCGGTTCACCGGTCGCGACGACCTCCTTCTCGAACTGCACCAGCGGCTGACCGACGCGGAACGTGGCAACGCGGCCTGCACCCTCGTCGGCATGTCCGGCATCGGCAAGACCCAGATCGCCGCCGAGTACGCCAACCGCTTCCGCCCCGACTATGACGTGGTCTGGTGGGTCAACTCCGACGACCGCAACATCCAGCGCGACCGGTTCGGTGAACTGGCCGTCGCGCTCGGCCTGAACAGCGGAAACGAGCCGGGCGAACGCATCCGCGCGGTGCGCGACGCGCTGCGGCGCGGTCAGCCGCACTCCCGCTGGCTCGTCATCTTCGACGGCTGGGACGACATGGACGGCGCGAACGTCCTGCTGCCGAACGGCCCCGGCCACGTCCTGATCACCTCGCGCAACCGCGGCTGGGGCGACGACACCGACCTGCTCGACGTGCCCAGCTTCGACCGGCCCGAGTCCACCGGCTATCTGATGCGCCGCGCCCCGCACGTGACCGCGGAACAGGCCGACGAGGTGGCCGCCGAGTTCGGCGACGTCCCCCTTCCGCTCGTGCAGGCCGCCTCCTGGCTGGGTGAATCGGGCATGGAGGCGCCCGAATACCTGCGGATGGTGCGGGAGCGGCGTCTTTCCACCGCCGACGAGCTCTCCACCGGTGACGGCCTGCCCCACTCGTCGCTGACCTCCTGGTCGATACTGATCAACCGGCTGCGCCGCTCCCAGCCGCAGGCCATCGAGGTCCTCAACCTGTGTACGTCCTTCGCCCCCGGCCGCATCCCGCTCGGCCTGATCCGCGCCTACCCGCAGGCCGATCTGCCCGAGGAACTGCGCTGGATGGCCACTGATCTGCCCGCCTGGACCAGGGCCCTGGACACCCTCGTCAACTACTCGGTCCTCAGCCGTGAGAACCGCGGGCCCGCCAACGCCGACATGGGCCCGCACCAGGAGTCCGTGCACATGCACCGGCTCGTCCACGACATCGTCACCAGGCTCACCGACGACGAGGGCCGGGAGACCTACCGCAGGGCCGTGCGCAGGCTGCTCGCCGAAGCGGACCCCGGCAACCCCATGGACAGCAGGAACTGGCCCCGGTACGCGGAGCTGCTGCCTCATCTGGAACCCTCGGGCACCCTCGAGAGCACCAGCGAGAGGGTTCAGCTCGCCGTACTCAACTGTCTGCGCTACTGCCTGAACAGCGGCGAGTTCAAGGCGGGGCTCGAGCTGGCCGAACAGATCCGCCACCGGTGGTCCGGGTTCATGGACCCGCTGGCCCAGCCGATGCTGGACCTGACCAGGCAGGAGGGCAACATCCTGCGTGCCAGCGGCCGCTTCCGGGAGGCGTACGAGCTCGACAAGGGCCAGCTGGAACGGCTGCGCGCCGCGACCCCGCGCAATGAACTGGGCGAACTGCTCACCAACAGCGCCATGGCCGCCAGTCTGCGCCACCTCGGGCAGTACGAGGAGTCCATCGGGCTTCAGACGAAGGTCCTCGAGGAGGCCGGGCGGCTCCTCGGCCCGGACGAGCTGGTCACCCTCAACGCCCGCCACAACCTCGGCGTCAGCCTGCGGCTCCTCGGCCGCTACCAGGAGGCGTACGACCTGGACGTCGAGACCCACTCCCGGCGTGAGAGCGTCCTGCGTGCCCGGCACGTCAGCACCCTCAACTCCGGCAACGCCTGCGCCCACGACCTGCGGCTCCTCGGCCGCTACCGTGACGCGGTGGCCCGCCAGGAATCGGTGCTGCGGCTCTATGTGCAGGTGCTCGGGCCGCAGCACCCGCAGACCCTGAACGCCCGTGCCCAACTGGCGCTCAGCCGACGCCGCGAGGGCGGCTTCCAGCAAGACGTCGGTGCCACGATGGCCAGCCTTCTCGACCAGCTGGTGCAGGTGCACGGCCGCGGCCACTACCGCACACTGTCGTTCATCACGGACTACGGCAACTACCTGCGCGAGCACGGGGATCTGAACCAGGCCCGAGACCTGATCGCCGAGGCGGAGGCCGGCTACCGTGCCCTGCTCGGACCCGCGCACCCCGTCGCCACCGGCATGGTCGCCAACACCGGAATGATCATGCAGGCGGCCGGTGAACGCTCCGAGGCCATGTCGATGTTCGAGTCCGCGCTCGGCGGCCTGACGGCCACGCTCGGCGCCGACCACCCCTGGGTGCTCGGCTGCGCGCTCAATGCCACCGGCGCGCGCAACTTCAACGGACGTATCGTGGAAGCCTCCGAGCTGAGCCGGGAAACCCTGCGGCGGGCCCGTCACACGCTCGGTGACGAGCATCCGCTGACCCTGTCCTGCCAGGTGGCGCTCGCCGCCGACCTGCGGGCGCTGCGGGAGCGGGAGGAGGCCGAGAAGCTGGAGGAGGACGGCCTGCTGGCGCTCACCCGGACGCTCGGCGCCCAGCATCCGCACACCATCTCGGCACGCCAGCGCAACCGCCCGTACTGGGACTTCGAGGCGTACTTGGGCTGAGCGCCCCGAAGCCGGGGAGTGGCGCCCCGTAAGGGGCGCGGGGGTGTGTCGATTTGCGGCTCCGCCGCGTGGGCGCGCCAAGCCCTCACGCACCCGCAGCCAAAAAAGGGCCGGGCCCCGCGGATGAAACTCCGCGGGGCCCGGCCCTCTGCTCACGTCAGCGCGCAGCGCCTACGCCTCGAAGACCTCACTGACAAGCTGCTCCTGCTCCTGCTCATGCCGCTTCTTCGAGCCCACGGCAGGCGACGAGCCATGCGGCCGCGAGATGCGGCGCAGGCGCTCGCCGTGCGGGATGTCCGCGCCGACCGCCAGGTCCAGGTGGTCGATGAGGTTGAGGGCGATGAAGGGCCACGCGCCCTGGTTCGCCGGCTCCTCCTGCGCCCACAGGTATTTCTCGGCGTTCGGGTACTTGGCGATCTCCGCCTGGAGCTCGGCACCCGGCAGCGGGTACAGGCGCTCGATGCGGATGATGGCCGTGTCCGTGACGCCGCGCTTCTGGCGCTCCGACTCGAGGTCGTAGTACAGCTTGCCCGCGCAGAAGACGACCTTGCGGACCGCCGCCGGGTCGACCGACGCGTCGCCGATGACCGGGCGGAAGCCGCCCGTCGTGAACTCCTCCGTCTTCGAGGCCGCCGCCTTCAGGCGCAGCATCGACTTCGGGGTGAAGACCACCAGCGGCTTGTGGTGCGGGTTGTGCACCTGCCACCGCAGGAGGTGGAAGTAGTTCGACGGGAGGGTGGGCATGGCCACCGTCATGTTGTTCTGCGCGCACAGCTGGAGGAAGCGCTCGATGCGGGCGGACGAGTGGTCCGGGCCCTGGCCCTCGTAGCCGTGGGGGAGGAGCAGGGTGACACCCGAGTGCTGGTTCCACTTCTGCTCGGCGGCCGAGATGTACTCGTCCACCACCGTCTGCGCGCCGTTGACGAAGTCGCCGAACTGCGCTTCCCACATGACGAGGGACTCGGGGCGGGCCAGCGAGTAGCCGTACTCGAAGCCCATCACCGCGTACTCGGAGAGCAGCGAGTCGTAGACGTTGTAGCGCGCCTGGTCGTCCGAGAGGTACAGGAGCGGCGTGAAGTCCTCGCCCGTCTCGCGGTCGATGAGCACCGCGTGGCGCTGACCGAACGTGCCTCGGCGCGAGTCCTGGCCCGACAGGCGGACCGGGGTGCCTTCGAGCAGCAGCGAGCCGATGGCGAGGGTCTCGCCCATGCCCCAGTCGATCGTGCCTTCCTCGACCATGGACATGCGGCGCTGCAGCTGCGGCAGCAGACGCGGGTGCACGGTGACCCGGTCGGGGATGTTGACCTGCGACTCGGCGATCCGCTTGACGACCTCCTGGGAGATCGCGGTGTCGAGCTTGACCGGGAACTCGGCCTGCGCGGCGGGCACTTCGGCCTCGGCGGGCTGCGAGATGGCCTCGCGGACCTCGGTGAAGACCTTCTCCAGCTGGCCCTGGAAGTCCTGCAGGGCCTGCTCGGCCTCTTCCAGGGTGATGTCGCCGCGACCGATGAGGGACTCGGTGTAGAGCTTGCGCACCGAGCGCTTCTTGTCGATCAGGTCGTACATCAGCGGCTGCGTGAACGCCGGGTTGTCCGACTCGTTGTGACCGCGGCGGCGGTAGCAGATGAGGTCGATGACGACGTCCTTGTTGAACGCCTGGCGGAACTCGAAGGCCAGGCGGGCGACGCGGACGACAGCCTCGGGGTCGTCGCCGTTCACGTGGAAGATCGGCGCCTCGATCATGCGGGCCACGTCCGTGGCGTACATGGAAGAACGCGACGACTCCGGGGCGGCGGTGAAGCCGACCTGGTTGTTGATGACGATGTGGACCGTGCCGCCCGTGCGGTAGCCGCGCAGCTGCGACATGTTGAGCGTCTCGGCGACCACACCCTGGCCCGCGAAGGCCGCGTCACCGTGCAGGGCGACCGGCAGGACCGTGAAGTCCGTGCCGCCCTTGTTGATGACGTCCTGCTTGGCGCGGGTGATGCCCTCGATGATCGGGTCGACCGTCTCCAGGTGGGACGGGTTCGCCGCGAGCGAGACCTTGATCTGCTCGCCGTCCAGACCGGTGAAGGTGCCCTCGGCGCCCAGGTGGTACTTCACGTCGCCGGAGCCGTGCATGGACTTGGGGTCCATGTTGCCCTCGAACTCGCGGAAGATCTGGGCGTACGACTTGCCCACGATGTTCGCCAGGACGTTCAGGCGGCCGCGGTGGGCCATGCCGATGACGACCTCGTCCAGACGCGACTCGGCGGCGCTGTCGATGACGGCGTCGAGCAGCGGGATGACGGACTCGCCGCCCTCCAGGGAGAAGCGCTTCTGGCCGACGTACTTCGTCTGCAGGAACGTCTCGAAGGCCTCGGCGGCGTTCAGCCGGCGCAGGATGCGCAGCTGCTCCTCGCGCTCGGGCTTCGTGGCGTGCGTGCGCTCGATGCGGTCCTGCAGCCACTTGCGCTGCTTCGGGTCCTGGATGTGCATGAACTCGATGCCGGTGGTGCGGCAGTACGAGTCGCGCAGGACGCCGAGGACGTCGCGCAGCTTCATCATGGACTTGCCGGCGAAGCCGCCGACCGCGAACTCACGCTCGAGGTCCCACAGGGTGAGGCCGTGCTCGGTGATGTCCAGGTCGGGGTGCTTGCGCTGCTTGTACTCCAGCGGGTCCGTGTCGGCCATGACGTGGCCGCGGACGCGGTAGGAGTGGATCAGCTCGAAGACGCGGGCGGCCTTCGTGACGTCGTCGTCGTGCGAGGCGTCGATGTCCTTGAGCCAGCGGACCGGCTCGTAGGGAATGCGCAGCGCCTTGAAGATCTCGTCGTAGAAGTCGCCCTCACCGAGGAGCAGGTTCGCGACGATCCGCAGGAACTCGCCGGAGGCGGCGCCCTGGATGACCCGGTGGTCGTAGGTCGACGTGAGCGTCATGACCTTCGAGATGCCGAGCTTGTTCAGGGTGTCCTGGGAGGTGCCCTGGAACTCCGCGGGGTAGTCCATGGAGCCGACGCCCATGATGACCGACTGGCCGGGCATCAGACGCGGGACCGAGTGGACGGTGCCGAGGCCGCCGGGGTTGGTCAGCGAGACCGTGACGCCGGTGAAGTCGTCCATGCCGAGCTTGCCGTCGCGAGCACGGCGGACGATGTCCTCGTAGGCCTGCCAGAACTCGAAGAAGTTCAGGGTCTCGGCCTTCTTGATGCCCGCGACCACGAGCTGGCGGTCGCCGTTGGGCTTCACCAGGTCGATGGCGAGGCCGAAGTTGATGTGCTCCGGCTTGACCAGGGTCGGCTTGCCGTCCTTCTGGACGAAGGAGTAGTTCATCGACGGCATGGCCTTGATGGCCTGCACCATCGCGTACCCGATGAGGTGCGTGAAGGAGATCTTCCCGCCACGGGCGCGCTTGAGGTGGTTGTTGATGACGATGCGGTTGTCGAAGAGCAGCTTCACCGGGACCGCGCGGACCGACGTCGCCGTCGGAACCTCGATCGAGGCGTTCATGTTCTTCGCGACGGCCGCCGAGGGGCCGCGCAGCGTCACGTATTCGGGACCGGCGGGGGCCTGAGTCGCGGGCGCGGCCTTGGCAGCGGGTGCTGCGGCTGCGGCTGCGGGCTTCGCGACGGCGGGCTTCGCGGCGGGAGCGGCCTGTGCGGTGCCGCTCCCTGCCGGGGCCGCCGCAGCGGGCTTCGCGGCAGGAGCCGCGGGCGCTGCGGGCGTGGCCGGAGCCACGGGTGCCGGGGCCGCCGGAGCGGCGGGTGTGGTGGTGGACGCGGCCCCCGCGGCCGCGTCACCCGCCGGCTTCACCGGGGTGGCGGCGGCGGCCGCCGCTACTCCCGGCTTGTAGTCGGCGAAGAAGTCCCACCAGGCTCGGTCAACCGAATTCGGGTCCTGGAGGTACTGCTGATAGATCTCGTCGACGAGCCACTCATTGGGACCGAAGGCGACGGCAGGGTTCTTGCCCTGACCGTCTTGGTCGGTCGAGATGCTCGAGTTACTGGGGGACTGTGGCGACACGGCGGTAACCGCCCTCTTCCGCTTCACAAGGTGATGGACAGCGGAAATAAAGGCTACGCCTCCCAGGCCGCCAGGTGCAGACCGGGCCCGTCATCCGTCGCGTAAGTCACACTGGATCGGGGGTTTCGGTGATGTAAATGGCGGGAAACAAGCCTGGTTCCGCAACGCCAGATGGCCGCGCGGGGCCTCCCCTGCGCGGCGCCTTCACCCGGGCACGCTTCCGATGCGCCCGCGAATCGCTTCCGCTTCGAACCCTACGTCAACTTCACACTTCGGGCAGGCCCGGAAGGGTGACCTGGATGCGGCAGCCACGAGGGGATTCGGCCACACCGATGTGCCCGCCGTGCAGATCGACCGCCCAGCGCGCGATGGCGAGGCCGAGGCCCGTGCCGCCGTCGCTGCCGGGGCCCTGGGCGGGGGCGCCCGCGTGGCTGCCCCGGTTGAAGCGCTCGAAGACCCGGTGCCACTCCGACTCCGGGATGCCGGGACCCTCGTCCAGGACCTCCAGGTCCAGGGACTCGGGGTAGGGGCCGCGCCGGGCACGCACGGTGACGCGGCCGTGCGGCGGGCTGTGCTTGACCGCGTTGTCGATGAGATTGGCCACGACCTGGTGAAGCCGCTCGGCGTCCGCGTGCGCGGTCAGCTCGGGCGGGGTCACGTCCAGGTGCAGATGGACGTCCGTACGCGTGTGGCTGCCGGATCCCGAGGCGATGCCCGCGCGGGCGGAGGCCACCATGTTGGCCTCCTTCAGGACGCCCGACAGATAGGGCCACACCTCGAAGCGGCGGGCCTTCAGCGGGACGACGCCGTTGTCCAGGCGGGACAGGTCGAGCAGCGTCTCGACGAGGCGTCCGAGGCGCTCCGTCTGCTTCAGCGCCGTACGCATGGTCTCCGGGTCGGCGGCGGAGACCCCGTCCACGACGTTCTCCAGGACCGCGCGCAGGGCCGCGATGGGCGTGCGCAGCTCGTGCGAGACGTTGGCGACCAGCTCCTTGCGCTGCTGGTCCTGGGCCTCCAGGTCGTCCGCCATGCGGTTGATCGTGGTGGCCACGTCGCCCAGCTCGTCGCGCCGGTCGGCGCCGCGTGCCCGCCGGGTGTAGTCGCCGTGCGAGACGGCGCGTGCCACCGCGTTCATCTCGTCGAGCGGCGCGGTGAGGCTGTGTGCCACGAACTGCGTGATGAGCAGCGTGGCGATCACCGAGAAGACGGTGATGAAGCGCAGCTCGGTCTCCGTCTCCATCGCCACCATCAGCAGACCGGTGGTGATGAAGACCGAGACGACCACCAGGGTGCCGAGCTTGGTCTTGATGGAGAACGGCCGCAGCCCTCCGAAAGGCCTGGTCATCAGCTGCCCGGCCTCACGGGGTCGGGGTCTCCAGCGCGTACCCGACGCCGTGCACCGTGCGGATCCGCTCGGCGCCGATCTTCCGGCGCAGCGCCTTGATGTGGCTGTCGACGGTCCGGGTGCCCGACGCGTCCGCCCAGTCCCACACCTCGGCGAGCAGCTGCTCGCGGGAGAGGACCGCACGCGGGGTGTTGGCCAGGCAGACCAGGAGGTCGAACTCCGTCGGCGTCAGGTGGACGTCCTCGGAGCGGACTCTGACGCGCCGCTGGGCGTGGTCGATCTCCAGCTCGCCGAGGCGCAGGATGCCGCTGCGCGGCGTGGTCGCGGCGAGCGCGGCCCGCTCGACCCTGCGCAGCAGGACGTGCACCCGGGCCGCGAGCTCCCGCATCGAGAACGGCTTGGTCATGTAGTCGTCGGCGCCGACGCCGAGCCCGACCAGCATGTCCGTCTCGTCGTCGCGCGCCGTCAGCATGAGCACCGGAACCGGCCGCTGGGCCTGCACCCGACGGCACACTTCAAGCCCGTCGAAGCCCGGCAGCATGATGTCCAGGATCAGCAGATCCGGCTGCCAGGCCTGTGCGGTGTCGACCGCCGCGGGACCGTCTCCCGCCGTTTGCACAACGAAACCCTCGGCACGAAGCCGGGCGGCGATGGCGTCGACGATCGTCGGGTCGTCCTCGACCACCAGAACCCGGCGCTGGGCGCCTGGCATTGCCGCCGTCGCACCGTTGTGGGAGGTGTGTGTCTGCTCCATCGCCCGCCCCTGACACTGATCGCTTGTGTTCGGTCAGCAGGGTACGGGTCGCGAAGGCACCTCGGCTACGCAGCCCTGACGCCGAGATGAACCACGTCGGGTACGCCTCGGGCAACGGCGATCTCTTCCGTCCGTACCGACTGGAATCCGGCATTCCGTAGAGCGAAGTCGAAAGCGGACGAGGGCTGGGCGGACCACACGGCGAGTACTCCACCGGGATTGAGCCGGGCCTGACAGGCCGCCAGACCGGCTGGCGAGTAGAGGGAGTTGTTGTCCTCCGTCACCGTCCAGTCGGGGCCGTTGTCGATGTCCAGGCAGAGTGCGTCGTACGAGTCCGGGGAGTTGGAGACGTACGCGACGAGGTCCGTGCGCAGGATCCGGGTCCGGGGATCGGCGAGCGCGGCCCCGGAGAGTTCGGTCAGCGGCCCCTCGCGGTGCCAGTCGATGATGGCCTGCTCGCGCTCCACCACGGCGATGTCTCCCCAGCGCGGGTCCGCGGCCGCGTGGGCGAGCGAGAAGCCGACGCCGAGTCCCCCGATGAGGACGCTCGGCCGGGGGCGGTCGTCGAGGGCGTCCAGGGCCGCGTCGATCAGGAGGCGCTCCGAGCGGCCGTCCGAAGTGTCCATGAGGAAGCACCCGTTGGCGATGATCTGCAGCAGTTCACCGTGGCGCCGCAGCACGACTTCGCCGTACGGGCCCTCACGCCGGTCGATGACGACGGGGGCGATGGTGTGGTTGCGCATGGCGGCCAGCGTATGGGGGACGGGCAGGGCGACGGGGTCGGTCGGGGGCGGACGTGTTTCGACCCTGTGAGGTTCATGTGATTCGTGTCTCACGTGGCGCCGGTCATAGACAGTGCCCGAAAGATCGGCATTGGGTGGACGCGACGGAAGGAGCGCCGCACCGTGAACCGGAGTTCGACGGCTGTCCCCGCGGCACCCGAGGAGACCGCCCGCCCCGCACTGGACGGCATCCCGGGACAAAGGGGACCCGGACCGGCCGCTTCAGGCAGGCGGGCGTCCGAGCCCGACGGCCTCGGTACGGCACGGGAGGCCCCGACCCACCCCGCGTCCTCCTGGCGCAGGCTGCGCCCCTGGCGGCTGCTCCCGACCCCCACCGGTACGCCCTTCACCTTCGGTTACGCCGTCGTGCTGACCCTGACGTCGCTCCTCGCCCAGTACGCCGACCCCGGCCTCGTCTCGTCCCTGCACCAGGGGTCGAGCACGGACGTCGCGCACCTCACGCAGACGCCGCTGCTCGTGCTCCTCGCGAGCGCACTGTGGATCGCGGGCGGCATCGCGTCGCCGTACGCGATCGGCTTCCTGCTCGTCCTGACCGGCCTGGAGCGCCGCGTCGGAGCGCTGCGCACCGCGGGGGTCTTCCTGCTCGGGCATGTCGTCGCCACCCTGGCGACCGAGGTCCCGGTCGGCTTCTCGGTCCTCGTGGGCCATCTGCCGGAAAGCTCCCTGCACCGGCTCGACTACGGCATCAGCTTCGGCGTCGCGGCGAGCATCGGCGCGCTGGCCGGCCTCTTCAGGCCGTGGCTGCGGTGGCTGGTGCTTGTCGCCTTCGGCGGGATGCTGGTGGACGACCTGGTGGCGTTCACGGACCCCCTGACGAACTGGGGCCACCTGATGGCCCTGCTGATCGGTGTGGCGACGTGGCCGATGGTGCGGCGGTGGCGCCACCGGGTTTGATGAGCAGCCTTGCCCAGGCCCGGTGCGGTACGCGTCTGCGGGTGCGTCTCGGTTGCGACCAGCCACGAGGCACCCGCAGAAGAACACCGCACCCCCCGAAGGAGCTCCCCGCCGCCGGAGCGAGAACCTCCGCTAAACGGCCACCGCCTCCACCACCGACGGGAACGCCCTGGTCGGCAGGATCCGCGTCAGTTCCAGGCCCGCCCCGGCGAGGAGTTCCGTGAACTCCGATGCCGTCCGCTCCTGGCCGTCCACGATCGCCGCCATCGCCACGTCGAGCACCTTGCCGAGGTGCGGATCGTTCCCCGTGGGCAGCACCGAGTCGACGATCAGGACGCGTGCGCCCGGCGCCATCGCGGCGCGGCAGTTGCGCAGGATGCGCAGGCAGGCGTCGTCCGGCCAGTCGTGCAGGACGTGTTTGAGTACGTAGATGTCGCCGCCCTCCGGGACCCCGGCGAAGAAGTCGCCGCTCTCCGCCCGCCAGCGGCCCTTCAGCTCGTCGTCGCCCAGGACGTGACGGCTCACGGCCGGCGCCTGGTCGAGGAGGACACCCGTCAGCGCGGGGTGCCGGCGCAGGATGGTCCGCAGGAGACCGCCGCGCCCGCCGCCCACGTCCACCACGGTGCCGCGCTCCGGGAACGGGTACGTCTCGGCGACCACCTCGTCGACCGGCGCCGAGAGTGCCCGCATGCCGTCGTCGAACAGTTCCCGCAGGCCGGGATCGGTCGCCAGGTGCGCGAAGAACGGCTGCCCGAAGATCCGCTCGAAGGACGGACCCGCCTTGCGCACCGTCTCCTCCAGGCCCGCCGACGTCCGCTGGAACGTCTCGTCGGTCAGCATCAGCACCAGTGCGTGCTGGGAGTACGGGGCGTCCGTGCGCAGCGCGTCCGCGACCGGCGTCAGATGGAACGCGCCCGCCTCGTCCTCGCGGAAGATGCCGCGGGTGGCGAGGTAGCGCAGGACGCGGCGTAAGTGCCCCGCGTCGGTGTCGGTCAGGAGTGCCAGGTCCTGCGGGGTGCGCGGCGCGGACGCCAGGTGGTCGGCTATCCGGCAGCTCGCCGCCGTGCGCAGCGCCGCCGAGAAGAGGTGTCCCAGGGCGTGCTCGGTCAGCAGGCCTGCGAAGTCGGTGTCCAAGTCGGCCTCGTGCTCGCCCGTGACGTTCTCCGGTGTCTCCACGTGGGTCCCTTCCGAAGGGATCGAAGTGACGGTCTGAACGATCGAAGTTCCTACGGTCCCAGCGATCGCTGACAGCGAACAGACCCCCGGGAACAATCAAGGACTCACGAGCATTGAGTCGGTAAAGCTCAACTTGAATGCCGAAGGGGAGATCATGGCTTCGACGTCCACACCGCTCACTCTGCCCGTGCTGCCGCTCGACGACGAGGTTGTCCTGCCCGGCATGGTCGTTCCGTTCGACCTGTCCGACACCGATGTACGAGCCGCGGTGGAGGCCGCCCAGGCGGCGGCCCGCTCCAGTGGCAGTGGAAGCAAGCCGCAGGTCCTTCTTGTTCCGCGGATCGACGGGACGTACGCGGCGACCGGTGTCCTCGGCACCGTCGAGCAGGTCGGGCGGCTCTCCGACGGCGACCCCGGCGCGCTGATCCGCGGCCGCGGCCGGGTGCGCATCGGCGCCGGGACGACCGGGCCGGGTGCGGCGCTCTGGGTGGAGGGGCTCAACGTCGACGAGAGCGTGCCGGAGCCGCTTCCTGGTGCCGTCGCCGAGCTGGTCAAGGAGTACAAGGCACTCGCCACCAGCTGGCTGAAGAAGCGCGGGGCCTGGCAGGTCGTGGACCGCGTCCAGCAGATCGAGGACGTCTCCGCCCTCGCGGACAACTCCGGATACTCGCCCTTCCTCTCCACCGCGCAGAAGATCGAGCTCCTGGAGACCGACGACCCGACGGCCCGTCTGAAGCTCGCCACCGAGCAGCTGCGGGAGCACCTCGCCGAGCAGGACGTCGCCGAGTCCATCGCCAAGGACGTACAGGAAGGCGTCGACAAGCAGCAGCGCGAGTTCCTGCTGCGGCGCCAGCTGGACGCCGTACGCAAGGAGCTGCGCGAGCTCAACGGCGACAGCTTGGACTCGGCTGAGGAGTCCGACGACTACCGCACCCGCGTCGAGGCCGCGGATCTGCCCGGACACGTCCGCGAGGCGGCCCTCAAGGAAGTCGACAAGCTGGAGCGGTCCAGCGACCAGTCGCCCGAGGGATCCTGGATCAGGACCTGGCTCGACACCGTCCTCGAACTCCCCTGGAACGAGCGGACCGAGGACGAGTACGACATCAAGGGCGCCCAGAACGTCCTGGACGCCGAGCACGCGGGCCTGCAGGACGTGAAGGAGCGCATCACCGAGTACCTCGCGGTGCGCAAGCGACGCTCCGACCGCGGCCTCGGCGTCGTCGGCGGCCGTCGCGGCGGCGCCGTGCTCGCCCTCGTCGGCCCGCCCGGCGTCGGCAAGACCTCGCTCGGCGAGTCCGTCGCGCACGCCATGGGCCGCAAGTTCGTGCGGGTCGCGCTCGGCGGCGTACGCGATGAAGCGGAGATCCGCGGACACCGACGTACGTACGTGGGGGCGCTGCCCGGACGGATCGTGCGGGCCATCAAGGAGGCCGGGTCCATGAACCCGGTCGTGCTGCTCGACGAGATCGACAAGGTCGGCTCCGACTTCCGGGGCGACCCGGCCGCCGCCCTCCTCGAAGTCCTCGACCCGGCGCAGAACCACACCTTCCGGGACCACTACCTGGAGGTGGAGCTCGACCTGAGCGACGTCGTCTTCCTCGCCACGGCCAACGTCCTGGAAGCCATCCCGGAGGCCCTGCTCGACCGCATGGAGCTGGTCAGGCTCGACGGGTACACCGAGGACGAGAAGGTCGTCATCGCCCGCGACCACCTGCTCCCGCGCCAGCTGGAGCGGGCGGGTCTGGAGAAGGAGGAAGCCGCCCTCGACGAGAGCGCGCTGCGCAAGCTCGCCGGTGAGTACACGCGCGAGGCGGGCGTACGCAACCTGGAGCGGTCCATCGCGCGGCTGCTCCGCAAGGTCGCGGCGCAGCACGAACTGGGCGACAGGGAGCTGCCGTTCACCGTCACCGATGAGGACCTGCGGGCCCTGATCGGGCGGCCGCACCATGTGCCCGAGTCCGCGCAGGACCCGGCCGAGCGGCGCACCGCGGTGCCGGGTGTCGCGACCGGGCTCGCGGTCACCGGAGCGGGCGGTGACGTGCTCTTCGTGGAGGCGTCGCTCGCCGATCCGGAGACCGGGGCATCGGGGCTCACGCTCACCGGTCAGCTCGGCGACGTCATGAAGGAGTCGGCACAGATCGCGCTCTCCTTCCTGCGCTCGCACGGTGCCGAACTGGAGCTGCCCGTCGGCGACTTGAAGGAGCGGGGCGTGCACGTCCACTTCCCGGCGGGCGCGGTGCCCAAGGACGGGCCGAGCGCGGGCGTCACGCTGACGACCGCACTCGCCTCGCTGCTCAGCGGGCGCCTGGTCCGTACGGACGTGGCCATGACCGGCGAGGTCTCGCTGACCGGCCGGGTGCTTCCGATCGGCGGCGTCAAGCAGAAGCTGCTCGCCGCGCACCGCGCCGGGATCACCACGGTGATCATCCCGAAGCGGAACGAGGCGGACCTCGACGACGTCCCGGCCGAGATCCTGGAGAAGCTGGACGTCCGACCCGTGACGGACGTCCGCCAGGTGCTCGAACTGGCCCTGACCGAGGCCGAGGTGAGGGTTCCGGCCGCCGCGTGACGGAGGAGGCCGGATGAGGAAAGGCCCGGGGCCCCGCGAGGGGTCCCGGGCCCGCTCACGTCCTGAGCGCTCAGCCGTTGGCGAGCGCCACCACCCTGTCGAGGGCGCC
This sequence comes from Streptomyces sp. MZ04, assembly GCF_004684775.1. Classification (GTDB taxonomy): domain Bacteria; phylum Actinomycetota; class Actinomycetes; order Streptomycetales; family Streptomycetaceae; genus Streptomyces. Next base: position 23,999 of record NZ_SRIC01000025.1, read on the forward strand.
GTTGAACTTGTTGTGGTCCCCGACCGTCGGGCCCGTCGACGTGTACTGCCACATCGTGTAGAAGCCCCAGCCGGCCGGGAGTTCACCCGGCGCGCTGTCGTAACGGGCGATCCACAGCGGGTTGTTGACGGCGAAGCCGCCGTAGTTGCCGGTGCACTGCTTCCACCAGCTGGTGGCCGTGTAGATCACCGCGTGCCGCCCCGTGCGGGCCTTGTACTGGTTCAGGAAGTCCCGGATCCAGGTGACCATCGCGGTCTGGGACTTGCCGAAGCAGGCCGCCCCATACGGATTCCACTCGATGTCGAGCGCGCCCGGCAGCGTCTTGCCGTCGCGCGACCAGCCGCCGCCGTTGTCCACGAAGTAGTTGGCCTGGGTGGCGCCGCTCGTGGTGTCGGGCGTCGCGAAGTGGTAGGCGCCCCTGATCATGCCCACGTTGTACGAACCGTTGTACTGCTGGGCGAAGTAGGGGTTCTTGTAGTACGTGCCTTCCGTGGCCTTGACGTAGGCCCACTTCACGCCGCTGTTCCAGAGGGTCGACCAGGCGACGTTGCCTTGGTGACTGCTGACGTCGACGCCTTCGGTCTGTACGGCGTCGCCACTGGGCGGCAGGCTGCCCTGACCGTCGTGTTCGATGACGCCCTGGCCCATGCGGGCGGAGCCGCGGGGCGGGACGTCATCGCCGCCGGCGGCCTGTGCGGCGCCGGGCAGGGTGATGAGGAGGGAGAGGGCGGAGAGGACTGAGAGCAGGATTCCGGCCGCTGACCAGCGTGAGCGGCGGGGCGTTCCGGGTCTGTGCACGGGCATGTGCGTGCCTCCGAAGGCCTCGGTTGAGCTCTATGGAGCTCGTGGGGGGACCTGTCGACATGTCATGGTGTGAACATGTCATCAACGACGCTACGCACGTAGACCCGTGGCTGGGAAGGGGGCCTGGACGCTGCCGTTGGTCTACTCCTGCGGCGGTGTCCGCGGCGGTGTCCGCGGCACGGCGCGGCGCGGCCGTACGAAATACTGGCCGAGCTGCGGCAATGGGCGGGCGCGCTCGCCGGTCCCGCCGTGGCGGCCGCCGTGCGGGGCGGAGACCTTCACGATCCGGAAAGAAGCGGGCCATGAGTGCTGACGTGCACGAGAGCGGTGTCGACCAGGAGTTCCTCTCCTTGGAGCGGGAGTTGACCCTGCTCCTTCGCCGGGCGCGCGCCTCGTCCGGTGAGATGGCCCGCCAGGTCCATCCGGACCTGGAGCCCGCGGCGTACGGGCTTCTCGTCTGCCTCGACGACTCCGGTCCGCAGCGCGCCACGGATCTCGCCGCCTACATCGGCGTGGGCAAGGCGACGATGAGCCGCCAGCTGCGGGCCCTGGAGGAGCTGGGCCTGGTGGCACGGGAGCCGGATCCCGCGGATGGGCGGGCGTGGCTTGTTCACCTCACCGAGGAGGGCGGCGCCCGGTTCCGTACGGTGCGTGCGGGGCGGCGGGAGCGGTATGTGCGGCAGCTCGCGGGGTGGGACCGGGCGGAGGTCGCCGAGCTCGCCCGGCTGTTGCGTCAGCTCAACGCTTCCGCTGAGGGGTAGCGGGATTCGGCGGGGGAGCTTCGGGCTCTGTGGGGTGCGCTCTCTCCTGCGGATACGTCGTGGCTTGTCGCGCCCGCGCGGCGGAGCCGCATATCGATACGGCCCGCGCCCCTGACGGGGCGCCCCCCGCGCCCCTGTCTCAGAATTCCGCGTACACCGCCGCCGCGTCGTCGTGGCTCTTTCCCCGGGGGAACGCCTTGCCCTGCGGGTCCGCACGCTCCAGTTCCCTGACCCGGTCCACCAGCCGCTGCGGGCCCTCCTTGCGGAGCAGGTCGAAGCACTCCTGCCAGCTGCCCTCGCGGAACGTCTCGACCCAGCGGCCCACGCCGTCCGTCAGGGCCGCCACCGCCGTCACCTCTGCCCGTGGCCAGGTGCCGGTGACCGCCCGTGCCGCCGCCGCCGGGTCGGCCGCCGCCGTGAAGAAGCCGCCCTCCGCGTTGCGCAGGGCCTCGACCGCGGCGCCGTACTCGCGGCCCGCGGCCTCCCGTTCGGCCGAGCCGTGCGGCAGTGCGCGGACCGCGTCGCGCATCTCGCGGATCGCCGGCGGCAGCTGGGCGAGGCGCTCGTCGAGGACCGCCGTGACCCGGCCGTCGGGGGCCGCTGCCAGGAGCGCGGAGTCGGAGAGGACCAGGTGCTCGACCCGCTCGTCGTCCCAACGCACCAGAACCACCGTGGCCTGAGGCGTGCGCGGGTGAGAAAGGTCACAGGTTTGACGATGTGTGCCCGCGGTGCGCTCGATCGCCGCCGCGAGGATCTCAACGAGCGTCATATCCCGCCGTGAAACGGACAGTTCGCCCAGCGCGCCGCCGAGTCGCGCCGTGAACCAGGGGACGGAATGCAGGCAGCCGTCGTCTCCGGCGGGCGGAGTCACCCCGTCGAGGAGGACGAGTGAACCGCCTTGTCCGGATGCGGGAAGCATGACCGCGGCATAGTCCTCATTGGGGCGGGTGGGGTCGCCGGGCTCGGTGGTGAGTTCGCTGCGCATTCAGCCAGTCTGCACGAGGCCTTCACAAGGTCACCAACGGGTCGCACATGGCCGTGGATTGGCCCGGACCAGCAGGTCAAGCGCCGGATTTCAGTCGGAATGATCGCCTCCGGCGGTGTGTGGCCGCGCATCCTGCCAAAGCCTGCGGGCGACGTCCAACCGGCGCACCGTGGCCGGGTCTTTTGCTTCAACTCGGGACTTGCTCGCCAACTCCCCGCCGATGTTCACTCCTTCGGGTGGCCAGGCAGGCGATGCGCGACCGCCACTCATCGGCACTGAAAGGGTCAGGAGCCGTACCGGGGGCGCGGGCGTTGACGGATCGTCACCCGGCCCATGGGCAGACGAAAAACAAGAATGCGAGCACCGGTGCAGAAGATGCGGCCTCGGCGCAAAGGCAAGCAGACGGCCTCTGACGGGGCCACGCCGGGCGCGACCACCCCTACGGAGCAGGCGCGCGAGCGCTCGCCCGAGCCCACGGCGGGAGAGCCCGCGGCGAGCGAGCCCACCCCCGGTGCGACGGTTCCTGACGGCGCGAAGGCCGCCGACGGGAGCGCCGCGCAACCCCCCGTGCAGCCTGCGCAGCCCGTGAAACCCGCGCAGTCCGGGACGCCCGCGAAGCCCGTCAACTCCAAGCCCACCGCCCGCGTACGCAATCGGCTCATCGTCGCCGTCGCCGTCGTGGCCGCCGCCATCGCCGGGGCCGGAGCGCCGGCCATCGTGGCCGCCTCCGGGCAACTGAGCGACGCCCAGGAGCTGGTGACCCTCGCGGAGCGCACCCAGCAGGCCGTCTCGCTGAGCCACTCCCTCGCCGACGAGCGCGACGAGATCACCTCGTACGTCGCCGCGGGCCGCCCGAAGGGGGGCAAGGGGCTCTCCGAGAGCCGCAGCGCCCGCGTCGACCGCCAGATCGACGAGTTGCGCTCGGCGGACGCCCCCGCCGGTCTGCGCCGCGACCTCGCCGACATCGCCGCCGTACGCAGAGCGGCGCTCACCGGCAAGAGCAGTGCTCTCGAAGCGCACACGGCGTACTCGGACGTCATCACCGAACTGCACGCCCTGACCCGCGAACTCGCCGAGCAGACACCGCCCCGCGCGGGCTCCGGCGCCTACGCGCTCGCCGACCTCGACCACGCCGTGGAGCAGGCCGCCGGCGCCCGCGGCCTGCTCCTCGCCGCCCTCGCCGTCCCCCGCACCACGGAGACGAACACCACCGTCGACCCGGTCACCGGCCTGCCCACCACGGTGGTCGACGAGTCCTCCGCCGGCGTCAAGACCCGCAACGCGCTGACCGCCGCCGCCCAGCGCGCCGACGTCCGCGAGCAGGCCGCCATCGCGGACTTCCGCGACACGGCCGCGGAAGGCGCCCGCGCGACCTACGACTCGACGGTCACGGGCAGCGAGGTCACGACGGCCGAGAAGTACCTCTCCCGGCTCACCGACCAGCCCACGCTCTCCACCGCCGAGCTCCGCTACGACACCAGGAAGATCGACGCCGCGCTCTCCGCCCGCATCGAGATGATGCGCGGCGCCGAGTCCTCGCTCACCGTCAAGCGCACCAAGGGCCTCGCCCAGCTGCGCGACGACGACGTCACGGCCCTGGAGATCCGGTTCGCGCTCATCGGCGTCACGCTGCTCGTCGCCGTCGGCGTCACCATGGCGATGGCCCGCACGCTGACCCGCCCGCTCGCCGTCCTGCGCCTGGGCTCCGCCCGTCTCGCCACCGAGCCCGCGCCGCAGGAACCCATCCGCTTCACCGGCCGCGACGACGAGTTCGCCCAGGTCGTACGGTCCGTCAACGCGCTGCACGGCCACGCGGCCGCCCTCACCGAGCGGCTGACCACCCTCGAAGCGGACCGCAAGCACCTCATCGGGCAGCGCACGTCCATGGCCGACGAGCGCGCGAAGCTCCGCGCCGAACTGGCCGAGGCCTCCGCCCACCTGGAGCGGGTGCGGCAGTCCATCCACGGCACGTTCGTGAACCTCGCCCTGCGCACCCTCGGCCTGGTCGAGCGCCAGCTCGCCGTCATCGAGAACCTCGAGGACCGCGAGCAGGACCCCGACCGCCTCGCCACGCTCTTCAAGCTCGACCACTTCGCCACGGTCATGCGCCGCCACAGCGAGAACCTCCTGGTCCTCGCCGGTGCCGAGCACGGCCACCAGCACCCGGGCCCGGTCCCGCTCGTCGACGTCGTACGCGCCGCCGTCTCCGAGATCGAGCGGTACGAGCGGGTGCGCATCGCCACGCTGCCGCCGCACGCGCATGTCGCGGGCTTCGCCGCGGACGACATCAGCCACCTGGTCGCCGAGCTGCTCGAGAACGCGACGTCGTTCTCGCCGCCGGACGCCTCCGTCGAGGTCTCCGGATGGCTCCTGGAGAGCGGCGAGGTCATGCTCTCCGTGCAGGACGAGGGCATAGGGGTCACCCCGGACCGGATGACGGAGCTCAACTCCCGTCTCACGGACTTCCGTCCCGACGACGCGTACGACCAGGAGAGCGGGGACGGGCTCGGGCTCGGTCTGTACGTCGTGGCGCGGCTCGCCGCGCGGCACGGGGCGCGGGTTCGCTTGCGCGAGCAGAAGCAGGGTGGTGTCGCCGCTGTTGTCGTGCTGCCCAAGTCGATCCTCGCGGCGGCGCCGGCTGTCGCCGCGCCGCCGGTGGGGGTTCCCGTCGCCGGGGCGGCGCCCGCGGTCCATCTCCCGGGCTCGGAGGCCGAAGCCAACTCCAATGTGCTGCCGGGGCGTTCTTCCTCTGCTGCCGATCCGCTGATCGCCGCCGCGGAGGTGGCTGTTCAGGAGGCCGAGACCACTCTGGAGCTTGCCCCTCCGGTGGTGGAGGAGCCGGATCCTGAGCCGGACCCCGAGCCGGACCCCGAGCCGGACCCCGAGCCCGAGCCGGACCCCGAGCCGGACCCCGAGCCCGAGCCGGAGCCCGAGCCGGACCCCGAGCCCGAGCCGGAGCCGGAACAAGCGGAAGCCCCCGCCCCCGCCGGACCCAAGTGGGAGCGCGTCACCGACAAGGGACTCCCCAAGCGCACGCCCAAGATCACCGCGCCCGAGCCCACCGTGCCCAAGGCGCGCAGCGGCTCCGTCGACGCCGAAGCCCTGCGCAAGCGTCTCGGCGGCTTCCACCAGGGAGCGATCAGCGGCCGTCGCGACGTGGAGGCCGAGCTGAACGAACGCGCCGAGCCGAACGAACGTAGCGAACAGTCCGAAAACGTGGGGGATTCAGTCGAGGAGGCAAGTAGTTGACTGCGCCCATGCGCTCGCCCAGTTCGTCCTCCGGTGGCACCGCCGCCGGGTTCGGCCTGAGCAGCGAAGCCCGCAACCTGCACTGGCTGCTGACGAATCTCGTCGAGGAGGTGCAAGGCCTGCTCTCGGTCGCGGTGGTCTCCTCCGACGGGCTGCTCCTCCTCTCCTCCGACCCCGCGCGGAACAACGAGGCGGCGGTGGACAACAGTTCGGGCCCCAAGGGGTCGAGCGCCGACCTCGCCACGATCGTCTCCGGAGTCGGTTCGCTCTGTATCGGCGCCGCCAAGCTGATGGACGCCGGCGGGGTCAAACAGACCGTCGTCGCGATGGAGGAGGGCAGCCTCTTCGTCATGTCGATCAGCGACGGCTCGCTGCTCGGCGTGCACGCGACCCCGGACTGCGACATGAGCGTCGTCGCCTACCACATGGCGCTCTTCGTCGGCCGTGCCGGGCATGTCCTCACCCCCGAACTCCGCAGTGAGCTGCGCCAGTCGATGGAGAGCGTCCGATGAGCAGTAAGCCCGGCAAGTTGCCCCAGCGGGGCGCCGAACGCAAACCCGCCCGAGTACGCCCGTACTCGCTCACCGGCGGCCGTACCCGCTTCGGCCACGTCCTGCTGGTCGAGACGTTCGTCGCGGCCCTCGAAGCCCCCGAGGAGCGCCGCGAACTGCCGCAGGGCAACCTCTCCACCCGCGTCATGCCGGAGCTGCGGGCCATCGTCGAGATCTGCCGCCGTATGCGTACGGTCGCGGAGATCGCCGCGCTCCTGAAGATGCCGCTGGGCGTGGTCCGCGTACTGCTCAGCGACCTCGCAGACCAGGGAAAGATCCGCGTGTACGGAACGGGCCACGGCCCGGGACAGCCGGACCGCGCACTGCTGGAAAGGGTGCTCAGTGGCCTCCGCCGTCTCTGACCTCCGTCACCCGGGCCCGGACCCGGACGAGAACCTCCAAGCCTGGCAGACGGACCGCACCCGTGCCCCGATCGCGACGAAGATCGTGGTGGCGGGCGGCTTCGGCGTCGGCAAGACGACCCTGGTCACCGCGGTCTCCGAGATCACGCCCCTCCAGACGGAGGCGCTGATGACGCGGGCGAGCGAGGACACCGACGACCTCACGTCGACCCCGGACAAGACCACGACCACGGTCGCCATGGACTTCGGCCGGATCACGCTCGACGACGACCTGGTGCTCTACCTCTTCGGTACGCCGGGGCAGCAGCGCTTCTGGTTCATGTGGGACGACCTGGTGCGCGGCGCGATCGGCGCGGTGGTCCTCGCCGACACCCGCCGTCTGCCCGACTGCTTCCCGGCGCTCGACTACTTCGAGAGCTGCGGGCTCCCGTACATAGTGGCCGTCAACCACTTCGACGGCACGGAGGAGTTCGAGCCCGCGGACGTCCGTGAGGCGCTGACGATCCCGCCGCACATACCGGTGCTGGTCATGGACGCGAGGCAGCGGATCTCGGTGATCGAGTCGCTCCTCGCGCTGGTCGGCCACGCCCTTGAGGCAAGCCCCGAATAACCCCCCTCAACTCTTCTTTTTCTGTTTTTAGTCAGTACGTAGGAGACGCAGCCGTATGCGGAAGATACTCGTCGTCGGAGCCGGTCAGGCCGGGCTCCAGATCGCCCTCGGACTCCAGTCGCAGGGGTACGAGGTCACCCTGATGTCCAACCGCACGGCGGACGAGGTCCGGTCCGGCCGGGTCATGTCCACGCAGTGCATGTTCCACACCGCGCTGCAGCATGAGCGCGACATACAGGCCAACTTCTGGGAGTCCCAGGCCCCGAAGATCGAGGGCCTCGGCGTCTCGGTCGCCGGTCCTGACTCCTCCCGGGTCATCGACTGGGTCGGCAAGCTGGACGGGTACGCCCAGTCCGTCGACCAGCGCGTGAAGATGGCGGGCTGGATGGAGACGTTCGCGCAGCGCGGCGGCCAGCTGGTCATCCACGGCGCGGCGGTCTCGGACCTCGACTACTTCTCGCGCACGTACGACCTGGTCCTGGTCTCGGCGGGCAAGGGCGAACTGGTCTCGATGTTCGAGCGCGACGCCTCCCGCTCTCCGTACGACGCCCCGCAGCGGGCCCTCGCGGTCGCGTACGTCCACGGGGTGGGCCCGCGCCCCGAGCACCCCGAGTTCGACGCGGTGCGCTGCAACCTGGTGCCGGGCGTCGGCGAACTCTTCGTCATGCCGACGCTGACGACCTCCGGGCGCGCGGACATCCTCTTCTGGGAGGGCGTCCCGGGCGGCCCGCTGGACGTCTTCCAGGGCGTCAAGGACCCCTCCGAGCACCTGGCGCTGACCCTCGAACTCCTCGAGAAGTTCACGCCGTGGGAGTACGCGCGGGCGACGAAGGTCGAACTGACGGACGCGGGCGGCACGTTGGCGGGCCGCTACGCCCCCACGGTCCGCAAGCCGATCGGCCGGCTGCCCGGCGGCGGCCTGGTCCTCGGCGTCGCCGACGTGGTCGTGGCCAACGACCCGATCACGGGCCAGGGTTCCAACTCGGCGTCCAAGTGCGCCGCTTCGTACCTCGCCTCGATCATCGAGAACGGCGAGAAGGAGTTCGACGAGGCGTGGATGCAGTCGACGTTCGACCGCTACTGGGAGACGGCGCAGCACGTCACCAAGTGGACGAACGCGATGCTTTCCCCGCCGCCGGAGCACGTCCTGAACCTGATCGGCGCGGCAGGCCAGTTGCAGCCGGCCGCGGACCGCTTCGCCAACGGCTTCAACGACCCGGCGGACTTCGAGAACTTCTTCTACGAGCCCGAGAAGACGGGGGCCTACCTCGCCTCGCTGACGGGGGAGTAGCCCGTGTCGTCCCCCGCCGTGGCGCCCTTCGGCAGCTTCGGCGGGGTGTAGTCCCGCATCGCCTTCGAGCCGGGGTCCGGGCGGACCGCGCCCAGGACGGGGTTCGAGGCGATGGGGGAGACCTTCACCTTTGAACCCGGGCGCGGGGCCTGGACGATCATGCCGTCGCCCAGGTACATGGCGACATGCGTCGCTTTGGGGAAGTAGACGATCAGGTCGCCGGGGCGGAGTTCCCGAAGCGGGACGTGCGGGAGTTCCGCCCACTGCTCCTGCGACGTACGCGGGATCTCCTTGCCTGCCGCCGCCCATGCCTCTGACGTCAGTCCCGAGCAGTCGTACGTCTCGGGGCCCTCCGCGCCCCACTCGTACGGTTTGCCGATCTGGCGGACCGCGTAGTCGAGCGCCGAGTTCCCCTTCCGCGATGGCGTTGCCGCCGAAGGGCCGCTCAAGGCTCCGGACTCCAGGAACTTGCGCTGGGCCTCGGCCGTCCCCGACTCCTCCGCCTTTGCCAGCTCCGCCAGCTGCTCGGGGCTCAGCGAGGCGAGGAGTTCCTCCACCTCCTTGAGCTGGGCCTGGACCGTGTCCCTGGCCTTCTTCTGGCGTGCGGCCAGGGCGACTTGGGTCGCAAGGGCGCGCTGCGCCGTCGCCGCGAGGCCCGCCGCCTTCTTCTCGCCCCCGGCCAGCCGCCGCACCGCCGCCGCCCGTTCCGCCGCGACCCGGCCGATCACATGGCCCTGGTCCAGCGCCTGCTGCGGATTGCGGGCGAGGAGGAGGCGTACGTAGGGGGAGAACTGCGAGGTGCCTGTGCCCTGGTACTGCTGCCGGGCGAAGCGTCCCGCGTCGCCCCTGCTGTCGTGCACCGACGTCCGTGCCTTGGTCAGGTCGCGGTTGAGGCGGGTGACCTCGGTGCGCTGTTCCTTGAGCTTCTCCTCGGTCGCGTTGTACTTCTCCGTGGCCTCCTCCGCCTTCTGGTAGAGGTCCTGAAGGTCCGTCAGGAGTTCGGAGACGGGGCGCTCGCCCGTGTCGTCCGGACCCGGGGCGGCGTGCGCCGGGGGTGTCGCGGTCAGTAGTGCCCCGACCGCCGTTCCCGTACAGACCCACCGCAGCAGCCTGCCTGACATGCCATCACCTCCGGTGCGGTGACGGCTCGTCCGCCCCGCACCGCGAGCATCGACCTGTCCGGTGGGGTCCGCCTCCGGGCGGTGGGCGGGTTGGCGCAATGGGGTCACTCGTCCAGGGAGCCGCGGCGCGGCGCCCTTGCTCGCCCGCTCCGAGCTATTCCTCGGGCTTGCGCTCCGGCTTCGACCACGGCCACTTCAGACCCGACCCGGCCGTGTCGCCCTCGGGGTCGTACTCGTACTTCCAGCCGGGATGCAGCCCGAGCCGCTTCCCCGCGGCCTTGGCGACCCGCCGGTACACGAGCACGGTCGGCTCGCCGCCCGCCTCGTCCGGGACCGGGACGCGGTACACCTTGGGCGGGTGGCCGGTGGGGCCGAGCAGGATGGGCAGGACGCGGCCGTCCAGGGGGCCACCGACGAAGGTGGTGTCTTCGCTCTTCACCCGGCCAGTGTCACAGCAGGTGCGCCGCGTCGCTCACCACGGGCAGCACGCGCCGCGCGAGCGACCCGGCGGGGCCCTCGGCGGTCTCCAGGGCGAGCGCGCTCCGCACCGCCTCCGCGGTCTGCGGGTCACGGCCCGCCGCGGCCACGAGCACCGCCATGAACTGTTCCACGAGCCAGTCCCGCAGCTCGTCCAGCGGCGGCTGCTTCTCCTCGTCGAGCCAGATCAGCGACGCCGCCTCGACCGAGGTGATCCACATCCGTACGGTCATCCGCAGGCGCGGACCGGAGGCTCCCACGACCTCCAGGTGGGCGAGTATGTGCTCGGCGGCCGCCCTGCGCACCCCGTCCACGATGGCCGTCGTACGCGAGGTCTCCACGACGCTGCCGCCCTGGAGCAGCGCGCTGAACCCCGCGTCGTGCTGGTCGACGAAGGCGAGGTAGCGGTCGAGCGCGTTGCCCAGGCGCCGGGTGAGGGGGCCGTCCGGCGGCTCGGCGAAGCACTGCTCGAGCTCGTCGGCCGCGGAGCGCAGCACCGCTTCGTACAACTGCTGCTTGCCGCCCGGGAAGTAGCGGTAGACGAGCGGCCGGGACACCCCGGCCGCCTCCGCCACGTCGTCGAGGGAGACCTCGTCGGGCGCGTGCACGGCGAAGAGGGAGAGGGCGGCCTCGAGCAGCTGCCGCCGCCGCTCCTCGACGCTGAGGCGCCGGTACGCGCGGGTGGGAGCAGGCGAGGTCATGCCCCGCAGCGTATCCGCCCTTTCGAACAAGCGCCCCGGAACAGCGTCAGGCAAGCCGACTCAGGCAAGCAGCCCCGAGCTCTTCCACAGCCGACGCCCCGCACCCCGCAGCACCCCGATGTCGTCCAGGAAGTCGGTCAGGCGCTTGGCCCCCGTCTGCATGACCTCGCGGCGGTGGCCGCTCGCCTTCACCTGGGCCATGGCCTCGCGCTTGTCCAGGCCGACGTTCGTATAGACCTCGGGGTTGATGAAGGCCACGGAGAAGATCCGGGCGAACTCGCCCGAGGTGAGGCGGGTGAACTCCTGGGACCAGCGAGGGGCGGTCACCATCTGGCGGCGCAGCTCCTCGCGGGCGTACCGCACATGGCGGGCCTCCTCCACGACGTGGATCCGTGTGACACCGCGGACGAGGGTCTGGACGCGCTCGTCCGGGAACGTGAGGCGCTGCATCCAGTCCAGGATCTCCTCGCCGAGCAGCGTCGCCGTGAACGATCCCGGCGTCGTCGAGATCGTCTTGAAGAGCCGCCCGAGGTTCCGGTGCACGGTGCTGACCGGGTAGTACGGGGTGTCGCCGCGGCTGATGAGGCGCGCGAACATCTTCGAGTGCCGGCACTCGTCCTCGATCTCCGTGAGGGCGTAGCGGACGTGCGCGCTCGTGGCCGGCTTGTCGTAGATGTGGCGTACGAGGAGCTGCATCAGGATCAGTTCGAACCAGATGCCCAGCGAGGCGAGCGCCGCCGCCTCGTGCTGGGAGAGCGCGATGCGCTGCTCCTCGCTCATCCGCCGCCATATCGGGGTGTCGTACAAGGACACCAGCTCCGGCGGCCAGAACCACTTGCCCTCCTCGAAGGGCGCCGCCCAGTCCAGTTCCTTGTCGGGGTCGAAGGAGTGCTTGGCGGAGGATTCGAGCAGCCGCTCGGCCACCTGCTCCCGGTCCTTGAGCAGACCCAGCGCGTCCCGCAGTCCTTCGAGTGCCGCGTCCTCCGTCATGGTCGTCATGCCTGTGTCCCTGTCTCGTCGTCGTCTCGCGTCACAGTTACCGGCGGTCACGTCTTATGAGACTGCCTGTCAGCAAGCCCGTCAATCCCTTGCGCACGACTTGTTGACCCGGCGTCAGCGGCCGTGTGAGCCTGCAAAGCGGGGACGAGTGCAAGGCGCCACGAGGTTTGTCCAAGGCCATCCCTAGGAGTCGTCAGTGTCCACGTACGAGCTGTACACGCATCCCCCAGGCGACACCGTCTGGCAGATACCGGCGAACGGCGCGGCCCGCTTCAGCTGGGAGTACGACGAAGGCCGCGAGCGTCTCCTCGCCCTCTACCAGAAGGGCAAGGACAAGCAGTGGGACGGCGCCAAGCGCATCGCCTGGGACCTGGAGGTCGACCCGCTCGACCCGCTCGGCACCCCCGACGAGTCGATGTCGCTGTACGGCACCCGGCACTGGGACAAGATGACCGAGCGCGACCGGGGCGAGCTGCGCAAGCACTACGCCTCCTGGCAGTTCAGCCAGTTCCTGCACGGCGAACAGGGCGCGATGGTGTGCGCGGCCCGCATCGTGGAGTCCGTCCCCGACCTGGACGCGAAGTTCTACTCCGCGACCCAGACCATGGACGAGGCGCGGCACGCGGAGATCTACGGCCGCTTCCTGCACGAGAAGATCGGGATGCTCTATCCCATCAACGACAACCTCAAGGCGCTCCTCGGCGACACCCTGCGCGACTCCCGCTGGGACATGCCCTACCTCGGCATGCAGGTCCTCATCGAGGGCCTCGCGCTCGCCGCGTTCGGCATGATCCGCGACACCACGGACAAGCCCCTGCCGAAGCAGATCCTGGCGTACGTGATGCAGGACGAGGCCCGGCACGTCGCCTTCGGGCGGATGGCCCTGCGCGACTACTACAAGCAGCTCACCGACGCCGAACGCCGCGAGCGCGAGGACTTCGTCATCGAGGGCTGCTACTTGATGCGGGACCGGCTGCGCGGAGTCGAGGTCCTGGAGAACTTCGGCATCCCCAAGGCGGAGGCCGAGGAATGCAGCGAGAACTCCGAATTCCTCGCCCTCTTCCGGCAGTTGCTGTTCAGCCGCATCGTGCCCTGCGTCAAGGACATCGGCCTGTGGGGCAAGCGCCTGCAGGAGGCGTATGTCGACATGGGCGTCTTCGAGATGGGCAACGCCAACCTCGACCAGCTGATGGCGCAGGACGAGGAGATCGCGGAGAAGCTCGACGCGGAACGCTTCGCGGCCGAGGAGGGCGAGCGGGTGGCGGAGGTGGCGGACGCGATCGCGTCCGGTGAGGCGGGCTAACCCCCGAGGACCGCCTCCATCACGGCCTTCGCGATCGGCGCCGCGCTGCCGCCCCCGCTGATGTCCCCACGGTCCGCCGCCGCGTCCTCCACCACCACCGCGACCGCCACCGAGGGCTCCGCCCGGTCCTGCTTCTGGGCCCAGGAGATGAACCAGGCGTACGGCGTACCGGAGTTGTCGATCCCGTGCTGGGCCGTGCCCGTCTTGCCGCCGACCGTCGCGTCGGGGATCGCCGCGTTCGTGCCGGTGCCCTCCTCGACGACGTCGGTCATCAGCTCCCGCAGCTGCATCGCCGTTGCGGGGTTCATCGCCCGGTGGAGGGTCTCGGTGCCGTGGGTGTCCACCACGTCGCCGTCGTCGGTGGTCGTCCGGTCCACCAGATAGGGGGACTCGACCGAGCCGCCGTTGGCCACCGCCGCCGAGACCATCGCCATCTGCAGCGGCGTGGCCCGCGTGTCGTACTGGCCGATGGCGGAGAGCGCGAGCTGCGCCTGGTCCATGGACGTGTCGAAGTTGCTGGCGGCGACGGAGGAGGGGATCTTCAGGCCGGTGTCGTTGAAGCCGAAGTTCCGCGCCGTGCCCACCATGTCGGCCAGGCCCGTGTCCGCCCCCAGCTTGGCGAAGACGGTGTTGCAGGACCACGCGAAGGCGTACCGCAGGGTCGCGTTCGTGCAGCCCTCGACCTCGTTCGTCAGCTCCGTGGTGGTGCCGGGCAGCGTGTAGGGGCTGGGGGACTTGGTGGCGGCGTCCAGGTCCGTGACCGTGCCCGCGTCCAGGGCCGCCGCTGCCGTCACCACCTTGAACGTCGAACCGGGCGGATACGTCTGGCGGATCGCGCGGTTCAGCATCGGCTTGTCGGCGCTGCTGTTCAGCGCCGCCCAGGACTTCGCCACCGACGAGGTGGTGCCGGAGAGCCGCTCGGGATCGTACGAAGGAGTGCTGACCAGGGCGAGGATCTTCCCGGTGGACGGCTCGATCGCGGCGACCGCGCCCTTCTTCCCGCCGAGTCCGGCGTACGCGGCCTGCTGCGCGGCGGCCCTGATCGTCGTCTGCACCTTGCCGCCGGGGTTCTGGTCGCGGCTGATGTCGTTCCAGAAGGGGAGCGGGGCGAGCATCGGGTCGGTGCCGGAGAGGATGTCGTCCTCGGCGTTCTCCAGGAACGTCGTGCCGTAGACCTGCGAGGCGAAGCCGGTCACCGGCGCGTACAACGGGCCGTTCCTGTACGTCCGTTCATAGCGCAGCTGCTCCCCGGTGTCCTTGGAGCCGGTGACCGTGCGGCCGTCGACCATGATGTCGCCGCGCGGCTGGCCGAACCGGGTGATGGCCTGGCGGCGGTTGGCGGGGTTCTCGTCCAGGGAGTCGGACTGCACGATCTGGACCCGCGTCGCGTTCACGAGCAGGGCGATGAGCAGCAGCGCGCAGAACGCGGCGGCATGGCGGATGTACCGGGTCACGAGGGCTCCTGGGGGAGGGGCTGGCTGCGTGCCGAGTCGCTGACCCGGATGAGCAGCGCCACGATGATCCAGTTGGTGACGACCGACGAGCCGCCCTGCGCGAGGAAGGGCATCGCCATGCCGGTGAGCGGGATGAGGCCGGTCACGCCGCCCGCGATCACGAACACCTGGAGCGCGATGATCGAGGCGAGCCCCACCGCGAGCAGCCGCCCGAAGGCGTCCCGCAGGGCGAGCCCGGCCCGGAAGCCGCGCTCCACCAGAAGGGCGTAGAGCAGGAAGATCGCGGTGAGTCCCGTGAGGCCGAGCTCCTCGCCCGCCGTCGCCAGGATGAAGTCGGACTTCGCGGCGAAGCCGATGAGGATGGAGTGCCCGTCCCCGAGCCCGGTGCCGAGCATCCCGCCGGCCGCGAACGCGAAGAGGGACTGGGAGAGTTGGTTCGGCCCCTCGCCCGCGTCGATGGAGGCGAAGGGGTGCAGCCAGTCCTCGACGCGGCTGTGCACGTGGGGTTCGAGCGAGCCGACCGCGAACGCGCCGACCCCCGCGAGCAGCAGGCCGACCGCGATCCAGCCGGTGCGCCCGGTCGCCACGTACAGCAGGATCACGAAGAGCCCGAAGAAGAGCAGCGAGGTCCCGAGGTCCCGTTCGAGGACAAGCACCCCGACGCTGAGCAGCCAGATCGCGACGATCGGCCCGAGCACCCGGCCGGTCGGCAGCTGGAGCCGCTTCAGCTTCCAGACGGTACGGCCGGTGTAGGCAAGGGCGTTGCGGTTGGCGGCCAGATAGCTGGCGAAGAAGATCGCGAGCAGGATCTTCGCGAACTCGCCGGGCTGGATGGAGAATCCGCCGATCCTGATCCAGATCCGGGCGCCGTTCACGGCCGGGAAGAAGATCGGCACGATCATCAGGATCAGCGCCGTGACGACGGAGATGTACGCGTACCGCTGGAGCACGCGGTGGTCGCGCAGGAAGACGACGACGCCGATGAAGAGCGCTACGCCGACCGTGGACCAGACGAGTTGGGTGAGCGCCGCCTCGTCGCCCGGCGTCTCCAGGTCGAGCCGGTAGATGAGCACCAGGCCAAGGCCGTTGAGCAGCACGGCGATCGGAAGCAGCAGCGGATCGGCGTACGGCGCGCGCAGGCGCACCGCGAGATGGGCGAGGAGCGCGAGCACCCCGAGCCCGGCGCCGTAACCGGCGGCGCCGGGCGGGACGGTGCCGTTCTTGGCGAGCCCGACATCGCAGTAGCCGTAGACCGAAAGCAGGACGGCCACGACGATCAGGGCGAGTTCGGTGCCACGGCGCCGGGGGACGCGAACAGCGGGTACGGAGGGTGGTGCCGAGCCCACTGTTGTTCCGGTCATGCCCGGAACGTAGCAAGCGATAGGCCCCAATGTCCGTTTATGTCATCGTGCCCTTGCGATACGTCAGCACCAGCGGGGGGATGGCCCGATGTCCTTGATGTAGCGGGCGGAGCCCCAGGCCCAGGTGCCGTCGGTGAGCAGATACCAGCGGTTGTTGTGGTGCCCCTTGTCGCCGGTCGTCTTGCAGAAGATGTGCACGATCGCGCCGTACGGCTCGCTGCGGATCACCTCACTCCCACGCATGGGGGCGGTGCGGAGCAGCAGCCCCGACTTGGCCGTGACCCGGCCCTTGTAGAGGTGCGGGTGGTTGTTGTTGGCGCCGTCGGCCGCGACGGCGGGGCCGGTGACGGTGAGTGCGGCGAGCGCGCCGCCGGCCGCGAGTATGCCGAGCCGGGTGAGGGTGGCGGTGGGCCGAAGGGACATGGGGCCTCCTCTAGCGATGGGGTGGGACCAGAGCGACGCATAGGCCGCAATTCACACTAAAAGTGGCACGGTGCGCGCGCAAAAGGTCACGCGGCGTCAATCCGCCCGTCAGGCCGTCCCGTCGGCACCCTTGGCGCCGGTCGCGGCGGACTCCTCGTACGGCAGTGTCAGCGTCGCCACCGCACCGCCGTCCGCCGCGTTCGCGAAGGTGAGGCTCGCGCCGAGGACCGCCGCCTGCCCCAGGGCGATCGTCAGACCGAGCCCGTGCCCCTTGCTCGTGCCCTCCGTGCGGAACCGCTGCGGCCCGTGTTCCACCAGGTAGTCGGGGTAACCGTCGCCGTGATCGCGCACCGAGACGACCGGCCCGTCGACGGTCACGACGACGGGCTGCCGGCCGTACTTGCCGGCGTTGGACAGCAGGTTTCCGAGCACCCGCTCCAGGCGCCGACGGTCGGTCAGCACACAGACATCGCGTACGACGACGAGCTCGGCCCCGAGCCCGGAACCCCGCACGGCACGCTCGGCCAGTGGGGCGAGATGGTGGTCGTCCAGCTCGACCCGCTCGCTCTTCGCGTCGAGCCGGGAGATCTCCAGGAGGTCCTCGGTGAGGGTGCGAAGGGCGGCCACCCGGTCGCGCACCAGCTCGGTGGGCCGGCCGGGCGGCAGCAGCTCGGCCGCCGCGTGCAGACCGGTCAGCGGGGTGCGCAGCTCGTGCGCGACATCCGCGGTGAACCGCTGCTCGCTCTGCAGCTTGCCCTGCAGCGAGGACGCCATCGTGTCGAGGGCGCCGGCGACCGCCGCCACCTCGTCCTGATGCCGCTGCGGCTCCTGCGTCCGGGGATCGTGCACCCGGGCGTCCAGGTCGCCCGCGCTGATCCGGCGCGCCACCGTCGCGGTCTGGTGCAGGCGCCGCGTCACGCGCGTCACGGCGAACGCGCCGACCAGGAGCGTCGCCCCGATCGCGAGCACCGACGAGCCGAGGATCGCCCGGTCGAGCCCGTCGATGGTGCGGACGCCCTGGGCGTAGTCGACCTCGACGGCGATGGCACGGCCGCCGTTCGCGGGTCCCGCGGCCCACATGGTCGGCCGGGAGTCGAGCAGACCGACCATCGTCGCCCGCTCGCCGCCGACCGCGAGCTCACGCAGCCGCGCGGGCAGACCGGGCGGGTCGACGCCCGCGCCGGGTCCCATCCGGTCGCCCGCCTCGTACGCCTTGGTGACGTCCTCGAGCCGGGTGAGGGCGCGCTCGCGGGCCTGGCCCACGGTCTGGTTGGTCACCGAGACATGGACGAGCGCGCCGAGCAGCGCGGCGAGCGCGCAGCACATGACGGCGATGAAGAGCGCGGCCTTCCAGGTGAGGGTCGCCGTCCAGGCGGGAAGCCGCGGCCCGCGCGGCTGCGCGTGACTCATGCGCTGTCGCTCGGGGACGGCGTGGGGGCGGGATTCTGCGTCGGCGCTTCCGTCGGCTTGCTCGTCGGCTTCTGCATCGGCTTCTTGGGGCGCTTCGTCGACGGGGCGTTTGCGGACCGCACGATCTCGTCGCTCGTCGGCAGCATCGTCTTCTGGTGGGAGTCCCAGGACCAGACGGTGCGGTATTCGTACCCCGGCTGGCTGGAGACGGCACGGATGATCACGTCATGGCCGGCCAGCTCGACACCGAGCACCGCGTCGCCCGTCTCCATGATCTGGGTCAACTGCCGCTTCTCCAGGGCGTAGGCGCGGATGTCCAGATTCTCGTCGTGCCCCTTGACCAACCGGATGCCGACGATGAGGTCGTCCTTCCCGTCCCCGGTGAGATCGCGGTAGTAGGCCTTGAGCACGGGGCAGTCGTCGCTGCCGTGACCGCAGGTCCGGAGCTTGGCGAGGGTCTGCTTGTAGATGTCGTCGGAGCGGCTGTAGAGCCCCGGATTGGTGTCGAAGTCGGTCCGGGCGACGGTGACCGGATCGACCTTGCGCAGATCTCCGTCCGGTACGTCGACGCCCTTGACCGGCACGCTCTCTATGACGCCGTAGTCCTCGGCGGGCGCCGACGGGGGCGGCAGCTTCGGCCACAGGTGGGTGGGGCCGTCGGCGGTGGGCGTCGGTCCCGCGCTGCGCAGGTCGCCGGGGTCGCCGCAGCCGCCGGCCAGCAGGACGGCGGACAGGGTGAGGGCGGCGACGAGCGCGAGACGGCTCCGGTTCACTGCACTCCTGACTCCTGCTTGCCTGAGCTACGGTGCGAGATCGGCGTAGAGGATGATGTTGTCGGTGCGGTGACCGTCCTTGATGGGCCCGCCACACGTCAACAGTCGCAGCCCGGGCCGGTCGGTCGCCCGGTACACCTTATGGGTGGGGAAGTTCTCTTTGTCCACCTGCTGAATCCCCCGCACCTTGAATGTCGCGGTGCTGCCGTCGGCCCGCGGCGCCTCGATCGCGTCCTCCATTCTGACCTTGGCCACATCCTTCATCAGCGCGGGCCCGCGCCTTCCTGCGGTGGCGTGGGGACTCCTCCGACGTTAAATGTCAGCCATTGCGGCGATTCCGCGGCTATGTAACGGCGGCCCATAGATACGCGGAGATACGCGGGGTGCACCCCCACGTATTGCCCAAGGCGCGCCCGACTGCTCCCATGGTCAAGGGGTGATGGCATGACAGGACTGCGCGTCATACCGGCCTGGCGCCACGGCCAGGAAAGGCTGTACGTCCGCCTCGCGGACGGCGCGAACGTGGCCTGGTACGACAGGGACTCGGCCCGCGTGAACCTGCTGAGCGAGGACCGCAGGGATGACGTCCTGCGGGTCCTCGCCCCGTTCCTGACCGGCGGCTATTCGGTCGGCCCGCCACCCGTGCCGACCCCGTCCGAACTGGCCCGCCTCGCGCTCCACCCGGACGACGACCTCGCCCCGAACCGTCCGGGCGAGGCCCTCCTGATCGCCCTGGACCGCGACCCGGCGCCCGCCCGCAGGCTGCGCGCCGACCCGCGACGCCGGGCGCTCGCAGCCGAGCAGGCCGTCGGCGAGGTGCTTGACGGCCTCGAGGGCGCGGGCTGGCACACCCTGCACTCGGTCCCGCTGCCCGGCGGCGCCCGCATCCACCATCTGGTGATCGGCCCCGGCGGTCTCTTCGGCATCCGTACGCTCGCGGCCCGCAAGCAGCGGGTGCGGATCGCCGACCCGCTGGTCACGGTCGGCCGCGGGGACCCGCTGCCGGTCCTGCGGGAGCTGCGCGCCGACGTGGACCGGGCGTCCTTCGCGCTGACGGCCGAGATCCGCCCGGTGCTCGCCGTCTCCGGTGCGGCGGACCTCGCCCTGGCCGAGCCGCCGCGCGGGGTGCGGATCGTGCGCGACGAGGAGATCTCCTCGCTCGCGGGCACCGGCGGCGTACTGAAACCGGCCGATGTGGCGGCGCTGCACGCGATGGCACGCGACCGCCACACCTGGCTGCGGGTCTAACGCCTCACAGGTTGTCCCCCCAACCGCCCTGGATCATGGTCTGGAACGCCCAGGCGCCGCCCCGCCTCACCAGGATGTCGGCGTACCGCAGCTGCTGCGTCTCGCCGTTCGCGGTCATGACCGAGTCGGTGAAGACCACGGCCATGGCGGGGGAGAGGAAGACGGGCGTGCGCGTGGACTCGAAGGTGATGTCCTCGCTCCCGTCGCCCATCACCTGCGTCATGGTCGCCACGAACTGTTCCCGGTCCCACTGCGCGGAGCGCCCGTCGCCCGCGGAGTCGTCGCTGACCAGGTTGAGCGGGAAGACGGCCAGATCGGCCATGCGCTCCACATCGCGCTTGGCGCTGTGCGCGTCGTACTCGGCGAACCAGGCGGTCAGGCTCGCACGGTCCTCGTCGGTCGGGACGTATCCGGTCGCGGGAAGAAGGGTCACGCGTTCTCCTCATCAAGTAATCAAGCTTGACTACGCACGAAGGAAGATATGCTCGACGCGCTCGCTAGTCAAACTTGATTAGCTGTGACGTGAGTCACTTTCGATGTCGGCTGGTGTCAGCCACCGGCGTCGGTCAACGGAACCGGACCACCGCCGTCGTCGCGTGCCGGGTCGTGTTCTGCCGGACCTCCACCGTGACGGGCGGGCCGGACGGCAGCGCGGCATAGGTGACCTCGCCGATCCCGATGGCGGTCGCCGTCCCCTCGCCCTTCGCCTCGGGCAGCGCGGCCGCGGCCGCCACCTGCAGCGTGGGCGCCAGCGGCGAGGACACCACGGGAGTGCCGTCCCCCGGCAGGACGAGCACCAGCGCGTGCGGCCGGGCCCGGCTCCCGGTGAAGCCGATGACGACCGCGTCCCGGGTGTCGCTGTGCCGCAGCTTCAGCCACGCCCGCGCGCCGCCCCGGTAGGCCCCGTCGAGCCGCTTGATCACCAGGCCTTCGACGCCGGTGGCGGTCAGGGTCTCGTACCAGCTCAGGGCGAGCTCGCGGTCGGTCGTCATGGGCACGGGCTGCAGGGGCGGGCCGAGCGGTCCGACGATCCGTACGAGGCGTGCGCGCCGTTCCTCGTACGGCAGGGCGCGGCAGTCCTCGCCGTCCTCGGCGAGCAGATCGAAGGCGGCGTACGAAGCGGGGAGCTCGCGCGCGAGCAGGGCGGCACGCCCGCGGGTGGCGTTGGCGCGCTGCTGCACGGCCCCGAAGTCGATGCCCTCGTCGCCCCAGACGACGACCTCGCCGTCGAGCACGGTCCCCGCGGGCAGCCGTCGTGCGGCCTCGGCGAGATCGGGGAACGAGGTGGTGACCAGGCGGCCCGACCGGGCCTGCAGCATCACCCGGCGGCGCTCGGCGATGACGACGAGCCGATGCCCGTCGAACTTGGGCTCGAAGGCCCAGCCGGACCCCTCGGGCAGCGAGGTGACGGACTCGGCGAGGGCGACCTTGACCGGAAGGCTGATCATGCGGGACCCGATCGGGGGAGCGGCCGGGCGCGGTTCGCGTTGATGAGCGGGCCCAGCAGATCCCCGTACCGCTGGAGGCGGGGCGCGATGTCCGCCGCACGGAAGACGAGCTGCTCCGGGGTGCCGCACTCCTCGACTTCCTCCCAGGTCACCGGGGTGGAGACGGTCGGCTCCTGGCGGGCGCGCAGGGTGTACGGGGTGGCGGTCGTCTTGGCCGCGGCGTTCTGGCTGAAGTCGACGAAGACCTTGCCGGGGCGCAGGTTCCTGGCCATCCGGTGGACGACCAGGGCGGGCAGCGCGCGCTCGGCGTCCTTGGCGAGTCCCTTCGCGTACGCGGTGACGTCATCGGACGGCGTCGGCTCCAGCGGGCAGAGCAGGTGCAGCCCCTTGGAGCCCGAGGTCTTCGCGTACACGTAGAGCCCGTCGTCCCGCAGCCGGTCCCGCAGCCAGAGACCGGCCCGGCAGCACTCGACGACGGTGGCGGGCGCGCCGGGATCCAGGTCGAGGACCAGCCGGTCGGCCATCGCAGGGGCGTCCGCCTGCCACTGCGGCGTGTGGAACTCCGTGACGAGGTTGGCGGCCCACATGAGGGTGGCGAGGTCGTTGACGACGATCTGCCGGGCGTTCCCGTCCGAGCGCGGCACGTCGGCGGTGCGCACCCAGGACGGGGTGCCCGGCGGCACGTTCTTGGCGAAGAAGCGCTGGCCGTCCGGGCCGTCCGGGAAGCGGAGGAAGGAGACCGGGCGGTTGTAGAGGTGGGCGAGGAGGGAGCCCGCCGTGCTGGCGTAGTAGTGCAGCATCTCGCCCTTGGTGAAGCCCGTGGCCGGGTACAGCACCTTCTCCAGATTGCTGAGGGCCAGCCGCCGCCCCTCCACCTCGGTGATCGGCGTCATACGATGAGAGTCGCATAAATCGCACCAAATCACCCAAAAGCAATGAATCACTGCGGGATCTCAGAACGCGCGTCACATGCCGACGCTGTGGCCTGCAGCTCTGCTCATTCTCACGCCGATGGCCATGCTTCTGTCTCAGGAGCGTGGCCATGTCCGGCCTCGGGGAGCAATGGAACAGTGGTGGGCGTTAAGCATTGACCGACGTCATGGACGCCGTTGACGGCGGGCGTTCCCGCCGGTTGCCCGTGCTTGTCCGGTTCGGCGTCGGCGAAGGCGCGGTATCCGCCGAGTCCGCCGGGCGCAAGGTCTTCGGCCTCGCCGCCGCAGGCGTCCGTCTCGCTTGACCTCTTGCGCGTCAGTCCGGCAGCCAGTGCAGCTCGTGCGCCAGGGTTTTGGCGACGGCACGGATGCGGCGGTGTAGCGGCGACTGCTCGCGTGGCAGGACCAGGTGGATCGTCAGGCTGGGCGCGCCCCGCAGTGGTCGCCAGGTGAGACCGGCCGGTTGTACCGTGACCGCGGCTTCTCCGGCCGGGGCGAGGGTGACCCCGTCGCGCAGGTCGCGCTGAGACATGTCGAAAGAGACTGCGGGCGTGTGGAATCGGGGGTGTGGTCGGGTGTCTCGGAACAGTGCGGACAGCTGATCGTGGATCACGGGGTTGGTCGCACGGTCCGGGAGTCGCAGCGGATACGCGGCCGCGTCGGCGATCTCGATCTCCGGGTGTTCGGCCAGCGGATGGTGCTGCGCCAGCTGGACCCCGATGCACATACGCCGCAGCAGGAACCGGCGTACGCCACGGCCCGGCTGTTCACCGCGGGTGATCCCGGCATCGATGCGGCCGTCGGCGACCGCGGGAGAGATCTCCGGTGTCGCCATCGGGACCGCGCCGACCTCGAGTCCGCTGTTGCCGCGAATCAGCCTGTCCACCAGGGCCGGCACCGTCTCGGCCCCGGCGCTGAGGCTGTATCCGATGCGCAGCGTGCCCAGTTCACCGGCCGCCGCGCTCCGGGCGGTGTCCCATGCCCGGTCCAGCGCCGCCAGCGCGGGCGGCGCGGACTCCGCCAAAGCCGCACCGGCCGTGGTCAATACGACGCTACGCGTGTTGCGGACCAGCAGGGCCGTACCGAGTTCCGCCTCCAATCGGCGCATCCGGGCGCTGAGCGCGGGCTGTGCGATACCGATCCGTGCGGCCGCGCGGGTGAAGTTCAACTCCTGCGCCAGCACCAGGAAGTACCGCAGGCTCACCGTATCCGGCGCCACGTGCCCCCCCTGCCGATTGATAACAATCCGTTCTGAGTCTATCCCGTACCGGTCTTTCCCTCGACCGCAGATCAGGCCCTAACCTGCGCATATGACGATTCAAGTGACCGCAGTACCCGTCGCCGGGATCGATCGATCTGAGTGTCAATTCGAAGTCGGACGTGTCCGGCCCAACACAGGAGGTTTCCATGTCTAAGGGCTACTGGGTCAGTGTCTACCCCGCCATTTCCGGCCCTGAGAAGCTGACTGCCTACGACAAGCTGGCCGGTCCGGCTGTCCAGGCCGGGGGCGGGCGCGTCCTGTCCCGGATCCCGTCCCATGGCGGTCGAGTCGTCGCCCACGAGGCCGGAATCACGCAACGCGTCGTTCTGATCGAGTTCGACAGCTTTGAACAGGCCGTCGCGGCATACGAGAGCGAGGCATACCAGAAGGCGCTGGTGGCCCTCCCTGACGGCTACGAGCGCGACTTCCGCATCATCGACGGCATCGACTGACCGGCGGGCCCAGCCATCGCTGAGCATCCGTCACCTGATACGCACACGGTGCTGAACGACGACTCACCAGACGAGTTCGAAGCCGTGCCCCGCGTCCCACGCTGGTGGTGATCTTCCCGATCTTGTGGCTGTTGTATTCGGTGAACCACATGTTGCCGTCCGGACCAGGGGTGATACCGGGGGTGATGTCGAAGGGCTTGGCGCCGCCGGTGGGCACCTCCTGTGCCACTTGAGGAAGTGCAGGTCGTCCAGGATCAGCAGCCTCACCTCGCAGGACAGCACGCAGTCCAGGGCTTGCAAGCCGAGCTGGGCGGGCGTGGGCGCCGAGTAGCTCAGGACGGAAGACCCAGTCGCGCCGGAAGCCGGCCAGGTGGCCCCGCCGTGGTCTTCATCAGGAACGGCCGGGCCACGATGCCGTGCACGAGCGGGTCGAAATCGGCGAAGAGAAGCCTTGCCAGTTCCAGCCGCGACTCGTAGATCACGGGCTCACGCATGGTCGCTGACCAGTAGCTTCCGGAATAGCGCTGCTGTCCTCGGCGCCATCGGAACGTCCGCCACGGAGTCGCCGACTTCAGCGCGTCGACGGACACTGTTGTCCACGACAGGTCCTCCACGAGCTTGCCGTCGGGAAAGCGAACGCTGACTTCTACGGCGGGATCGTCCACGACGCACCCCCAGCTCGGGCAGTACCTGCAAACCACACGATCCCAGCCCTGACGAATCGGGCAGGCAGAACCGACCTGCATCGCCTGAAAGAGTGAGTCCTCTGAACAGCGATTCTCGGCAAGTCACCCCATGTGGCCTCGCTGTGCTGTCGGCGCCGAGAAATATGGCGCCGGTTCTGAGAACCCACAACCACCCGAAAGTACTCCTCGGCTGAGAGGTGCCAGACGTGCGATCCATATGGAACGGTGCGATCTCCTTCGGTCTTGTCAGCATCCCGATCAAGCTCGTGAACGCCACCGAGAGCCACTCGGTCTCCTTCCGGCAGATCCATGTGGAGGACGGGGGCCGGATCCGCTACCGCAAGGTGTGCGAGCTGGAGGAGAAGGAGGTGACGTCCGCCGAGATCGGCAAGGCCTACGAGGAGGCGGACGGGTCGATGGTCCCGATCACCGACGAGGATCTGGCCGCCCTGCCGATCCCGACCGCCAAGACGATCGAGATCGTCGCCTTCGTCCCGGCGGACCGGATCGACCCGCTCCAGATGGACGCGGCGTACTACTTGTCGGCGAACGGGGTGCCCGCCGCCAAGCCGTACACGCTGCTGCGGGAGGCGCTGAAGCGCAGCCAGAAGGTGGCGATCGCCAAGTACGCGCTGCGGGGGCGGGAGCGGCTCGGGATGCTGCGGGTGGTGGACGACGTCATCGCGATGCACGGTCTGCTGTGGCCGGACGAGATCCGGGCCCCCGAGGGCGTGGCACCCGACACCGAGGTCAAGGTCCGTGACGCGGAACTCGACCTGGCGGACGCCCTGATGGACACGCTCGGCGAGGTCGACATGTCGTCCCTCCACGACGACTACCGCGCGGCGGTGGAGGAACTCATCGCCGCCAAGGCGGAGGGAAAGATCCCGACGGAGCCGGCGGCCGCCGCCGCGGGTGGCGGCAAGGTCATCGACCTGATGGCCGCGCTGGAGAGCAGTGTGAAGGCGGCGCGGAGTGCGCGGGGCGAGGGGGAGAAGGAGGGGAAGGAGGCCGAGGTGACGCCGCTGTCCTCCCGCCGGAAACGGGCTCCGGCCGCGCCCAAGCAGGTGGGCGGGAAGAAGTCGACGTCGACGGCGAAGAGGACCGCGAAGAAGACGGCCGCCAAGTCCACGGTGAAGAAGTCGACGGTGAAGAAGTCGACGGCGAAGAAGTCGACGTCCACGGCTGCGTCTGCGTCTGCGAAGAAGTCCGCGGCCAAGAAGGCCGCACCGAAGAAGCGGGCCTCGGCGTAGGGCCGGTGATGCCGCCGTTTCATCAGATGGACGCGATGTTCTCGAGCCCTCCTGGAGATATCGGAACACCTCTGAGTACCTCGCCTGGCGCCCCCAGGCTCGCCAGGAACCCGTACC
The DNA here is from genome assembly GCF_004684775.1 of Streptomyces sp. MZ04. Taxonomy (GTDB): domain Bacteria; phylum Actinomycetota; class Actinomycetes; order Streptomycetales; family Streptomycetaceae; genus Streptomyces. Next base: position 50,031 of record NZ_SRIC01000025.1, read on the forward strand.
CCGGCAACCCTGGAGGAATGACCCAGGACAAGCAGACCGGATATCGGCCCGTGGTCTTCCGTGACCGCTCGGCGGGGTACGCCTTTCTCACCCGGTCGACCGCGTCGAGCGACCAGACGATCGAGTGGGACGACGGCGAGACGTATCCGCTGGTGGAGGTGGAGATCTCGGCGGAGAGCCACCCGTTCTACACGGGCCGGGCCCGGGTCGTGGACTCCGAGGGCCAGGTGGCGAAGTTCGAGCGGCGCTTCGGGGACGGCGCATGACCGATCTGCAGGAGCTGGCGGCCGAGGCGTACGTCTACGGCTTTCCGATGGTGTCCAACCTCGACGAGGTCGACCGCTTCACCCGCAAGGGCATGGCCTCGGTGGCGCCCGCCCCCTTCAACGAGTTCAGCCATGGCGGCAAGCTCGCCGGGCCGAGCGACAGCTTCGTGACCGTCAACAACGACACCCTCTACTCCCTGGCGCAGATCGACCTGTCCGGCGGGCCGCTGCTGCTCACCGTGCCGGACACCGCCGGGCGTTACTACGTCCTGCAGTTCGTGGACGCCTGGACCAACAACTTCGCGTACGTGGGACGCCGCGCGACCGGCACCGGGGCGGCGAGTTTCCTGCTCACGCCGCCCGGCTGGGACGAGCTCGTGCCGGCGGGCGCCACCCGGATCTCCGTGCCGACGATGGTGGCGACGATCGTCGGACGCTGGGCCTGCGCGGGCCCGGACGACGTGGCGGCGGTGCGGGAACTCCAGGAGGACACGCTCCTCGAGCCGTACTGGACGGCGTCCGGCGAGCCCCTGGGTCTTCCGACCCACGCGTACACCCCGGACGGCGATCCGGAGCTGCTGTTCTTCGAGAAGCTGCGGGCGCGGATGGCGGCCTTTCCACCCGCGGCGCCTGAGGTGGCGTATCAGCAACGCTTCGCCCCGCTCGGCCTGCTCGACCCGCAGAGTCCGTACGGTCAGGCCGCGCCCGAGCTGGTCGAGGCGCTGCGCGCGGGATTCGCCGCAGGCAAGGAGCGGGTCGAGCACGCCACGACCCATGGCGGGGACCATGGCGGGGACCATGCCGGGTCCTCCGAGCAGAACGGCTGGCAGCTGGCGTACCACGCCTTCGACTACAACGCCGACCACTTCGAGGTCGGCACGCTCAAGGATCCCCAATGGATCTGCAGGGACCGGGAGTTGGCGCACACCATGCGCGCGGCGGCGGCACGGGCCGACCTCTGGGGCAATCACGGGTACGAAGCGGCGCACGCGATGACGTGGAACGACGACGAGGGCGAGCCACTGGACGGCTCACGCTCCTACACGCTGCGGTTCGAGAAGGTGCCGCCGGTAGACGCATTCTGGTCGGTAACGATGTACGACGTACCGGACTACCACCTGGTCGAAAACCCCGTCGACCGGTACTCGATCGGCGACCGCACCCCAGGTCTTGCGTACGGCGACGACGGCTCGCTCACGCTCCGCCTCCAGGCGCGTCGCCCCGCCGACGACAAGACGGCCGCCAACTGGCTGCCCACGCCCGAGGGCCCCTTCCGCCCGGTGGTGCGGATGTACACGCCGCGGGCGGCGGTCTTCGACGGGACGTACCAACTGCCGCCGGTACGCCGCGACCGGGAGGGCGGGGCCGTTTCCTAGCCGCTCCTGGTCGTTGCCCTGGTTGCCCTGGTTGCCCTGACGTCCAGGGCCGGCGCGATGACGGCGAAGGCCCGGTCGGTCAGCACGGTGGCGTCCTCCGCACCGTCGCTGTCGCTCCACCGCTGCAGCACGGTGTCGAAGGCGGTCAGGGCGACCCCCGCGGCCAGCCGCGGACGCAGGTCGGTGGCGGGGCCGGTGGC
>NZ_SRIC01000259.1 GCF_004684775.1 Streptomyces sp. MZ04
GGGGCGGGGCCGGGGGCGGGGTGTGTCATGGGGAAGGCATGTCCTTCGTACGCGAGGGAGTGAGGGAGTGAGTGAGGGAGTGAGTGAGGGAGTGAGGGAGTGAGTGAGTGAGGGAGGGAGCGTGGCGGGTGATGCGCTGGGTGGCCCAGATATAGGTGGGGGCCTCTGGGCCACCCGGCCTTCAGCGCTCGGTCGTGACGAACTCCTGGAAGCTCGCCTCCTGCAGCTTGAGCTGCGCATGGATGTCGCCGCCCAGGCCGAAGAAGCCGATGGCGCCCGCGTAGTTCTGCTGGTAACTCATCCACAGCAGAACGATGTTGACGATGCGACGCGGTCCGGGCGCACCGGCGGCGGGGAACGGGTTGGGCAGCGTGGCGCGGTAGCGGCCCTTGCCCGCCGAGTCGGCCATGAAGACGTTCGGGACGCCCAGCGGGCCCGGCCGGAACGGTCCCGCCGGGGCGGGAGCCAGGTCGTTCTCGCGCAGCGACATGACCGTGTACATGCTGTCCGGGATCAGGCCGGAGAACTCGAAGCGGAACTCCGCGTCGTGCCCGCCGTTGACCACCGCCACCTCCAGCCATCCCTCCGCCTGGACCCACTGGCCGAGGGTGACGGGGTCGGCGACCGTGCGGCCGTCCTCCGGGCGCAGATCGGGGATGGGGACCTCGTGGAACGCGTAACTGGGACGGCGTACCGCATGCGCGTCGGGGCGCTGGTCGGGCGCGAACAGCATCGGATAGTTGTTGCAGGGCAGCGGCAGGGGCAGGGTGTGCAGCACCATGTCCCGGTCGTCCGGCGTCAACTGAGCGGGATCGACGGGGAGTTCACGGATGATGTCGAAGGGTACGTTGTCACCGTGCGGCGGCAGCGGGCTGTCGGCCGAGACGATCGCCGAGCCCCATTCGGAGCGCACCGAGCCGTCGGCGCCGGGCCGGTTGACCCGCCCGATGACGACGAAGTCGCCGTCGGCGTTCATGACCTCGCTGGGCGGATACGTCGGGCCCTGGGTGGTCAGGCTGAGCTCGTAGGACTGGCTGTGCATGCTCAGGCTCCGATACGGGCGTAGGTCTTGGTGTACAGGCCGCCCTCGCCGCCCTGCGGGATGATGTACTTCTCGCGCACCTCTTCGAGGATGGCCTCGTACGCCGGGGTCTTGAAGACGGCGTTGTGCCGCGCGGGGTCGACGGAGAAGCCGGCCACGAACAGGACACCGGGCTCCGTGCTCAGCAGCGAGTGGTACGCGAGGAACACCTCGGACTCGTCGGCCGCGTGCACGGTCGCGAAGATCGTGCGGTCGCGCCAGGCGCGGTACTCGGCGATGACCGGCGGCTTGACCTCGACCCGGCGCAGCTGGATGTACGGGGTGTCGGGCAGCTCCTCGGCGCAGTCCTTGGGGGCCTCGACGAACTCGTGGACGTGGCGGTGGAAATCGCCGGCCAGGCTGGGGGCGAGGGCCTGCCACTGGGCCTGCGACTCCTCCTGGAAGGCGGCGAGTTCACCGAGATCGGCGAGCGGGCGCAGCTCCAGGAGGGTGTGGCCCTCCAGCGAGCGGTACAGGTGGTGACCGGCGGGGCGCTGGGCGTGCAGCTCCTGCCAGCTCTTGACGGCCTGGTCGAACGCGTCCTCCTGGACGGGGACTTCGGTGACGAGGAGCAGGCGTGCGGACATGGTGGGGCATCCCATCTGAGTGAGTGGCTTGGTTACTTACTGCTGAGGAGTGGAGAGATGTTCAGGAGGCAGCAGGCGGTACCGGCAGCCGCACCGGCGAGCGCTCCGACGACGTAAACGCGTCGATCCGTACCTGCGCCCAGATGCCGCCGGTGGTGAAGGGGTCCTTGGCGAAGTGCTCTTCGACCGTCGCGCGATCGGGGCACGCCATGACGATGAGGCTCCCCGTCGCCCGGCCCTGCCCGTCGGTCAGCGGCCCGTAGAGCACCGGGACCGGTACGCCGTCGCGGAGATAACGGGAGTGCTCGTCCCGCAACTTCTTGCGGAGTTCGGCGATGTCGGGGGCGTCCAGGCAGTGCGCCACCCACAGGGTCTGGTTCATCGGCCGGCCTCCGCCTTCGCCTTGGTCTCGCCGCTGATCTCGCCGCTGATCTCGCCGCTGAGGGCGGAGCGGATGGCCTGGCGGGCTGCCATGGCCTCCTGCTTGACGGCGACCGCCTCCGGGATGACCCGGATGTTCACCGCGAACTCGGCTGCGGCGCGCCCGTCCTGACGTACCGTCAATTCACAGTCGACGGACGTTCCGACCGGGGACGTACGGTGCCCGGTGAGCCGGAATTCGATGGTGGCGGGCAGCGGGAAGACGAAGCTGTTGAAAGCGGACCGGATCGAGCCGATGACGAACCGGGTGGGCGCGTCGCCGCTCACGACGTGCTGTTCGATGACGACCGTCCAGGTCTGGCGGGCGGCCTCCAGCAGGGTCACGGCCGGGATGTGCTGGCCGGTGAGGTGGTCCGCGAGGACCTCGACGCGCTCGTCGAGCAGCAGCGGAGCCACGTAGGTGTCGGGGCCGTCCTCGCGTACGTCGCCGATGAGCACGTTCTTCTCGTCGTACTTGTGCGTGAGGTGACGCTCGACGGGCAGCGGTACGTCGGCGGTGGTGAGGTCCCTCAGCTCGCGCAACTGGGCGCCGCTCAGGCCCTGGCCGAGCACGATCTCGGCGGTGGGCGACAGGGTGCCGGAGCGCAGCTCGTCGAGCAGCGCGGTGGCCGGCACGGTCCCGTCGTTGCCCAGGAACTCCTTGAACCGGTCGCCGACGGCTATGCGGGCGGTGGATTGGATAGGCAAGGTCGTGGCTCTCCCTCGGGTCGGAGGTACGTATAGATCGAGCGGCTCGGGCGGCTCGGGCGGCTCGAGCGGCTCGGGCGGCTCGGGCGGCTCGGGCGGTTCAGACGGCGATCGCGCTCTGCAGCCGCGAGTGATAGGCGTCTATGAGGTCCTTGACCGTGCGGACGTCGGATATCAGCAGGTCCTCGGCGAACGGATCGATGCCCGTCTCCAGTTCGAGCTGGATGATGAGGCGGGCGAGGAGCAGCGAGCTGAGTCCGACGCCGGTCAGCAGGTCGCTCTCCGCGATCTCGCCGTGCTCGACCTCGGCCTCCTGGAGGAGGTCGGTGAGGTTCTCGATGACGATCTTCTTCGTGGTGTCGATGCTCAGCATGTGATGCCTCCGTCGATGACGATGGATTGTCCGGTGATGAACGACGCCTGGGGTGAGACGACGAACGAGACGGCGTCGGCGATCTCGTCGACGCTCGCGACGCGCCCGAGCGGTGTGTTGCGCTTGATGCGCTCGCGGTTGGTGTCCGTGACGCCCTCGGTCAGGTCGCTGTCGAAGAAGCCGGGGACCACGGAGTTGACGCGGATGTTCATGGGGCCCAGCTCGCGGGCGAGCGAGCGGCCCATGGCGTCGAGTCCGGCCTTGGCCGCCGTGTAGACGGCCACGCCGCGGTAGCCGCGTACGACGTTGATCGAGGAGATGTTCACGATCTGGCCGCTGCCGCTGCCGCTGCCGCCGACGCTCATGGCCCGCGCGCAGGCCTGGGTCAGCAGGATCGGCCCGGTCAGGTTCGCCGCGATCACGGCTTCGAAGTGGTCGGGCCTGCCGGTGAGGAAGAGTTGCTGGTCCCCGAGCACGGCGGCGTTGTTGACCAGCAGATCGATCCGGCCGAAGCGTCGCATGACCGTGCCGACGAAGCGGCGCAGCGCCTTCGGTTCGGTGAGGTCCACCGGCTCCCACAGGAAGTCGCCGGGCCGTGCGGCGGCCGTCTTCTCGATGGACTCGCTCAGGCTCCGGCTGAAGGTGGCGACCTTCCAGCCGTCGTCGAGGAGGCGCTCCACGATGCGGCCGCCCAGGCCCCGGCTGCCGCCGCTGACCACGGCGACCTTGTGGCCGCCGGTGCTTTCGGTGCCGCCAGTGCCGCCGGTGCTTTCGCCGCCGCCGGTGCTTTCGCCGACGCTCACGCGGCGCTCCTGAGCTTCTTGAAACGGTCCGAGTGCTGGCGCGCGTTCGACACCTCGACGACGGCGGGCACCTTGAACGCCTCCAGCTTGGCGGCACAGTGGCGGCGTACCCGCTTGGCGACGGCCCGTTGGTCCTCGTCCTCGACGAGCTGCACCGTCGCCTTGACCACCATGCCGGTGACATGGCTCGCGCGGCCGGTGACCGTGGCCTCGGCGATGTTCTCGACCTCGAGCAGGACGCTCTCGACCTCGCTGGGATAGACCTTCTCGCCGCCCACGTTGATGATCTCGGAGCGGCGGCCCAGGATGTGGATCCAGTCGCCGTCGGTCTCCACCACGTCCTGCGTGTTGAAGTAGCCGTCGTCGTCGAAGGGTGCCGGGGCGTTGAGATAGCCGAGCATGGCCATGTCGGAGCGGATCCACAGCACGTCGTCGACGATCTTGTGGTCGAAGCCGGAGTTGCCGAGCTTGACCCAGAGGGTGTCGTCGCCACGGGACTTCGTCGGCAGGATGCCGAGTTCGGAAAGGCCGTACGTCTGCTTGAAGCGGACCTGCGGCAGGAGTTCCTTCAGGCGCTGGAGCGTGCGCAGCGGCATCGGCTCGGTGCCGTAGGTGATCAACTGTAGGGAATCCAGGGTGAATCGGGAGATCGACCCGGCGATGAGCACCATGTTGAGGAACGTCGGCGTGGTGGGCAGCACCTCCACGCGGTGCTTCTCGATCGCGGCGAACACGGTGTCCGGGGTGCGTTCGGGCGTGGTGACGACGGTGCCGCCCTGACACAGCGTGTGCAGCAGGGTGTTGATGCCGCCGATGTGGTCCAGGCTCAGGAAGGACAGGATGCGGCGGGCCTTGCCGCCCTCCTTGTACCGGCCGAGGACCTTGACGAAGTCGAGCACCGAGGCCTTGCTGCGGCCGGTGGTGCCGGAGCTGAAAAGGACCAGGCCGGGCCGGCCGGCCGCGCGCAGCCGCCCGTACAGCTCGTGGGTGGCCGTGCGGCCGGTGCGGCGCAGGGTGCGCGTTCCGTCGGCGGCGAGGACGACGGTGGTCTCGACCTCGGCGACGTCGAGGAACTCGGTGCGCTTCGCCTCCGGCAGAGTGGTCAGCGGTACGACCATGACGTCGCGCTCGATCAGGGCGAGCAGGCCGGCGCAGGATTCCGGGGAGTACGGGCCTTCCAGGGTGATGACCTCGCCCGCCCGTACCCCGTTGTCGTCCAGAAAGGCGCGCCAGTCGTCGATGAGCCCGAGCAGCTGGGTGTAGCTGACGGTGGTGTCGCCGAACACCACGGCTTCGGCGTCTGCGAATTGCGCCAGTCTGGAGATGATGGAACCACTCACGAATGTCCTCCGGATTTGAATTCCCGAGCATTCCCCTGCAGGGCAGGGGTTGTTCTTTGATCAGGGAGTGTCCCTTGATCAGGGGTTGTTCTTGGAAATGACTCTAGAAGCATTCGAGATCGGCCTCAACGGGCCTTTGGTGCGCCGTACTTCGCATACCCGGTCGGCTACCCCGATGTATTTCTGGGTGAAATAAGCGCGGAGGCCGCCCTCCTCGCCGGGGATAAACCGGGGAGGAGGACGGCCTCGGGCAGAACGCGCGATTCCGCGACGGGGTTCAGACGGCGGCGGCTTCGGGATCGGGATCGGGTTCGGGATCGGGCTCGGGATCGGGATCGGGTGCGGGAGCGTGCGCCACCCGCGAGGAGATGAAGACGCCGAGCGTGACGACGATTCCGGCGCCGATCTGGAGCAGCGTCACCGGCTGGCCGAGCACGAACGAGGCGAGCACGGTGAAGACGGGCACCAGGTGGAAGAAGACCGCGGTGTCGGCGATGCCGATGTGGCTGACGCCGTAGTTCCAGAAGATGTACGCCAGGACGGTGGCCAGCACGCCGACGAACGCGAGCGCCCAGTACACCCCGGCAGGCAGTCCGGCGAGCACCGACGGGGTCGGCTTCGGGGTGACCTGCGAGGCCACGGCCCACAGGCCGACGCAGCCCAGGACGGTGGTGATGCCGGTGGTCACGATGGGCGTGCTGCCCTTGAGGTAGCGGCCGCCCAGGATCGAGTACAGGGCGAGGCAGGTGGTCGCGCCGATGCACAGGAGGTCGCCGAGGTTGGGCGCCTCCAGACGCTGGATCGAGCTGCCCAGGATCAGCACGGCGACACCGGAGAAGCTGACCAGGGTGCCGATCTTGTGGCCGCGGCTGATCCGCTCGCCGTAGCAGACACCCGCTATCAGCGCGGTGATCAGCGGGTTGGTGGCCTGGATCAGCGCGCCGTTGGTGGGCGAGGTGTAGCGCAGTCCGAAGAAGAGCAGCACGTTGAAGATCACGACACCGACCACGGTCATGACGAGCAGCGGCCGCCAGTTCCGCCGCAGGATGTCCAGCGTGGCCCGGCCCCGGAAGGCGAGCACCACCAGCATCAGGACGGCGGCGATCGAGTAGCGCATGGCGCCGCCGGCTGGGGGAGACAGATAACGGACGGTGTATTCCACCAGGTTGAAGGTGGCTCCCCAGAACAGCGCCGACAGGGTCAGCATGAGGTAGATGGCCTTCTTGCTCATGTTTCTTCTCCAGTTCCGAAAGTTCCGAAGGGGGTCAGCTCGGGACGGTCAGGTGATCGCTCGGGACCGTCAGGTGATCGCTCGGGACCGTCAGGAGGCTGAAGGAACCGGTGGACGCGCCGAGTACGGGCCACCGGTGCAGGGCGGCCTGTTCGGCGAGGACGGGGTCGTCGCCGACCACGTGGGGGTGGCCCACGCGCGTGAGCATGCCGAGGTCGCTGGAGTGGTCTCCGTACGCGAAGCAGTCGGCGGCCGGCACACCGAGCCGGGCGAGGGTCTCCTCGATCGCCGCGCTCTTCACGTCGCCGATCATCGGCCGCCGCAGCTCTCCGGTCAGCCGCCCGTCCGGGCCCAGCAGGGGCTCGGAGCACAGCACGAGGTCGGCGCGCAGTTCCTCGGCCAGCGGGGTGAGGCAGCCGGGGAAGGAACCCGAGACCAGGACGACGGTGTCGCCGTCGGCCACGTGCCGGGCCAGCGCGTCGGTGGAGGCGAGGACGAAGGCGTCGGGGCGGCGCCGGTAGTCGGCGTACCAGTCACGGCCGGCGGCCATGAGCTCGGACCAGTCGACCGAGGCGAGCCCCCGGTAGTAGGCCCGATTGACCTCGGAGCGATGGACGCCCGCGCTCCACATCGCCCGGAACTCGTCCATGGCGGCCTGGTAGGCGGCTTCATCACCACCGTTGCGCAGGATCCAGAACCGCAGGAAGTCGAACATGCTCTTGGCGCCGATGATCGTCTCGTCGACGTCGAAGAACGCGGCTCTGCCGGTGGTGGGCATGCGAGAGGGCTCCCTTCGGGAAGCGATCGGGGTGATTCGGGGGTGATTCGGGGGTGATACAGGGGTGTTCAGGGGCGATTCATGAATCTAAAGGCCCGGCATGTCGGGGCGCGATGCAATGCCACGAAGGTGGTAGGCGAGGCGGGAATGGGGAATGCCGACGCGCCAACTACCCTTATGGGGATGGCCATTGCGTGTGGGAGAAAGAGGCGTTGACCGCCGAAGCGGCGACGGGCCAGAGTTTCTGGCACACCCAACCCCTTCCACGGAAAAGGAATTGCACATGGCTCAGCACGACGCAGGCGCGGTCGCACAGGATTTCTGGTCGAAGCTCCAGGGCGGGGACCGCGCCGGTGTCCTGGCACTGCTTCCCGACACCCTCGACTGGTTCGTCCCCGGCGACCCCGAGCTCGTTCCGTGGGCAGGACGCCGCACCGCCAAGGCTGAGATCGAGGAGTTCCTCGGCATGCTCGGCGGCGCGATGAAGCCGGAGATGAACAAGGTGGAGCAGGTCGTCGCGGACGCGTCGCACGCCGTCGTGATGGGCCACTTCGAGCACCGCTGCAAGGCGACCGGCAAGCTCTTCGCCTCGCCGTACGCGCTGCACCTGACCGTCGAGGACGGCCTGGTCCACGGCTACGAGATCTACGAGGACACGCAGGCGCTCGTCGACGCCCTCCGCTGAGCCGGGGAGACGAGGAGCGGGATCCGGCGGCGCCGTGCGCGGCGCCGCCGGCCCACCACCGACCCGATCGTTCCGCCGCCTCCCTCTCGCACAGGTGACCCGATGAACTCCGCACGCCCCGCCGCATTCCCCTCCGGCTCTCCCGAACACGGCTTTCCTGAACACGGCTTTCCTGAACACGGCTTTCCTGAACACGACGTACGCCTGAGCGACCACGTGACCCGGGTGCTCGACCGCCCGGCCGACGCGCCGCCGGCCGACGCACCACCGGCCGACGCGCCGCCGGCCGACGCACCACCGGCCGACGCGCCGCCGGCCGACGCACCACCGAGTGCCACCCCGCTCGTCCTCGTCCACGCTCTCGGCCTCGACCGGCGTATGTGGGCAGCGGTCGTCGCCCAACTCCCGCCCGGCCGACGGGTGATCGCGTACGACCTGCGCGGCCACGGCCGCGCCGCGGGGGCCCCGCACGCCACGACCCTGCACGACCTCGCGGCCGATCTGGCCGCCCTGCTCGACGCGCTGGACATCGCATCGGCCGAGGTGGCCGGGCTGTCCATGGGGGGCGCCGTCGCGCAGACCTTCGCCGTGGACCATCCCGAACGGGTGGCGCGGCTGCACCTGGTGGCGACGGCGGGTGACCCCCAGCCGGCCTATCTGGAGCGCGCGGCCGAGGCGGCGGCGCACGGCGTCGGGCCGCAGATCGCGCCGACGCTGGAGCGATGGTTCACGCCGGGCTTCCTCGCGGCGGACGGGGACGAGGTCCGCTATGCCCGCGACAGCGTCGCCGGCGCCGACACCGCCGCCTGGTGCGCCAGTTGGCGTGCGCTGGCCACGCTCGACACGCGTGAGCATCTGCCCTCCCTCTCCGTCCCGACCCGGGTCGTCGCCGGTGGCGAGGACCCGTCGACTTCCCCGGCGATGATGCGAGCCCTGGCGGACGCGGTCCCGGACGCCGAGTTCCTGGTGATCCCCAAGGTGAGGCACCTGATCAGCCTGGAAGCTCCGCGGGCACTGGCCGACTGCCTGAGCCGCCCCTGAGCCGCCCCGCGGCACCGCCGTACAGCCGGTTCACCGCCTCGATGCGGGAGCCGACGTTCAACTTGCGGAAGACATTGCGCAGATGACGCTTGACGGTGTCCTCGGTGATGGTGAGCCGCCGCCCGATCTGACGGTTGCTCATGGCCTGGGCGACGCACGCCATGATCTCCGCCTCGCGCGGCGTCAGCAGATCGGCCGGCCGCTCGATGAGGGTCCGCGTCGGACCCGGGTTCCCGGGCGCCGCGTCCAAGGCGGCCGCCTCGCCTCGGATGGCCCGTACCAACACGTCGTACGTGGACTTCCTGGGCAGGCAGGCGGCGCCCGCGGCCCGCACGGCACGCGCCGAGGTGAAGTCGCCGGGGGCCGCGAGCACGATGACCCGCGTCCGGGGGCAGGCGGCCTTGAGCCGGGCCACGCACGCGACGACGTCCGGGCCCATCATCTCGACGTCCAGGACGACGACGTCCGGGCGGTGCGTGGCGGCCAGCGCGACCGCGCTCCCGGCGTCCGTCGCACGGCCGACGACCGTCAGATCCACCTCCCGCGCAAGCAGCAGACAGAGCGCGTTGCGCAGCAGGGTGCGGTCGTCGGTGGCGAGTACGCGGATCGTCGCGGATCCCCCGGCCAACGGGCCGGTGGAGGGCGGAAGTTGGTGACGGTTCATCGCTCTGCTGCCCCGTTCATGGCGCGCTCCGATCAGTGATGCACGTTCATTTTTGGACTTGCGTTCAAGCCTGAGCGGCAGTCTATAGACAGTCGCGAGTCGACCATTGATGTGCTTCAGGTCACGTTTTTGCCGCCGTGAGGGACCCTGAACTCCGGACATCTCTGGGCATGTTGGGGGGAATGTCTAGATCCGCTTGCATCTCGCTTGGATCTCGCTTGGGTTTCGCTTGACCGGCGCGTGAGGGAATCAATATCTACTCTCGAGGCCAAATATGAGCGCTGGTGTAATTTTGCATCCCGCTCGTACGACCGCTCGTACGACGAGCTTTCACCCGGTGTCGCCAAGGTCTGGCGGCACCGGTTCTCGCGTTTTGAAGGTGGCAGAAGTGGACTTGGCGGACATGGAGACACCCCTCGCGATCGTGGGCATGGGATGCAGGTTCCCGGGGGCGCCCGACGCGGAGTCCCTGTGGGACCTCCTGGTGTCCGGCACTGACGCCGTCACGCCCGTCCCGGTCGACCGGTTCGACATCGGCGCCCACTACGACCCCGTGCCCGGCACCCCTGGCAGGACGGCCTCACGGCACGGCGGCTTTCTGCCCGACGTCCACGGTTTCGACGCGGCCTTCTTCGGCATCTCGCCCGTCGAGGCCCGCGGCATGGACCCGCAGCAGCGGCTGCTCCTGCACGTCGTGTGGGAGGCGCTCGAAGCGGCGGGCATCCGGCCGTCCTCGCTCGCGGGCAGCCGCGGCGGCGTCTTCGTCGGCCAGGCGACCTCCGAGTACGCGGAGACCGGGCCGCTGCCCGAACACCGCGACATCCGCGACGTCGCGGGGAACCGCATCCGCGCGGTGACCGCCGGGCGCATCTCGTACGCCCTGGATCTGCGCGGCCCCAGCGTCGTCCTCGACACCGCCTGCTCGTCCTCGCTCGTCGCGGTGCACGCCGCGCGGCAGAGCCTGCTGACCGGCGAGAGCGACCTGGCGATCGCGGGCGGCGTCAACATCATCCTGTCCCCCGACGACGCCATCGCGTACTCGCAGGGCGCCATGCTCTCGCCGGGCGGGCGCTGCCGGTTCGGCGACGCGGCGGGCGACGGCTTCGTACGCAGTGAAGGCATCGCGGCGATCGTTCTCAAGCGGCTGCCGGACGCGCTGCGTGACGGCGATCCGGTGCTCGCGCTGCTGCTCGGCAGCGCCGTCACGAATGACGGCGCCGCCAGCGGACTGCTGCTCCAGCCGTCGGTGGAGGGGCAGGCGCAGATGCTGCGCGAGGCGTGCCGCAGCGCAGGGATCACGCCCGGGATGCTCGACTACGTAGAGGCGCACGGCACCGGGACGCCGGCCGGTGACAGGGTGGAACTGCAGGCCTTGGCCACGGCCGGCACCCCCGAACGGCCGCTGCTCACCGGATCGGTGAAGACCAACATCGGCCACGCCGAGGCCGCGGCGGGCCTGGCAGGCCTCATCAAGGCGGTTCTCATGGCCCGCCACGGCACGATCCCCGCCTCACTCCACCTGGCCCAGCCACACCCCCTCCTGACCGACGGCCGCCTGCCGGTCGAGGTGGTCCAGAAGAACCGCCCCCTGGAACGCAGGGGCTCTCGTGCACCTGTCTCTTATAAACATCTCCGAGCCCACGAGACGCTCATGAAACTCGTATGCCGTCTTCTGCTTGAAAAAAAAAAAACAAAATATTCCATTACCAGAACCTATTCATGGTAAGGTTAAATAT
>NZ_SRIC01000260.1 GCF_004684775.1 Streptomyces sp. MZ04
GCCGGGGGGACGGCCGGGGGGACGGCCCGCTGCCGGGCCTTCCGCATCTGGAGCAGGTGGTCGTCCTGTCCGACGACGCTCCGGAGGACTTCCGTTCCTGGAAGGACTTCGTCGCGAGTGGCGACGGGGTGAGTGCGAAGGAGGTCCGGGCGCGCGCGGACGATGTCGACGGCGAGGCGCCCTCGGACATCATCTACACCTCGGGCACGACAGGGCGCCCCAAGGGCGCGGTCATCACGCACGCCCAGACCCTGCGCTGCTACGGCGTCTGGAGCGAGCTCGCGGGCCTGCGCGAGGGCGACCGCTACCTGATCGTGAACCCCTTCTTCCACACCTTCGGCTACAAGGCGGGGATCATCGCCTGCCTGATGCGGGGCGCGACGATGATCCCGCAGCCGGTCTTCAACGTGGACACGGTGCTGGCGAACGTGGCGGCGGAGAGGATCTCCGTCCTCCCCGGCCCGCCGACCCTGCACCAGTCACTCCTCGACCACCCGTCCCGCGACCAGCACGACTTGTCGGCCCTGCGCCTGGTGGTGACGGGCGCGGCGGTGGTACCCCTCCAGCTGGTGGAACGCCTGCGCAGCGAACTCCACATCGCCACGGTCCTGACGGCGTACGGCCTTTCGGAGGCGAGCGGCATCGTCACGATGTGCCGCCAGGGAGACGCCGCGCGGATCATCGCCTCCACCTCGGGCCGCGCCATCCCGGACACGGAGGTCCGGGTGGTCTCCCCCGGCGGCGAGACGCTCTCGCCGGGCCGCCCCGGCGAGATCCTGGTCCGCGGACACAACGTCATGCAGGGCTACTTCGAGGACCCGGCGGAGACGAAGAAGGCGCTTACACCGGACGGCTGGCTGCGCACGGGCGACGTCGGAGTCCTCGACAAGGCGGGCAACCTCCGCATCACCGACCGCATCAAGGACATGTTCATCGTCGGCGGCTTCAACGCCTACCCCGCCGAGATAGAGCAACTCATCGGCGTACACCCGCAGGTGGCGGACGTGGCGGTGATCGGCGTCCCGGACCCGCGCCTGGGCGAGGTGGGCAAGGCGTACGTGGTGCGCCGACCCGGCGCGGTCCTGACCTCCGACGACCTGATCGCCTGGTCGCGCCGGGAGATGGCCAACTACAAAGTCCCCAGGCGGATCGAGTTCGTGACGGAGCTGCCGAGGAACGCGAGCGGCAAGGTCCTGAAGCAGGAACTGCGGGGCAAGAGGGGATAGTCGGCGGCCGGTCAACGGCTAGCTGGTGGCGGCCGCGCGCTCGCCGGCACTGCGCTCGACGTCGAACTCATTGCCCTCCGGGTCGGCGAGGGTGACCCAGCCGCGCCCGTCGGGCAGCCGGTGATCGCCCACGAGCTTTGCCCCGAGCGCGAGAAGCCGCTCGACCTCTTCGTCGCGGGTGCGGTCCTGCGGCTGCAGATCGACATGGACACGGTTCTTGACGGTCTTCGCGTCGGGCACGGTGACGAAGAGCAGGGTTATCCCTTCGGCCTCGACCAGGGATTCCGGGTCCCCGGGGAAGTCCTCGTCGGAGAGTTTCCCGCCGAGGGCCTCGGCCCAGAAGGTGCCCTGGCGGTAGGCGTCGGAACAGTCGAATGTGAGGTGGCGCACGAGGGAAGTCATGGCCGGGACTATCGGGGAGGTGCGGTCCGGCTGTCCAACGAGTTTCCGGTGCGGGAACAGGATCCCGCCGCCCTGAAGGCGGCCTCAGTCCTCGGTCAGTTCGGCCAGAGATGGAGGGCCTCGGCCGCGCGCACGATCTCTTCGACGCGTCTTTCCACCTCGACGACGAAGGCGGGTGGTGGCGGTGTCTCGCTGCCGATGACGTGACCCTATTCAGGGTCGTATTCCCAGGGAACTTTGCCGACCTGGCAAACCTCTTGCCGGTCGGCGTACCCCGAGACGCTCCCCGGCCTGGTGTCCTCGCACATCCTGGAGGGGTGCGGGCACTGGGTGCAGCAGGAGCGGGTGGATGAGGTGAACGGGCTGCTGGTGGAGTGGCTGCGGGGGCTTCGGCTTCGGATTCGGCTTCGGTGAGTCAGTGCCCGATGGGCGGTTCCATGCAGCCGGTCTCCGGGAAGGGGCCGTTGGTCTTCACGCCGTAGTTGGTGGGCTGCACAAAGGCGGTGACGCAGGCGTGCCGGCCGACGTAGAGACCGATCGAAGCCCCTTCGGGCGTGACGTACTCGTCCGTTTCGCCCTCGTAGCGCGAGCGGATCGGCTGCACGTCGAGCTCGCCGCCGAGCAGCTTGCCGCGGCTGGTGACCTTCCGGATCTCGTACCCGAGCTTGCCGGTGAGCGCGGCCTGCACGCTCTCCGGGTCCCACTTCTTTGCCTTGTGGAGCCGCTTGAGTACGGGTTCCATGCGGGCGGCCTCGGCCTGGGCGGCCTCCTCGTCGGCCGGGGACATGTCGCCGGGGCGGCGGTAGGCGTTGTTGTCCCCGTTGTGGGGCGCGCCGTCGACGACGCCGGGTTCTACGTAGGGGGAGGCGCCGGGGCTGGAGCTGGAGCTGGAGCTGGGGCTCTGGCTGGAGGCGGGGGCGTCGGCGGTGGTGTCGTGCCGCTGCTGCTCGCCGCAGCCGGTGAGTGATGCGAGGGCGGCGCCTATGAGGAGGGCGGACACCGCGCCGAGGCGCGGCAGTCTCTGCGGTGACGTGACCATGCGGACCATGGCAGTGACTCTGCCACGTTCTCCTCAGGCTTGGCCCAACGCCCTCTGCACTTCCGCGCGTTGGAGATCCGTTGGCCGGTGAGCTTAGCGTCGTGGGTGTTGTCTTCGAGAAGACGGCCGTTTCGTCCAACGGCAGCTTCAACGTCGCCGTCTACACCAACCACAACTACTCCGGAAAGGCGGAGTGGAACGCGGATCCGGTGAGCGGAGCGCCTGGGGACGCGCTGCGGGCGTACGACCACATGGCGGACGGCTGGAGCGTGGAGGCGATGCTCTCCTACGGCAGCCGCACGGCCTCGACCAGGGGGCACTCGGCCCCGTACTGGAGTGGCTGGAAGACGGGCAACATCGCCGAGGGCAAGACGGTGAAGGTGCGGATCTGCATGGTCAAGCGGCAGTACTCCGACTGCTCCCTCTTCTACTCGGGCAAGGCGTAGCCGCGGCGCGAGCGCAGGAACGTTGCCGCCTCACTCGAGGGAGTGGCGATAACGTCGTATGGGTAACACAGCACGCCAAGTCCCTCCACGATCTCCTCCATGGGAGCAGTCATGGCCGCAGAGGCACACAGCAGTGACCAGCGGACGCAGGCCACCTCCGAGAACTGGATGTACCCGCCGGAGGAAGTCGGCTGGACGTACGACCAGGTCAAAGAGCTGGACGTCCCGTTCGACTGGGAACTCGTGGATGGGAACATCGTGGTACGTGGGGCGACGAAGTGGTGGCACGACCAGGTGCGGGACGAGCTGTACTTTCACCTGCGGACTGCCAGGCGGGAGCCGTACGCGGCCAACGTCGAGCGGTGGACCATGTTCGACGAGTACACCGTCCCCAAGCCCGACATCGTGGTCTTCGACAAGACCGGCCTCGATGTCCGCACCCTGGAGTGCACTCCGGTCGCCAGCGTCGTCCTGGCCGTCGAGGTCGTCTCGCCCGGCTCGCGCACCGACGATCGCTTCCGCAAGCCGGGTATGTACGCCGAGGCCGGGATCTCCTACTACTGGCGCGTCGAGCGGGGCGAGGACGACATCCCGGTCGTGCACGAGTTCTGGCGCCACCACGAGTCCGGCGTCTTCGTCCCGAGCCCCGACAGCCCTGTCCATACCGGCAAGCTCACCACTGAGGTGCCGTTCCCGGTCGACATCGACCTGGGGAGCCTGGTCGAGGTCTGATACGGGGCGCCGCCAGGGGGCTTCGACGCACCGGCATCGAGGGGGCGCCGGGGCCGCCCGCTGTTACTAGGTTGGCGGCCCCGGCGCCAATCAAGCACCGGTCCAGCAAAGCCCCAGGCTCAGCGCTTGAGCATGAAGGTGAAGTCGCCGGAGAGCTTGCCGCTCAGCCGCGCCGCCGAAACGAGCTTCCCCTCCGCCATCAGTCGCTCGACCTCGGCCCGCGAAAGACCGCAACCGTCAGCGATCAGTCGCACCGGCCGGACAGGGATCCGGGCCGCGAAGCGGACCGAGACGTCGATTACCTCGCGCCCCAGGTGATCCGATCCGCCGGTGTCGAGGCGCCAGGCGTTGTCCCAGTCGAGGGCGATGCGATTACGGCGCCGTACGACCGGATCCTGGAGCAACTCGGCGGCCAGTCCAGGGTCGTTGTCGTGCATCCGGTCCAGCAGCTCAGGCCGTACGGAGCGCACATTCGCCCGCTCGAAGACCGTCAGCTTTGCCGTGTCTCCGCAAGCACTGCAGAGCACGAGGAGCCAGGCGTCGAGGAGCTTGTGGTTTGCGTTGACGCGAAATTTGCCGTTCGCGCGGAAGCGATCGGACGCGCACGCGTGGCAACGGCGGAGAACGGTAGGAAGGCAGGTGGGCATGACCACCCAGCTATTGAGCACAGAAGTACACCGGTTTCAGTGAGAAGTCCGCAGCAAAAAGCAGCGCGGCGCATATGCGCGACGCGCGACGAATCAGCACTCGGGAGGTCTCACGCGGTGTACAACGGAACGCCCTTGCCTAGACGACGTGGTTCGGCAGCAAAGTAGTGGCACACAGCGGCGCCGATCCACTGGTTTTCTAGAAGGCACGGCGCAGTTGCCATGCGAGCATGTGTGGCCATTGATCAGAACGCAGACCGTTGCCGAGGAGCCTTCGTGCGACACGACGTCGGATTGGCAGTACCCCTGGCGGCGGCTCTGGCGTTGCTGACCGGGTGCGGGGTTTCTGCGGGAGGTACCCATCCCTGCACCCTGATCGGCACGCCCGCTGGAATCCGGGTCGAGGTTCACCCGGAGCCGGCGAGCAGCGTGGCCGAGGCGACCCTCACGGCGTGCTGGGACGGCACATGCCGGAAGCGCGCGCTGCAGTTGAGGGAGATTTCGCCGGAGGAGCCGGCAGCTCCAGGGAACCCGGCAACTCCAGGGAACCCGGCAACTCCAGGGAACCCCGTGATGACCACGGAATCCGCTACCGCCACAGAAGGCCCGGCAGCCAGGACCTCCCAGACCCCCCAGACCTCCGAACCGCCCATCTGGCCTGGCTTCGCGGCCATACGTGACCTGCCGAAAAAGCCGATACGCGTCACGCTGGTCTTCAAGGACCAGCGCGGAGCCACCGTGCTCGACCGACAGATCAGCACCACCCCGAAGCCCACCTATCCCAACGGCCGCAACTGCTCGCCAGGCGGCCACCAGGCGCGCCTGACGGTCACGGAGGAGGGCTCGCTGAGCTCACGCTGATCACTTCAGGTCGTGCGTGAGGGGTGCGAGGCGGGTCATGGCCGTGCGGCCGACTCGTCGAACCTTCCGGTCTTCACTGCGGCTATGAGGGTCGCCAAGCGGGCAGTGGTGGTCTTCAGTTCGAGGGACGGGGCGTCGCTTTCGCGGAGGCGGACGGTGTTCTGCGTCGTGCTGAGCTCTACGCAGTTGGCGCCGTCGCCGCCACCGGAGAACGAGGACTTCTGCCAGGTGTGACCCTGATCGAGGCGTACCACGGCCAGATCCGACGCCAGGCCTGGGCGTGGGTGATGTCCCGCATCGTTGTGGAGCCTGCGACGCGGGAAGTCGCAGATGAGGCGGTCGCGCTGCTGGCGGAGACGGGGCTGGACGGCCACAAGTACGCGATTGAGGCGGCGCTTGCGGTGATCGCGGGGCAGCAGCCGGGGAATGTCGTGCTGTACACGTCGGACGAGGACGACTTGGTGAAGTTGTGTCCGGGGCGCGTACTCATCAGGGCGCTTTGACGGGGTCGAGCGAAAGCTCGACCCCGTACTGCTTCGCCAGCTCGGTAGTGGCGGACTGGCCCCGCTGATTACGGGGTGTGGCCCTCGCCGAGCGGGCCGACCGGCGTGTGGCCCTCGTCCAGCGGTGCGACCGGCGTGTGGCCCTCGTCCAGCGGTGCGACCGGCGTGTGGCCCTCACCCTGCGTCGTGATCGGCGAGTGGCTGTCGGCGAACGCCGGGGCCGACGCACCGCCTGCAGCGGCAGCCGCGATCGCGACGGTGACGAGGATCTTCTTGGTGCGGGTCATTCCAACTCCTTGGGAGAGGCGGACTTCCGACGACAGTGACGCAAGTGGCGAGGGGGACAAGTGTTCAATCCGTTTGATTGGAACTGGCCACGAGATGACCTGATCGAGACCGCCCCAGGGATACGTCGGCCGCGGTGGCTCCCCCTCCGTGCCACCGCGGCCGACCCCCGTCAGGATGTAAGTCTTTAGGCGTCCTTCGCCGGGGGGGCGGGAACGTGACCGTCGCCCAGGGGGGTCACAGTGCCGTCCTTCGGCGGGGCAGGGACGTGGCCATCGCCCTTCGTGGTTATGCCGTCCTTCGGCGGGGCGGGGACGTGGCCGTCGCCCATGGTCGTGATGTCCTCGTTCTTCTTGGCGTCGCTCATGGTTGAGACTCCTTTGGGTTGACGGTGCGCTGAGGCGAAGCGCCCATTCGGCAACTCCCCCGAGGGTCGCCGAACGGGCGCTTCAGGGCCGATCACTTTAGCCGTGGGGCCCCATGCGACCCGTCTGCCCCCCGACGCGACGGATCGATGTCTAGAGAGTGGCAGTAGCCCATAAACGTTCGATGAACGCCTTCGGAGGCCCGTCAGACCGCCGCGATCGGGGAGATGAGCCTCCGCACTTCGTCGGCCTCTGGTGCCCCCGTGCTCTCGTGAATAGCCAGAGCTTCCCGCCAGCACGCCCGCGCGCGGTCAATTTGCCCGATGTTGTGGAGGGACCTGCCCAGGAGGGTCAAAACGTTGGCACGCATCCAATCACCGCCGAC
The DNA here is from genome assembly GCF_004684775.1 of Streptomyces sp. MZ04. Lineage (GTDB taxonomy): Bacteria > Actinomycetota > Actinomycetes > Streptomycetales > Streptomycetaceae > Streptomyces. The sequence continues at coordinate 6,892 of NZ_SRIC01000260.1, forward strand.
GCAACCGGTGCTGAGGGCCTGTTCGGCATGCTGTGCCGCTTGCGCTGACCGGCGGGCCGAGAGGTGAACCTGGGCGATGCGGAAGTGAGTCGTCCCCTCCCACAGCCGTTGGCGGTTCTCCACGAACACCTTCAAAGCGTCAACGAGCTGGTCAAGTGCCTCCTCGTGACGGCCGGCGTGGCTCAGGCCAATACCCAAGGCGCTCTTCGCGTTGGCGAGACGGAAGGTGAGGCCGAGATCGTCGTAGATGGCTATCCCTTGCCGGGCGAGCTCAATCGCCTTGGATGTTCGCCCCAACTCGACGAGCGCGCGGGAGAGATTGCAAAGGGCGCTGGCCTCCCCGGCCCTGTTGGAATCAGCGCGGAACTCGTCGATCGCCTTGACGAAGTATGCCTCGCTGTCGGCATGCTGGTTGATGCAGTACGCGATGATCCCCTGCTCGTTCGGCGCGTTGCCGCAGGTCCAGGGGTCTCCGGATGTGCCGCCGAGCTTCGCGGCAGGCCGCAGCTCGGCCGAGGCCTTGTCGAAGTGCCCCACCTTGCTCAGGACCTGGGCGAGGGCGACTCGCGCCCGTCCCTCAGCGTGGGCATCTGCCACTGCCGCAGCCGCATCCCGCGCCGCGCAAGTCGCCAGCTCATACCGAAGCGAACTGGCTCCCGACTCCGCCAAGTCCTTGGAAGCCAGCAGCAGATCAACCGCCCGTCGCAAAGTCCCCTCGCCCAGCGACTGCTGCACGCAAGCCAGAATGCAAGCCGCCTCCGAGTGCAGCCAGTCCAGCGCCTTCGCATCGTCGCTGAAGTCCTGGCCGACATACTCCGTCACTTCGAGATGGTCCACAGTCCGGTCACCAGGCCGCTCTATCGCGTACACCCGAGCCGCCGAAGCCAAGTAGAAGTCCAGCAACCGCGACATGGCCGCCCCCCGCTCACTCGGCGGCTGCTCATCCCGCTCCGCGCACGCACGCGCGTAGAGGCGAACCAAGTCGTGGTATCGGTAGCGACCCGGCGCCGCCGACTCCACCAGCGACGTGTCGACGAGGGCCTCCAGGAGGTCCTCCGTCTCCTCGAGGGGCAGGTCGAGCATCGCCGCAGCCGCCGCCAGGGAGAGGTCCGGACCGTCCGCCAGGCCAAGGAGGCGGAACGCCCGCGCCTGCGCCGGCTCCAGCTGGCCATAGCCCAGCTCGAACGTCGCCTTCACCGCCAGGTCGCCCGCCTGGAGTTCGTCCAGGCGGCGGCGTTCGTCCGCCAGCTTCGCGGCGAGCGTCGACACTGTCCACGTACGCCTGGCCGCCAGCCGCGACGCCGCGATACGAATCGCCAGCGGCAAGAAGCCGCACGCCGCCACCACGTCCAGCGCGGCCTTACGCTCCGACTGCACCCGCTCCTCGCCCACGATCCGGGTGAACAGGAGCAGGGCCTCCTCCGGAGACATCACGTCCAGGTCCACCAGGTGCGCGCCCGCCAGATCCACCATCCGGATACGGCTCGTCACCAGTGCCGCGCAGCCCTCCATGCCCGGAAGCAGCGGTCTCACCTGGGCCGCGTCCCGAGCGTTGTCCAGGACCACCAGGACCCGGCGGCCGTCCAGGGTCGAGCGATACAGTGCCGAACGTTCCTCCAAGGAGTCCGGGATCGCCGAATCCGAAGTGCCCAGTGCCCGCAGGAAAGCGCCAAGGACCGTCTCCGGCTCCGCCGCCCTCGCGCCCGCCCCCTGCAGGTCCACGTACAACTGCCCGTCCGGGAAGTGCGTGCGCGTCACGTGCGCCACATGCACCGCCAGCGTTGTCTTGCCCACGCCCCCGATGCCCGCCAGCGCCGAGACCGCCATCACCCGGCCCTCCGCAGCCGAGAGGATCTCGCTCAACTCATCGACAAACGACGCCCGACCCGTGAAGTCCGGGACCGTCGCCGGGAGCTGGGCCGGGCGTACCACCGCCGCCGCCGGCTCCGGAGCCGCCGCCGAAGGTTCCGCCAGCGCCGGGTCCGCCTGCAGGATGCGTTGCTGCAACTCCTTCAGGCCGGGGCGGGGGTCCACCCCCAGCTCGTCCGCGAGGAGGCGGCGCGTGTCCGCGTACACCGCCAGCGCCTCCGCCTGGCGGCCGCTGCGGTACAGGGCCAGCATCAGCAACTCGCGCAACCGCTCCCGCAGGGGGTGCGCTGCCGTCAGGGCCGTCAGCTCCGAGACCGACTCCGCGTGGCAGCCGACCTCCAGGTCCATGTCCAAGCGCGACTCCAACAACTGAAGCCGCCACTCCTCCAGGCGGGCCCTCTGCGTCTCCGCGTATGGGCCGGGAACATTCGCCAGGGGTTCGCCGTCCCACAGGCTCAGTGCCTTGTTGACCAGCGTGCGCGCCTGGCACAGGTCGGCCACGCCGCGTGCCTTCTCGGCCTCCGCCCACAGGTCCTCGGCGAGGGTGAGGTCGAGCGCGCCGCAGGCGACCACCACCGCGTAGCCGCCCGCCTCGCTGACCAGGACGCCCGGCGGGAGCACCTTGCGCAGACGCGAGGCGTACGTACGGACCGCCGCCAGCGCCTGCGAGGGCGGGTCGTCGCCCCATACCGCGTCGATCAGCTCCGACGCCGTGGCCGTGCGGCCGTCACGCATGAGGAGGGCCGCAAGGAGGGCACGCTGTTGCGGCGAGCCCATGGAGAGTTGCTTGGCGCCGAGCCACGCGCGTACAGGCCCGAGCACGCTGAACCGCGACGCCTGTTCGGCCTCGGGGGTGCCCCCCGTGGCCGGACGCCGCTGCTCCGGTACTCGCGGTACACCGTCCATCGCTCCCCCTGCTGCCCTGCCGTGACCGGCTGTCGCCGTGCCTGGTTGTGCGTCGCGGGGCTGCCCTACCCGCGCTTGCCGTGCGTCTATGCGGACCAGATCTGGATCGAATCCGGATCGAAGCCGGATCCGATCCGGTTCCATCCGGTTCCATCCGGTTCCTATCCGGTTCCTATCCGGTTCGTGGTTCTTGTTCCCCGCCAGTTTGCCTTGTTCATGGCGGATGCGTCAGCTCCGCGAGACGGCTCTCACAGGGTCCTCGCACGAGCGGCCGAGCATTCATCGGCGTACAGAGAGCGCGCAAGAGAGCCTGCAAGGGAGCTGACGGGTCGTCAGATCGGCGCTACCGTGGACGCCATGGACACCGCTGAGACCCTTCCGACGTTCCCGAGGATCATCTCGGTGGACGACCACACCGTCGAGCCCGCCCATGTCTGGCAGGACCGTCTCCCGGCCAAATACAGCGACAGCGGACCCCGCGTCGTACGTGCGCCACTGAAGGAAATGACCTTTATGGGCGGTAAGTTCGCGCCCGTGATGGGGGCCAAGGGGGATGAAGGACCCATCGGGGACTGGTGGGTGTACGAAGATCTCCATCGGCCGCTTACTCGGCTCGATACCGCCGTCGGGTATGACCGGGACGAGATCAAGCTCGAGATCATTACGTACGAGCAGATGCGGCCGGGCTCGTTCAGCGTTCCGGAGCGCCTCGCCGACATGGACGTCAATCACGTCCAGTCCGCCCTCTGTTTCCCCACGTTTCCCCGTTTCTGCGGGCAGACCTTCACCGAGGCCAAGGACCGCGAACTCGGGCTGCTCGGTGTGCGCGCGTACAACGACTGGATGGTGGAGGAGTGGTGCGGGCCCGAGGCGCACGGCCGTCTCATTCCGCTCACTCTCGTCCCTCTCTGGGATGCCGAGCTCGCCGCCGCCGAGGTCCGCAGGAACGCCGCCCGTGGCGTGCGCGCCGTCGCGTTCTCCGAGATACCGCCCCACCTGGGGCTGCCGTCCATCCACACCGACGACTGGGATCCCTTCCTGCGGGCCTGCGACGAGACCGGCACCGTCATCGCCATGCACATCGGGTCGAGCAGCAAGATGCCGAGTACGTCGGCGGACGCGCCGCCGGCCGTGGGGTCGACCATCACCTTCGCCAACTGCTGTTTCTCGATGGTGGACTGGCTGATGAGCGGGAAGTTCGAGCGCTTCCCGAATCTCAGGATCATGTATGCGGAAGGGCAGATCGGGTGGATTCCGTACATTCTTGAGCGTGCGGATGTGGTGTGGGAGGAGAACCGGGGGTGGGGCGGCGTCGCCGACAAGGTGCACCGGCCGCCGTCCGAGCTGTTCACGGAGCATGTGTACGGGTGCTTCTTCGATGATGCCTTCGGGCTGAAGAACCTCGACTCGATCGGGGTCGGGAATGTCCTTTACGAGACCGACTATCCGCACTCCGACTCGACTTGGCCCAAGTCCCGTGAGGTCGGGGAGTCGCAGATGGGGCACCTCGCACCGGACGTCGTCGACCGGATCGTGCGGGGGAACGCCATCGAGCTGCTCGGGCTCACGAGTGAAGGGTTGTGGGCCGCCGGGGCGTGATGCTGTGGGGAGGGTCCGACGTTCCCGTGGGGGAGGCCGGGCCCTTCTTCATGCCCCATTCCGTGCCTGGCGGTTTGCCCCCACCCCTTGCCTGACGGTCCATCAGCTACGACGATGTGTGCGTCGTCAGATATGACGTACCGTCAGATCGGGATGGGTGGG